>DOCI01000222.1:0-3304 GCA_003503535.1 Planctomycetaceae bacterium
CGGGGTTGTTCGGGAGGTCCGAAGAGCAGATCTTCCTGAAAAGGGATCTCCGTTTCGAGCTCCAGATTTGACCGTAGTCGCTGGCGGAGACTTTCGACGGTCAACCCGGGAAACCAGCTCGCGATTTCCTTCAATGTCTGCGAGCCTATGATCGTGGGACCGTTCGCAATGGTGTCATCGGGAAAACCGGTTGCTGTATTTTCCAAAAGCTTCAGAGGTTGCTCAAAAATGTCACAGAACCAATTCTCAATTTCACGAAGTTGACTCAGCTGAGCATTCAGTCGCTGTCCGGTACGGCGATCAGTCAATTCGATTCCGCTGAAGTCTTCAGGAAAAGTACAGTCAATCTGATGAAACCTTGCTTCTTTTTTCGCATTGAATACGCGTCCCTGCTCATCGAACAGAGCCCAGCGACGATCGTTTTCCAAAGCTCCAGTATCGAGCAATCTGGCTGTTTCCAATGAAACACCCGGAAGCGACTTGATGGGATAAATGGTAATCCCCATCAGCCTGATTTCGTTTTGCTTTTCGTTCACAAATCGTCTCGATTCAATCAGAGTTCCTCAGCCAATTGGCAGAACATTTCTACACGATTGCGAATCGGCTGAATGGCTTCGCTCCAGAATGCTTCGGATTCGAGGTCGTAGCCGAAGGCTTCTTTTGCCGCAGTCAAAGCAGAAGGTCCGCCAGTGGAAATCAGGAACTGGTCGTAACGGGCGGGGAAGCCAGCAGGGTCGAGTCGAGCTTCTTCATAAAGGCGTTGAGACAACAGATAACCAACCGTGTACGGGAAGTTGTAAAATGGTTCGTAGCTGATGTAGAAGTGCAGCTTGGAAATCCAGAACGTCGGATTCCATTCGACCAGGGAATCCAGGTAGGCCGTTTTCTGAGATTTCACCATCAGGTCGTGAAGTTCGCCAGCGCTCAATTCCCCTTCGGCTCGTTTTCGATGCATTTCATTTTCAAAAATGTATCGAGCATGAATGTTCATCAGAAAGGCGACCGAATCATATAGCTGATATTCCAACGCTTTCACTTTTGCTGCTGTTGTTGTCAGGGCATCAAATCGCTGGGAGGCGACAACAGTTTCGGCAAATGTCGAAGCCGTCTCGGCTAAGGTCATCGGATAGACCTGCATGACAACCGGATGCTTCCGAAGCACCCAAGCATGATACGCATGGCCAAGTTCATGGGCGAGTGTCGAAAGGCTTTCTTCGGTATCCCGAAAGGTCATGAAGATGCGGGTTTCTTCGGAAGTCGGGAAATCGATACAGAACCCACCCTGCCGTTTGCCGGATCGATCTTCTGCTTCAATCCAGCCATTATTGAACGCCAGTTCGGTGAAGTCCCGCAGTGGTGGATGAAATTTACTGAACGCATCCAGAATAATATCACAGGACTCCTGATAACCAACTTTTGTACTCCCCAGATTGAGTGGAGCTTCGAGATCGTACCAGTTGAGCTCGGGCAGGCCGAGGAGTTTTTGTTTGGTCCGCAGATATTTCTGCACGAGGGGCTTGGCCTCTGTGATGGCCGACCACATGGCATCGATCGTTTTTTGTGTCACCCGATTCTGCTGCATCGGAATGGTGAGATGACTTTCCCGTTCCGCATATTTATTCACCGTCAATCGGGATCCTACAATATGATTCAATGTCGCGGCTGCGGTTTCGTCGACATCTCGCCAGGCTTTCTGCGAACTGAAAAATTTGTTCTCGCGGTCTGTCCGATCAGGAGAATCGAAGGCAACCTGACCGGGCGATTTCATTTTGACTTCCCCATGTTCCATCACAGGGATTCGGACCGCAGCAGATAAGGAATCGTACAATCGACTCCAGGCATTTAATCCATCCACAGAAAGTTCACTGGCAAAATCGGCCAGATGATCGGGCAGGCGTGTGGAAGCTTCATTGCGTCGACGAATGACAAACCCTTTGACATCGGCCAGTTGCTTGTTATCAACCAGTGTGGACCAGGTCCCTTCCTCAATGTTTTTGATGATCCGATCGAGCAGATGATCGGCTTTTTCGACATGTGGAAACAGAGCCGCAACGGCCGCTTCGGCCTGGCGATATTCTTCGCGAGCCGTATCAGATGACGCATAACATTCGACCAGGGAATTGACTTGCCAGTATTCTCGTCGACACAGACTATACTCATTAACCAACTCGGCTAGCGATTTTGCCGTCACGACTGTACTGAAGTTCTCGGCATTTTTGGCAAAGGCTTGATATTCAACACGGATTTTCGTCAACCATCTGGTAAACCTCTCCGTACCTGGTTCGGGACCTAAGGAGGAGAGTGACCACTTTATTGGATATGACATGGACTGGACTTTCAGATGTGACGATGAAAATTATCTTAAATTATGACCGCAAAGCACCCGCGGGGGTTTGACTGGCAATGTCTTCAATCATGTCGAGAGTGGCCTGCTCGATGGCCTGTTCCCACTGCGACTGAGGGAACTGTGTCTTGTAAGGTTCACGCAGGTAGGCGAAATTGATCCCGCGCGAACTATTGATTAAGGCCCCGAACCCTGAAGCAGTAAAAGCAGCAGCGACATCGCCTGCTCCTCCTCCCTGTGCTCCGTAGCCTGGAATCAGGAGTGGAACATGGGGCATTTTCTGGCGAAGTTCCGTTAATTCCTGAGGGTAAGTCGCTCCCACAACGGCTCCAACGCATCCATATTCAGAAGAATTCGCAGCGGCATCCTCGGCTGCCTGCTCCTCAATCGTGGCCGCAACTTTTTCGTAGAGTCGTTGCTGATCCTGCTGATGATCCTGAAAGCTGC
Organism: Planctomycetaceae bacterium; assembly: GCA_003503535.1. GTDB lineage: Bacteria > Planctomycetota > Planctomycetia > Planctomycetales > Planctomycetaceae > Rubinisphaera. The sequence goes on from DOCI01000222.1 coordinate 2,792, forward strand.
CTGCTTCGGGGTTGCTGGTTCTGACAAGCACATAAATCCCAGCCCCCCGTTCTTTCGATTTCTGAATAAATGGCATAAGAGTATCGCGACCGAGATACGGATTGACCGTCAATGCGTCAGCCGCGAAAGGGGCAGCGTTCGGGTCTTCTCCGGCCAGATACGCCTCGGCATACGCCTCGGCTGTTGAGCCGATATCCCCTCGTTTGGCATCGCAAATCACAATTAACCCTGCCCGTCGAGCATGCTGATTGACTCGCTGCAGTGCGAGCACACCAGCAGGCCCAATCTGCTCGAAAAAGGCCGATTGAGGTTTAACAGCCGGGACGAGCGGAGCGACGACATCGATAATGCGTTTGCAGAATTCTTCGAATGCAGCCGCCTGAATATCCAGAGGATCGGACGCATTAGCCTCGGCTCGCTTAACAATTTCGGCTGGCAGCTGATCAAAACGTGGATCCAAACCGACAAGAGCCGGGGTTCCTTTTGAAGAAATAGCCTGATGTAAACGATCCG
>DOCI01000222.1:3457-5493 GCA_003503535.1 Planctomycetaceae bacterium
AAAAATTTCGAGGATTGAAGCCTTATGATAATCACCAATGAAATCTTTAGGAAACGCAGGCGATTACGTTTTCTGAAAGATTCGATTCCAGAGAGTTCCAGGAGAAGTCGTTGGGCAGCCTGTTACGGGCCGATTGATGAACTGAATTTCAGGTCGACATAACCGGCACAATACTATTGGATGATTCAAATCTCCTCAAATGCCTTAATTCCCATTGAAAGTCGGAGCTTGGTTCAGGACCACCCGCTAATATCGACGATAGCCAGTGAAAGGACTTCAATTCCGTCCATCCGCTGAAAATCTCAGTTTATATTACAAATTCAAGTTCCTGAAAATTGTTCTCAGGTCCAGGCTCCTACTTGAATGAGCCTGTTGAGTTCGTATGATTGTTGTAAAGACAAATCAATTTTTATGTGATGCCATTTGCGGCCTCAGTATTCGTCTGCGGCCTTAAAATAACTGGCAAAGTTCATACATCCACGGCAAAGTGATCGACCGCAACTTCTAAGTTCGGAGAAGAATTTCGAAATGGCCAGCAAATACATCAATATTGAAGATGCAGCAAAACGGCTCTCAATTTCTGTCGAAGACTTGAATCGAAAGCGGGAGCGTGGAGAAATCCGTGCGTTCTCTGATCGGGGAACCTGGAAATTTCGCGGGGAAGATGTTGAAGAACTGGCCCGAAATATCGAGCCCGATTCCGGCTTCGATATCCCCAGTTCGGACATCATGAAAGATGATGACATTGCTCCAGGCGGCGGAAGTCAGATTGTCCTCGAAGAGGAAATGGGCGACATGCCGACGGTCATCAGTAAAAATCCTCCGAATGAACCTCCCAGTTCCGATAGCGATGTCCGTCTGGTGGTTGATCCGTCTCTGGAGTCAGATGACTGGTCTTCTTCAGATTCCTCTTTTACCGGGACTGGTAGTAAGAACAAAGACAACAAATCCTCTGACTCCAGTGATGAAGTCGATGACAGTGACGTCCGCTTTGTTGATGCCAGCATGAGCGACATCACACCAACACCGATCCGTATCACCAAAGAAAGTGATGAGATTAATGTTGACGAATCGGATGATCGCTGGTCGGGGATCAGCGATAGCGATGTCCGACTGGCGGCTGCAGATCTTGAAGAATCGGATTCCGATGTCGTTCTCGATGACAGCGGCCTGTCTGGTTCGGATGTCTCCCTGGAAGACGATGATCTGAAATTGGCAGGAGAAGATGATGATGTCGTCACAGATCCTGATATGAAATCGCTGGGTGAATCGGATTCCGATGTTACGCTGGTCGGCGTGGGCGAAGAAGAAGACGATGACGATTATCGCCTCTCTTCAATTGATGGCGACTTGAATATGGAACCTGGCAGCGACATCACTCTGATGCCACCAGGTGATAGTAATGTTCGACTCGATGAAGCCAATGATGACGAAGACTCAATCTTGAGCGATGTCATGTCTGACCCCTCCAGCGGACTATCATTCTCCTCCGGAGACAGCGGAATTTCTCTGGACCTGGCTCTTGATAGTGGGATTTCACTCGAATCTGAATATGATGACGACGATGATTCTCTGACTCTCGGAGCAGACAGTGGAATTTCTCTCGTGCCCGATATGGGCTCTGGATTGACACTCGCTGATGATGACGATGATTCCCGTGGTGAATCGACAATCCCAATGATGGGAACAATTGGCGATGACGATGACGATACCTCATTCGACATGCCATTGCTCGATGACAGCGAACCGGAACTTTCCATTGATGATGATGAAGCCACCAATGTGGTCATGTTTGATGACGATGACACTGGCGACACAATGGAGTTTGACTCTTCCGAACTCTCTAATGACGATGAGTTTGTCGACTTCGACGATGACGACAGCTTCGATGAATTGAGTGATGGCGAGTTGGATGTTTCCGACGACCTGCTTGATGACGATGTCCTGGATGCTTCCGACGACGCCTTTGACGACGATTTCGAATCTGGCGAAAGTATTCCTGCACTGGCCGTCCCCGGCGCGATGCGGGGAGGAGC
>DOCI01000222.1:5529-6762 GCA_003503535.1 Planctomycetaceae bacterium
CTCGCTGCTCCTGCTGAATGGGATATGTTCTCCTTTGCCCTCGTCTTACTCTCGACAATCATGATGGGTATTTGCACGCTGCTCATGTTCGACCTGGTCCGCTCAATGTGGGGCTTTGCTGAACCAAACGGAGTCAACGGCATGATCCTCGAAACTCTGCAGGGGTTGATCAAATAGCCTGAAGGTTTCATAAAATCATATAAAGCCGCAGAATACCCTCTGCGGCTTTTTTATTGGGAGGTTGGGAAATATTAGAACCGCAGATGAACACAGATATTTTGCATCCGCGTTTACCTGTGTTCATCTGCGGTTCATTATGGTTAAATACAGGAAAGGATATTCCACCTCTGTTCCACCAGCCTGCTTCTCAGATATTGCAAAGCTTCTATTCTGATGCAACTCAAAGAGACCCTCAAGAATACGACCCGAAAAGACCTGCAGATATTTGCGGTACTGCAATTCTTTTTTGTGAGTTTAATCTGCTTTGGTCTGTTTCGTGCTGATTTCTCCGCTTTAGTGATAATTGGACTGATCCTGGCGTCATTGATTCCCGGTCTCACCGGAGTCTTGAAACCCAAATCCATTTGGCCCATTTATCGTGGCTGGATGATTGCTGTTTTTCCGATCGGGTTTCTGATTTCACATCTGCTGATGGGCATTGTTTATTTTGGAGTAATCACGCCGATCGGACTTTATCGTCGTTTCCGATACCCTGATCCACTGCAGCGAAAGCTTGATCGGGAGACAACTTCGTACTGGCAACCGATTTCTAAACCAGAATCGACTGAAAGTTACTTTCGTCAGTTTTGAGGTGCATATGAGCGAGAATCAGCAGGAAACCATTAAACAGGAACCGAACGATTTCGAGCGGGCAGCGGCTTCAAAACCGTTAAGCCTGACTGCCGAATTTCTGCTGTTCCTCAAAGAACACAAAGCCTGGTGGATGGTGCCGATCCTGCTGTCGTTGGTCTTGATTGGAGTGGCAGTCTGGATGAGCAGTTCGACACTCGCCCCGTTTATTTATCCGATATTTTAAGAGGGGCAACTCCTACAAGCACGAAACGCAAGCGGCATTTAACGGTAGATAGAGTAGCAGGGTTCGTCGAGGCGCACTCTGCTTCCAGTACTTATTAAAAAATCACCTGCAGCATTCGGCAGGAGCAGACACGGCGTTTTCAGTTCATTTGTGGTCCAAACGACTGCGGATCCCATTTGAAAATGGTCTAACATTTC
>DOCI01000222.1:6847-7339 GCA_003503535.1 Planctomycetaceae bacterium
ATTTGAAAATGGTCTAACATTTCGCTTCTCAACAAAACTTCCCTCAGTGCATTTTCAGTTCGCCGTCGAGGTTTCTGCAATGGCAAGATTCGTAGCATTCGGCGTCGGTACTGGAATCGTTTCCTTCGCTCTGATTCTTCGCTGTTCCCGCGCTGCTAATACAACGCAGATGATGCCGAATCCATCCAGGAGTACACCCCAGCGGGACCATTGGCTGAATGGTTCCTGTAGAATGAACCAGGCGGCGATGGCGGTGACTCCGGGGACGATGGAGAGGCTCATTGTGGTGATGGCAGGTCCGAGGTTGGTGACGGCGTGGGAATATAACGTGAGGGCGAACACAACGACAATAATGCCGTGAAACAGTCCTTGTGCCAGCAGGATTTGCCAGTCGGTTGTGAGGAGTTGTTGTGGAGTGCCGACGGCAAAATAAATCGGTAGATAAATGAGGAAGCCGATGACCGAAACAATCGCGGTCGCATGAAACGCATC
>DOCI01000222.1:7459-10191 GCA_003503535.1 Planctomycetaceae bacterium
TCACGGTATACACCGCCCATAAAGCCGGTCCGCAAATCAGCAACAAATCCCCCAGCCAGATCAAATCGCCCGCTCCCTGCAGGCCATCGAGAAAAAACGCGAAGGCTGCACTGAGAATCAGGACAAGACCTGTGATCAGAAATCCGGTCAGTTTTGTCTGCTTCATCCAGACGGCCAGAGCGGTCGTAAAGAGCGGCAGCATCCCTGCTGTCAAAGCGGCCCCGTGCGAAGAGGGGGCAAACTCCAGGCCGGCATAAGCAAAGGTGGCGTAGCCCGGCCCGGCACAAAACGCGATCAATAGAATCGTCGACCACGATAATCCGCGCCAGCCTTTGCGAATCAAAACCGGCGTCATGCACACAGCCGCAAAGAAAAATCGCAGAAAGCCGAGATCCCAGGCGTCCAGTTCGGAATTGGCGAATCCCCAGCGAGCAACTATCGCCCAGGAAGACCAGACCAGTAGCGCTCCCAGCAATGCGAGAATTCCAGTCAACTTGCCAGGAGAAGACGACGAGTCTGCAGGCTCATTCATTCGTGGGATCGATCATAATACGGTATGGAAGATATTCTGGAATTGACACACCGTCCCTGCTTCGGTTCAAGGTGTACGAAAGTTTTCGTTTTAAGTTTACCTTCACCGCCGTTCGAAAGATGCATACTGGAACATACTATCGAGCCATTTTCCTGTGTTCCAATGAAAGAAGATTCAATCCAATAGAAGTGCACCAGAGTAAGCCCGTGCAAAATAGTGAATAATGGATGCAAAAGAAGCTACTTGCTGTTAATGGTCTCCGTCCTTAGTTTTTGTTATAGGATATCTGTAGGAATACGCTCATTGAACTGTAATTGAACCGAACGAAGGGTGATTCATCGTGGTAAAGAATGCTGATTGGAATATTCCGCAGGAGGGACATTTTGCACACCTGCTTCCAATAATGATACTGTTTGGCCTGGTCGGTTATCTGGTTTGCCCTCAACCAATCCAGGCTGAGGATATCGCCGATCCGTTTCGTCAGTTGGATGAGCGTTGGCCAACTGCGAATCAATACCGGCTCACCACTGGCTCCCCGGGACCTGAGTACTGGCAGCAGCAGGCCGATTATCAGATTGAAGTGGCGCTCGATGAAACCCGCAAACGGATTATTGGCTCTGCGAAGATTCACTATCAGAACAATTCTCCACACGAGTTGACCTATCTGTGGTTGCAGCTCGATGCGAATCGGTTTACCCCCGGTTCTGACAAACGCCTGACGACCCTGACAACTGTCGGTGATGATCTGACGGTCGAGTCACTCCAAAGTTTGCTGGCCACCACTTTCGATGGTGGTGTGAAGCTGAAAAAAGTAGCCGAGCAGTCCGGGAAGCCGCTGGAGCATACGGTCGTCAAAGGCATGCTCCGAGTCGATTTGCCCAAGCCTCTGGCAGCCGGAGACTCTTTCGATTTTGCGATCGACTGGGAATATGCGATCAACAATTCCAAGCTGGTTGCTGGCCGGACTGGATACGAAATGTTCGATGATGGCAATGCGATTTTCTGCATCGCCCAATGGTTTCCGAGGATGTGTGCCTATACCGATTATGGCGGCTGGCGTCATAAGCAGTTTCTCGGTCGCGGCGAGTTCACGCTGGAATTCGGTAATTACGATGTCAAAATTTCTGTCCCGGCTGATCACGTTCTGATGGCAACCGGTAAACTCGTCAACATGAAAGAGATCCTTTCTGATACGCAAAACGAACGGCTGACCACTGCCATCAATTCCGATACTCCCGTCTTTGTCGTTAACGCTGAAGAGGCGGAGAAGGCTTCCGAAGTGACGACTTTCGAGGAGTACAAAACCTGGCACTTCCAGGCTGAAAACGTTCGCGACTTCGCCTTTGCCACGTCTCGAAAGTTTATCTGGGACGCCTGCGGTCAGTCTGTTGGAGATCGCCGTGTTCTCTGTATGTCGCTGTACCCGAAAGAAGGGATGCCGCTGTGGGATCGTTACTCGACACACGCCGTTGCGCACACGCTGGAAGTCTACTCTCGTGTGACCGGGATTGATTATCCTTATCCGCATGGGACTGCTGTGATGGGCGTGGTCGGTGGCGGGATGGAATATCCGATGATCTGCTTCAATGGACCTCGTCCCGAAAAGGATGGAACTTATTCGAAATCAACAAAGCAGGGACTCATCGGCGTTGTGATTCATGAAGTTGGTCATAACTGGTTTCCGATGATCATCAATAATGACGAGCGACACTGGATGTGGCTCGATGAAGGTTTCAACTCATTTGTTCAAACCATTGCGCAGCGGGAATGGGACCGCGATCCCGACTATACCCGAGGCGAAGCCCGTCGATACACCAGCTATTTTGCCAACGACAAACAACGCTCGATCATGACCCATCCCGATGCCGTCTTTGATATTGGTTCGAATGCATACAGCAAGCCCTCAACAGGGTTGACTCTACTTCGGGAGACAATTCTAGGGCGGGAACTGTTCGACTTCGCATTCAAAGAATATTGTCGTCGCTGGGCCTACAAACGCCCGGAACCGTCCGACTTTTTCCGCAGCATCGAAGATGCCTCCGGGATTGATTTGGACTGGTTCTGGAACGGTTGGTACTACACGACAGACAACTGCGATTTTGAACTTGTCTCGATTACAAAAAAGAACCTGCATGACGGCAATCCCAAGGCAGATAAAGATCGCTCAGAGAAAAAGAAAGCGACCGAATACCCGAATCTA
>DOCI01000222.1:10358-10627 GCA_003503535.1 Planctomycetaceae bacterium
AGGAAGAGAAACAGGTGGTCACAGAGGTGGAACGGTTGAATCTGTATCAGGTCAAAATCATTAATCATGGCCAGCTCGTCATGCCGCTCATTTTGAAGCTGATCTTTAGCGACGGCGAAAGTGAAATCCGTCGTTTCCCGGCTGAAATCTGGAGGAAATCACCAGACGAAGTGACTCCTCTCTTGTTAACCGAAAAGCCACTTCAGGCCATTCTCGTCGATCCGTACCACGAAACCGGAGATATCGACTTAAGCAACAACCGCTATCCC
>DOCI01000222.1:10850-11037 GCA_003503535.1 Planctomycetaceae bacterium
AACAACCGCTATCCCCGTGAAATTGATAATGCGGATGTGAAAATTACAAAACCAAAAAAGAAGATCGAAAATCCGCTTAAGGAAAGTCTGAAGAAAAAGGACTCCACAGAAGAGACTGAGGATGAGAAAGAATAAGAAGGATGTCGCCTCGACAGTTACCTACTGCTCTGTCGAGCTTTAAATGTCG
>DOCI01000222.1:11245-13877 GCA_003503535.1 Planctomycetaceae bacterium
GCTTTAAATGTCGCCCTCAAATCACTATTCCGCAGTCAGTTTGACTACTCACCGATATTGAACTTACACAATATTTTGCGATAGTTGGAATACTACAACCTGTCGAGGCCATTTCTTACACTCATCGCTCCGCAACACATGCCAATCCTTGCAGTGTTAACTGAGGTCGTGCGATCGTTTTGAAGTTTAAATGAGCTTGTAGAAGATCCGCTGCTCCTCCTGTGAGGTAGATGGTTGGTCGTATTGCTTCTGTTTGTGCCAGTTCCTGCTGAATACGAGTGACGACTTCATTGACGGCTCCGACCTGACCCCAGATGAGGCCGCTGCGAAGAGCGGCATGTGTGTTTTTCCCAACAACCGCTGGAACCTCTCCCAGAATCTCCTGTAGAGGAATGAGCGGGAGCTTGTTTGTATAATCGTGCAGGGCATGGGCAGAAAGTTCGTATCCAGGCAAGATCGCTCCCCCCAGAAAGGCCCCGGACGAGGAAACGACATCAACTGTCGTCGCAGTGCCGGTGTCAATGATAATCGCCGAAACGCCTGGCTGTTCAAAGCGGGTCGCAATCGCATTGAGAACGCGATCAACGCCGACTTTGTCCGGGTAATCGACAAGCAACTCAATCGGCAATTCCGTTGAAGAACGAATCACTCGTGGCTCGGGAAGCTCCTTCGGCCAGAACTCGACGATTTCTTCGATATGTCCCAGATGAGAACCCGAAAGAAAACATTCGAGTTCTGCTGCACCGTGCGAGCTGGCAAATGCCTGAAGATCGGCACGTGCAAACGGGACATCGTACTTCCAGAGGAATGTGCTGAGTGTTTCGGGGAGTTGCTGCCGTTGACTCGCTTTCAGAAGTGCGAATTTTGCGCGGGTGTTACCGACATCAGCAGCGAGAAGTATTCGTGACACAGGTTGCTCCGCAAAATCAGGAATATGGGGAGATCAGTTCGAATTTATTAAGCAGATAGACAAGTCGAGGATCGACAGATCGATCCTCAGGACCATACCCCGCCAGGATTTCGTGAGTTGTCAACCAGTGAATGTCTTTTCGTTCTTCCAATTTATTAAATGACTGCTTGCCATAAGGATCGGCAACATAAAATTCAATGACATAGAGTGTCGGCTTTTCGTCTCCCGGCAAAATCAGTTCCTGTTCGATGTGCAATCGAGCCATGCTCGATATGAGGTATTCTTTCCCCCGCTGCAAATCGAGTTTCCAGGCCAGTTCACGATCCAGGCATTCGCGATAAGTATCGTTTTCGAGCCGAAGAGCGGTCACCATTTCGAACTGTTTCCGTTTTGAATTCCACAACGTCATCCAGCGTTTTTCACCCTCTTCCGGATGCCGCATCATGGCTACGGAACCAATAAATTGAGGAGGTATTGGAGTATCCATGAGTCATCGATTCAAATGAAATTTTGGGTGGCACGTCCCAGAACGAAGTGATGGGCGTGGCGCTCTCACAATGCCACATTCTATGAGTTGTTTCATCTCGATCCAGTTCTTTTATTCTACCACTTGAGCCGCAAAACCCGATTGTTGTAACTGTCGCAAATATATAGCCAGCCTTTATGGACTGCGACACCATGCGGCCGTCGGAGTTTGACATCACGGCCGAGAATCGTAGAAACCATTTCTGACTTTGGATCGTACAGTCGAATCAAATGATTTTCCGCATCGGCGATGATCACACGATCCTGGTGATCGATACAAATATGCTTGGGGCCATTGAGCCCGGCCAGTAATGCAGGACCATCTTTCGAGCTGGCTTTCCCTGTCCCGGCTACGGTACGAATCTGCCCCTGCGGATTAACGACTCGCAAAGCATGTCCGCCTCGCTCAAGGATATACAGATTCCCTTTGGAATCCAGATCGGAAGCCCGAGGATCAACCAGCGGAGCCTTGGTAGCCGTCGAACCATCCTGAGGCACACCCTTCTTTCCATTGCCTGCGATCGTTTTGATGATTCCACTTTTCAAATCGAGCGAACGGATACGGCGATTATTCAGGTCAGAAATCAGCAATTGATGAGCTTTGTCGTTGAGCGCAATCGAAATCGGATCGTTCAATAAAGCCTGTTCGGAAGGTCCGCCATCCCCCGAGAAGCCCCCTTTGCCTTTGCCGGCAATGGTGGTGATAATGCCCGTATTCAAATCGACTTTGCGAATGCGATTTCCGCGGGTATCCGAAATGAAAAGCTGATCCGCTTCCGAGCAAACGGCATTGTGCATGCCATTAAAAATGGCTTCTCGAACCGGGCCCCCATCTCCTGCAAATCCATTCTCTGGCTTACCGGCAAACAAGGAAGGCTTCTCCCCTGGAGACATCTTGAAAATGCGCCCCCCTTCATATTCGATAATGTAGAGATTTTCCTCCGAATCAAACGTCACTCCAAAAGGATTGTTCAATCCATCGGTTTGATCAGCGACAATTTCAAAATCTGTCTCCGCATTTACCGCAGTCGATAAGCAGAGTGTAAACAGACACAGAATAAAAAGAATTCTTGCTTTCATTTGAGCGGGCTTCCCATTTCAATAATGATGTGATGTCTGCAATATCGTACATCACAAGCACAATAAATGGGAGAAACCTAAGCATTATCATATGCAAGGCGAGCCGTGCCAGTCATG
>DOCI01000222.1:14020-14650 GCA_003503535.1 Planctomycetaceae bacterium
AGTCATGGCACGGGTGGGTTCGAGTCACCATCGACGAAGACAACTATGTTTCCATCGCAGAAAAATCATGAAATTACCCGAGTCATGACTGACTCCGCTCGCCTGATCAATCAAGCAATAATCTCATGAATCGGCTCAACATGTTCGACGCCGACAAGTTTTTGGTCGAGTCCACTGAAGAAGTAAGACAGCCGATTCGGATCGAGTCCCATCTGATGCAAAATTGTGGCATGCATGTTTCGTACATGCAATGGATTTTCGACGGCTTGCGAACCGAGTTCATCGGTGGTTCCAAATGAGGTTCCTCCTTTGATACCTCCGCCTGCCATCCACATCGTAAAGCCGTAGGCATTGTGGTCGCGTCCGGAACCCTTCGCATATTCCGCCGTTGGCTGACGACCGAATTCCCCACCCCAGACAACGAGTGTCGTATCGAGCAGACCACGCTGTTTGAGGTCTTCTAAAAGTGCGGCTATTGGTTGATCGGTTTCACCAGCATGCAGGTTGTGATTCTTTTCCAAATCGCCGTGAGCATCCCAGTTGGCATCGTTATGGTTTCCACCCGAGTAGACTTGAATGAATCGAACTCCCCGTTCGACAAGTCGTCGAGCGAGTAGACACTGGCTGCCA
>DOCI01000249.1:0-619 GCA_003503535.1 Planctomycetaceae bacterium
TTCTGACAGGAAATATTCAGTTCGAGACCCGCCAGCTTATCGAACGGAGCCAACTTCTCCGCCATCGTCTGGTAATCTTCGACACTTCGACCAGCAATGTTGGCAATAACAGCCGTGTCGAGTTCCTGCAGATATGGGATATGCTTTTGAATGAAGACATCGAGCCCGTCGTTATCGAGCCCGATCGAATTGAGCATGCCGGAAGCAGTCTCGATGGTGCGAGGCGGCGGATTTCCAATGCGGGCTTCCCGGGTGACGGTTTTGGGAATGATGCCGCCGAGATCTTTGAAATCGACGAACTGAGCCATTTCCCGAGCATATCCGAACGTGCCGGACGCGGTCAGGATTGGATTTCGGAGACGAAGTCGTCCCAGGGTCACATTCAGGGAAGTATCAGTCACGGATTCAATTACTGTCGGTCAGGTACTGCTGCAGAATCAAAAAACGCTCAACGTGAATGAACACGCTGAGCGTTAATGATTCTCAAGTGATTTCACAGCCAAAGTGTATCGCCCGACTTGTACTGATACAAATGAAGTCGCGCAAGGCCCATATTGGCTGGAAATTATCTATTATCACTGAACAATGATCATGGCAAAACCCGAGCCATAACTGGCTC
>DOCI01000249.1:739-6654 GCA_003503535.1 Planctomycetaceae bacterium
AGCCATAACTGGCTCGGCTCGCCAAGGCATTATGAACCGGTGTTTGTACAGGCATAATGCTCTAGATCACGCCGCCGTGAGTTCGGTACGGTGTCGCCAGATCGGGCATATCCAAACCCCAGATGCGTTCCCAGATATTGGGAACGTGTCGGAAGGATTCAGATTGATAGATCAATTGGCGTGCTCGGCGGTCGCGTTCTGCCGACCAGATCGGTACAAAACAGCCGACCTGAGTCCCGGCAATCGCAACCAGAATGAGGATGCAAATGAATCTCCGCATTGTCGCCTCCATGCAACACACAAACGATGTCATCTCGTTTGCACACAGTCAGTCTGAATCTGGGGGGGCGTTTCACAATTCCAACAGAGAATTGCTGATGACGTATAATTTACCCCTCGACAGAGGATGTCTCTCTGGAGTTGATATCGTCTTTACGGAATCTCATAGTGAACCGAATCAGGTAAAATATGCCGATTTTTCCGATTTTGCCATCCAAGGGAGCCAAGAGTTGGCAACATGCCCACGAATTGTGAACAGATGGGTAGGTCAGGCACTGCCTGAGGAAATGTGCGAGCCACCCGGTTTGTCGTCAGGCAGTGCCTGACCTACGGCACTATTGTTATTACGCCAATGGCGAGCCCACGCAGTGATGCGAGGGGTGGGTTCGAGTCATCACTGACGAACTTCATTGAAACTGCGCACGATCATCGTGAGATTACCCATGCCATGACTGGCACGGCTCGCCCGAGCCTATTGATTATAAGGCGAGGAAACCGGAGGAGATTCGATTTCGGCGATTTCTTCAGCCGGTGAGCTTTCTGGTGGCACGTCGGAGAGTGGTGCAGCCGGAGGGGAAGCGATCGGAGTCGAAGCATTGCTCTCTGCTGGTGCAGGTGTCTTTTCACTTTCAGCAGCTTGGCGTTCTTTGTCGAGCATCAGCTGACTGACGCGTTCTTCCATCTCTTTGCCAGGTTTGAAAGTCACGACGTACTTCTCTTCGACGTCGACCCGTTCATTCGTGCGGGGATTTCGCGCTTTGCGGGCGGCTCGTTTTTTGACTTCAAAAACGCCGAAGTTACGCAGCTCAATGCGATGCTTGGGATCTTCGACCAGCGTATCGATGATTGACTCGAACGTCTTCTGCACGATCGCTTTGGTTTGCAATTGCGTCAGGCCGAGTTCTTCAGAAATCGCCTTCACAATCTCTTTTTTAGTCACGGCTGAAAATCCCTTATCCTGGCTCGACTGCAAACAACCCCTCCCACACCGGGAGCGATCTAAGTGTATTCACAGTGAGGATTTACTGTCAACCCGCTCATTGGGCTCATTGGATAGGAATTCACGATTCGACTGGTCAAAAAAATGAGATAACTCGTTATACTCCCATGGCTTATGATACTTTTCATGTAATTTTTTTAGTTGCAGAATCGCCGCTTCGGTAATTTCGCCGCATTTTTCGTCATAAGCTGGGTCACAAAAAAAGATTCGGCAACCCGTCGGACGATTTTCCCGAGCCGTACATAAGCCTTTGTGTTGATATGGACAGGCCTGATTGACCGCTTCGCGAGCCGTTTTTTCAGGAACATTGTGTTCAGCAGGCAACTCCTTGCGGAACAGGATGTCCGCTTCGATTCTGGTTAGAAAGAGCTTGTGACCATAGTCTTTAAACCGACAGCATCGCCCACTGATATCACAGCGCGGACTGGCTGCAGCGACCTGGGTGTCGACCCAGTCGTAGACGGCGAGAACTTCCTGTTCGAAGGTGTCAGGCATTTGGAGTTGAGTGTGAGAGTGGCGAACTTAACAGGAACAAGGCGAGCCGTCGCAGTCATGCGACGGGTGGGTACGAGTTAAAAACGACGTCAGTTTCATACAAGCACATTGAGCGACTATATACCCGAGTCATCACTGACTCGGCTCGCCCAAAGAAATTATTTCGGGACTTCTTTAGGAATAATCCCCGCCTGCTGACCGACAATTGTTAATTCTTTTCGCATATCCCTTAAGGCCATCGGCTGTGGACGAAGATGAATAATGGTTTCGCGACCTGCTGGAATTTTGTGATCGGCATCCACATCCGCAACCATCATCAAAGTCGGAATGCGTTTGATCGAGACAGCAGCAATCAAATCTTCGTAAACATCCTGTAGACTTTCTCCATTTCGAAGGGTCGTCATACACAGAACAATGTGAGGCGGATCAGTATTTATCCGCCTGACCGCTCGTTCGACATCAGAAATAACGAGCACCCGAAAACCATGCCGATTGAAATAATCTCGCAGGACATCCTGCTCACGAGGGCGGCGTTCGATGCACATCAGAATCACTTCCTCAGGCAGTTCCAATTCTCCCGATTCCTCATCTTTCTGCTGAGCCGCCGCAGTCATATCGAGCTTAGCTTTTGCTTCCATTAAATCGGTTAGTAATTCGGTCGGGGACTGATAACGTTCATCAGGATTGATGTGCAGTAGACGATCGATAATAAATGAAACCTGTCTCGGGCAGCCGGGCATTGCATCGCTCAGTGCACGAATATTTCGATAGCGGGTAATCTGCTTGCGTTCTTCTCGACTGCGAGTTCGAGGATAAGGCGGTTCTCCCAGTAACATTTCATAAAGGATGGTTCCCAGAAAGAACAAATCGCTACGGGGATCGTTACGGGGGGCTCCGGTTTTCTTTTCCAGTGTCGAATATTCGAGAGCATGCTGGACGCCTCCATCACCAACTTTTTCCAGCAATTCGTCATCGGTGGCCAGACCGAAATCAATCAATTTGGCCGACCCATCGACGCTGAAAACGACATTCGTCATTTTCAAATCTCGATGAGTAAACCCAAGCTTGAGGGCATATTCGAGACCTCGAGCCATATCAATCGCATATTTCACGGTTTCTGCAGGTTCAATCTGTTTGCGGATCTGTACGAAATCCTTGAGATTGCCTCCCTGAACAAAATCCATGATGAAAAAGTGATAGCCGTTCTCAGAACCAACACTGTGAATCGGCACGATATTCGGATGCTTCAGTTTCATCCCGAGTTCAGCTTCGCGCCGAAACAAATCGACTGTTTCGGGATCATTAACCCATCGATGCCGAAGCAGTTTGACGGCTACGACTTTTCCAGTCTCAATTTCTTCTGCTCGAAACACCCGTGCAAAACTTCCTGCAGCATTGGGATAGAGCAACTTACAGCCACCCAGAATGAGCACATCGGTATCGAGTCGTTTGATACTTTCAACCTGAAATGGCGTGAGTACGGACGTTTCAAGCATCACATCGAGCAGGTCGGAGCCGGTCTTATTCTTGCCACCCAGTTTACGCAGGCTGGCATTCGCCTGATCTTTAGTGATCAGCCGCATGACAACAAGTTCTTTGGCCAGTCCCTTCGATGAGCTGAAATCCATCAGTCCGTATCTATTCTCTCATCAGCCTCTTAAATGTCTGCGGAAGAGGTTCCCGCACTGCAGACTCATCAGAGGATTATGCATCTGTCACAGGAAAGTATAACAATTATAAAAAATTCATCGTAGCCATGCTATAAGCCTGAGGAAAGAGATGACTGCACAAACTTATCCAAGAACGTCTAACAAATCGTAATTAAGTCAAATTCACTTTGGGGGGGCGCTCCGCTTTAGCGGAAGCTCCCGAACATTGTTCTACAATTCGGGGGCTTCTCTTCGAGAGCGCCCCCGCCACCCTCGTTTTTCATAAAGTTCGTAAGGAATTCAATTATTGGTGTGCTTTTGAAGTCCAAAATCTGGCGAGTCCGACCTTAAAATCCAATTTCGGTCGAGATCGACACTGGTTTATGGTTATGATGATATTATTCAATCAAACATTAAGTGAATTACTTCACGACAGGAAATAGATATGTACCTTCGGTTGGCCAAGCGAATTCTCATGGAAAGTGATAAACGCTTGCTGTGGAAATTGTTCTACAACATGGGGCTGAAAGGGAGCCGCTCGGTTCAGTTGCATAAACGACGGATGAAAAAAGGCGAGTACTTCCCCCCGTTTCTGTACGTTTCCATTATCAACAGCTGTAATTTGCGGTGTCAGGGATGCTGGGTCGATGTCGCTCACAAACAGCAGCGAATTGAGCCGGAAGCCTTTCATCGGCTCGTGAACGAATCCAAAGCCGAGGGGAACGTCTTTTTCGGTATCGTGGGCGGCGAACCGTTCATGCACAGCGGCTTGCTCGACATGCTTGCCGAACATCCCGACTGTTATTTCCAGGTTTTTACGAATGGTCACTTCATTACGGACGAAGTCGCCAAACGACTGCGCAAACTGGGAAATGTCACGCCACTGATCAGTGTTGAAGGCAACGAAATCGTCAGTGATGAACGCCGTGGCCGCGCGGGTGTTTACGACAAAACGATCGATGGCATTCAGAATTGCCTGAACAATAAAATCTTCACAGGCGTCTGCACGAGCCTGTGCCAGACGAACATTGATGATCTGCTGCAGGAATCGTGGGTCGATCGGCTGATTGAAATGGGCGTGATGTATACCTGGTTTCACGTTTATCGACCGATGGGGCCGAATTCATCCCCCGATTTATGTCTGACTCCCGAACAGCAACTCCGCGCCCGCAAGTTCGTTGTGGAAATGCGAGCCAAAAAGCCAATCATCATTGTCGATGCCTATTTCGATGGCGAAGGGGGCGCGCTCTGCCCGGCTGCGACGGGAATCACCCATCACATCAATCCGTGGGGCGATGTCGAGCCGTGTCCGATCATTCAATTCAGTACCGATTCGATCCATGAAGAAGGCCGGACGATCAAAGAGAAAATCAACGGCTCGGCTTTCCTGAGAGAATTCCGCGAACTGGCAGCCGACACCACCCGAGGCTGCATCGTGCTCGAACGTCCCGACCTGCTAGCCAATCTCGTCGAAAAACATGGAGCCAAAGATGTGACCGCCCGCAAAACCGCTCTCCCGGAATTGCAGGCAATGACCGTCCGCACCTCGCAATATAACCCCGGCAGCGAAGTCCCGGAAAAGAGCTGGGCTTATCGCATTGCCAAGCGATTCTTCTTTAACGACTTCAACGTCTACAAGGGAAAAGATCATTCGAAGGCTTCTGCCCCGGCAATGATTCAACGAGGTGAAACAATTACCGCAAATGAATCGAATGGCCAGACATCCACTCTGGTGGAGTTGGAAACAGGTAGTTTGAACTCTCAGTGATGACTGAAGTGTTTAACACTCAAATATATTTTTATTCGGAGAGTTCCTGAATCTTGGGATCATTCGTAAACACATTCTGCACCATGCGGATCAGGTGTTTCTCTGTGTAATCAAAATGTCCCCCGCCAATCAGTTTCCCATCCTCAAAAACACCAAGTATGCCGCACCCAAAGCAGATCAGCACATCAATGCTTTTCTCTGCGCTGGTATATTTTATTCTAACTCCAGGATACGGCCTACAACCTTTAGGACTACTCTCATTAAAAGAGTTTTTTGTTGTCATAAAGTTAACAAATTCAGAAGCAGTTTTGGGCTTTAATTCAATTGGTCCTTCAATAACGGGATAGTCTTCTACTGTGGCATTGCCCCAATTTTGTTCCTGAGAAGAGGGATCAATAGTAAATGCTTCGACAGTTGCAGCATTTGCAACGATTTTGTAATTCTCCTCATTCTTGTAGACCTCTTTTTTAAACTTTTCTTCAGATAAATAAACCTCACCAAATGGATTCTGTTCAGTCAAGGAGGAATTATTTGAATCGCAACCCAAAACCACTACGAATGCCAATAAAATTAACACTCCAAATGGATAGCAATCAGATACGCATTGTTTAAAACGATCACCCCTTGTGGACTGTGCCATTTTGATTTAACCCTGAGCTGAACAATAAACTCACAACTTATTGACAGTGATGACGTCGATACACTCACTTGCGCTTCGTGCTTG
>DOCI01000249.1:6764-27399 GCA_003503535.1 Planctomycetaceae bacterium
CCGTTGCTGGCGTTGTGAGTTGAATCTGAAAGAGTTCGATCAACTTTTCGATGACGGTTTCCATCGCCCCCTTAATCATTGCGCCGGAGGCGAGTCGATGACCGCCGCCGCCGAATTGTTCGGCGACCAGGGTCACATCAACACCTTCCCGGCTGCGGAGGCTGGCTTTGATCTGGCGGTTTTGTTGCTGCACGAGAATGAAGGCCGCTCGTGTCCCTTTGATTTTCATACACTCGTTGACGAGGCTTTCAGTATCCGCGGGATGAGCTTTCGTCTCAGCGAAGTCGGCCTGAGTTACATACGTGTAAACGAGCTGACCTTCACAGGCGAGTTGCACCCGTTGCAGTGCGATGCCCGAAAGTTTGAGCCGTTCGAGCGAGGCCTGCTCGTACAGCTGAGTGTAAAGCTCTGAAGGACTGGCCCCGGCTTTCATGAGATCCGAAATGATTTGCATCGTCTCGGCTGTGGTCGCCGGGAAGCGGAACCAGCCGGTATCGGTGGCGATGGCTGAATACAAGGCGTTGGCTTCCTGAGAAGTCGGTTGATACCCGCAATCAACCATCAAATCATAAATCAGACAGCCGGCGGCGGGTGAAGTCACATCTTTGAATTCATGGGCACTCAAATCGTCGGAACTGGCATGGTGGTCGATCACGACCTTGATCGAATCCGACTTCTGCATCTTTTTGCCGACATCGCCAATTTGAATCCAGGCGCTGGTATCGACAATGATGTGGACATCGCACTTCTGCAGAGATTCCGACAAGGCTGGCGAATCGTTGAGGCAATGGACTTTGTTCTCGGGATCGAGAAAAAAAAGATGTTTCGGAGTGGAACTTGGATTGATAATCTCGACAGTTTTGCCCATCGATTCGAGCAATCCAGTCAAGGCAAGCTCGGAACCAAGGGCATCGGCATCGGGCCGGACGTGGCTGGTAATCACAAAATGCTGGTTGTTGTCAATAATTGTACGCAATTCGGACCAGTCGATACTCATAGTTCTGCTTTCAACTCCAAAGCTGGCCTGTGCGATAATCTATAGTGTTTTCGTGTCCACTCCTAATTGTGCTGATGACACTTGTCATCGATTAGTCTACAATTTTTTGATGTGAATCTGTATCTCACAGCACCGGAAACTTCATAACTCAAGCATCATTTGTGTTAATAATTCGGGTTGATGATCTTGGACATGCACTTTAAGGAGTGCATTGAACTGGTATCGACGCTCAATTCAAAGCCTTGAAAAGGCACTATGGAGAGAAACGTGATGGATGATTCCACACAGCGGACTTCTCGATCAATTTCGGGGAAAAGCAAACTGCTCGGTTTAATTGTAGTTCTGGGCGTGGTCACTGCCTGGGCGATCTGGATGCCTGCCTATTCGGAAAAACGATCTCTGCCTACAGAAATCAGCTCTAGTTCCCCAACTGAGACAAGCAGTTCTGCAAATTCTGGAGTCAACGAGCCTGAAAAAGAACTGGAATTGCCTCAGGAACCAGTCACTCCCGATCAACTGACTAAAGAGCAGATTGACGCCATTGTCCTGGGAACCTGGCATTCGCATTACTACGGCGAGCGACACCTGATTGTCCGCGAGGACAGAACAGCTACCATTTATTATCAGGCCAATATGATGGCCCGCATGTTTGTCGGCTCGCAGCTGAGAATCGAATACAGCTGGAAATACGATCCGGAAAAACAGCAGGTCATCTTCACCATTACCGGCGGCGGACCTGAGTCCGGGCTCGAATATGTCAAGAAAACCTGGGGAGACGATCTGCGACAAACTGTCGAAAGCATCTGTGTATCAGATATGTATCTCGCTGATCTGGATGGCAAAACGAAACATCACTGGTCGCGATTGACGGAAGTCCCGGAAAAAGTGATGGCTGTTTTTGAAAAGTAAATCCTGCAAGTCAGGCTGTGCCTGATCTACCGCCTAATATTTAGAACTCACCTTGATGACTTCCCCTCGAAATTCAGAATCTTCCAGACGCAGCAAAGCCTCTTCTCCTGCACCCATGCGCGGCGGGCGAGTAGATGAATCCAAAAGAAACTGGGAATTATTGATCGCCGGAGACTTCAACGAGCGGCACGTCGAGTTACTGGAAACGTTGGTTGAAGTTCCGAAAAACAGTTCGGGAACTTTATATTTCGACTCCAATGGCGGCAGCGTTTACACGGCGATGTCGCTGGTTACTTTGATGCAGGTTCGAGGTCTCAAAGCGACCGGCATTGTGCTGGGAGAATGTTCCTCGGCTGCTCTTTTACCCTTCGCCGCGTGCCGAAAACGATTTGTCACACCGCATTCGACACACCTGTTCCATCCGATGAAATGGGAGAGCGAAGAAAACGTCCGGCTGGAAGAAGCAGCCGAGTGGACACGTCACTTTCAGCAGTTGCAGGAAGTGATCGACAATATGCTCGCGACACTATTCTCCATTGAACGCTCAAAACTGGATGCCTGGACCCAGCCGGGACGGTTTGTCACGGGTAGCGAACTTGTGGAAACGGGATTGGCGGAGTTTGTAGTCAGCCAATCATCTGCGAACTCTTGATTAAAGTGTCTCTTCATTTCGACGCTGATTGATAAACAGCCGCCATTGAAGAATCTGAATCAGTGAGGCAAACCCCATTGGCAAATAAATATAGGCTTTAGGAACTTCATGATGAAGTCCTTCCAGCATTAGCACAATTCCGATGGTGATCAGAAATGATAAAGCCAGAATTTTGAAGGTTGGATTTTTTAGAACGAATTCACCAATCGGCTCAGCTGCAAACAGGATGACGATAAACGAGACAATGACAGCTAATGAAATCGTCAAAAGATTTTCGGTCATCCCGACTGCCGTTATCACGGAGTCGAGAGCGAATACGAGATCCAAAGCCACGATTAAGGCGATTGCCCCCCAGAATGCCCGTCTTGGATTAACCTTTTTTGTATCATGGTCCTCAATCATTTCGACCGTATGGTGGATCTCCCGGACGGCTTTCCACATCAGGAATCCTCCGCCCCCCAGCAATATTAAATCCCGAATAGACAGGTGGAAGAAGACGGGATCTTTCATTTCAAGAATGAATGAAACACCCCAAACCATCACCAGTCGTGCCAGTAATGCGATTGTCAAACCAATAAACCGTGCTTTGCGACGAGCCTCTTCCGGAAGACGGGAAACAATAATTGTGATCACGACGATATTATCAACACCCAGTACCAGTTCGAGAGCGATCAGCAGCGTGAGCGTGGCAATGAAGTCGGGCATTAATCCCTCGGCCTTCTATTATTTTGATTGAGATTATCTTCAGCAGCACTTCGACGGACATAAAGCGGTTGCAACTGGAAGGGATTATCCCCCCCCTCCTCCAGAAAACGGATATTACCACAATTTGCAACGGTCGCGGCATCGGGAGACCAGACTTCTTCAGGGGCCAGCTTCCAATCTTCAGGCCAGATCTGATCGGGAAGTTGGCGAGTCAGTCTGGGAATTCCCAGGCCTGCATGGACGACACCGGAATGATCCCGACTTTTCCAGACATCAAATTCTTCGGCAATCAGAGGACTGGAGTAAATCCAGGTCTCGTTCTGAACTTCAAACCGTTGCCAGGCAACCTGACCTTTTCGCAGGTCTTCTATGACTTCGACCTGTTTGTATGAGAGTGGCAGTCCCTGTGCGGTTGCTGCAAATGTTGAAATCGCTTTGAGAGGACACCCCGTTGCATAAGCGAACGTCTTCGCGAACGTAATGCCAACACGCAAACCAGTAAAACTTCCAGGCCCCTGCGTGATTGCCAGCAATTCGATCTCAGACCAGGAAACCTCGTTATCCTGGCAAAGCGATTGCACAGTCGAAAACAGTTTCTGAGTCGGTTGTCCGAAATCGGACTGCAGCGGCGAAATCGCAATCAATTTCTCATCGCGCACTAAAGCAACAGAACTCTTTTTGCCCGTACATTCCAACCCGAGAATCAGCATCATGTTCCTTTATTGAGTTGCCGTTCGAATGCTAAGAGGACTTTTTCAGAAAAATGGAACCGCGGATGGACGCAGATTAACGCAGATATTTCGCATCAGTGTTTATCTGTGTCCATCCGTGGTTCAAATTTGTTTCTGCTGATCTTACTTCGCGATTTCGTAACAGATCAAATCGCGGCTACTTGAAGGGATCTGCCTTGAATGATATTGTTCGGAAGCTTTTCCAGAAACCCATAACACCTACCGACCGTCAGAAACTGAGATGCGTCTCCCTTTGAGTTGGCTCCGCAAGCTATTAGAGCGTATGGAATCCAGAGATTTCCAGCTCTCCAGCAAATGGTTTCTGCTCTCGATGATTTTAGGTGTTGTGGTTGGGCTGGTCACGGTTGTCTTTGACCATCTTTCTCTGTTCGTTGAAACCATTGTTTTACGGGGAGTTGTCGGGTTTAATCCGGGCGAAGCCGAGGGAGAATTTGACCCGTTTGCGAGCCTGCTGGATTTATCACAAGAACCAGAGCCTTGGATTTTGCTGCTGGTGGTGACCCTCGGGGGCTTACTCTCTGGTTATCTGTTGCAGAGATTTGCCACAGATGCGTCAGGCTCAGGTACCGGGGCGACAATCCACGCATTTCACTTTCGACAGGGCTATTTGCGCTGGCAGATTGTCTGGGTGAAAATCCTCACCACTTCAATCACCGTAGGAACAGGGGGCTCGGGTGGTCGTGAAGGTCCGATTGCTCAAATCGGGGCGGCTTTGGGAGCCTGGCTGGGCCAACGACTCCATTTGACGAGACGCGATCGTCGGATATTACTGGCTGCCGGTATGGGAGCTGGTGTTGGTGCGATCTTTCGGGCACCACTGGCCGGTGCGTTATTTGCCGCAGAAATTTTATATAAAGATGCCGACTTCGAAGCTGAAGTGATTGTACCAGCGGCGATGTCGTCCATCATTGCTTATGGCGTTTATTCCATGTTTCTCCCGCAAGAGATTCGATATATGCCATTGTTCGGGCAGGAACTGCGATTCAATTTTCTATCGCCATTCGAATTGATTCCGTACACAATCATGGCGATTGTGATCGTTTTTGTTGGCATTCTGTTTACCAAAACCTATCACAACACTCACAACCTGTTCGAGAAAATTTAGCTCCCATTGTTTGCACGCGTCGGGTTGGGTGCGTTTTCTTCGGGAGTGATCACGCTATTGTTTTTCTTTTCTATTCCGGGTCAGGATTCCGTAATGGGCATCGCTGGTCGCGGATATGGAACTCTCCAGAATGCATTGACCGGAGCTCAGCCTCTGGCCATCGGGGTACTGGCAGCCATTGTGCTTGGAAAAATTGTGGCGACCTCGTTTACTGTTGGCTCGGGGGGATCAGGAGGAGTCTTCGGTCCTTCCATGGTCATTGGAGGCTGCACAGGAGTTGCAGTTGCTCAGTTTCTACAGCCTCTATTCCCTGAAGGATTGATTCATCAACCTCAGGCCTATGGCGTTGTCGGAATGGCCGGATTTATCGCAGGCTGTATTAACGCCCCGATTTCAACGATCATTATGGTTTCGGAATTGACGGGTGAATATAAGCTGCTCATTCCGACGATGTGGGTTTCGACACTCTGCTTTCTGATGATGAGAAAGCACAATTTGTACTTACAGCAGGTCCACTCCCGGCTCGAATCTCCAGCACATCGAGGCGATTTTATTGTCGATGTTCTCGAAGGGATCCGCGTCGAGGAAGTTTATCGCAAGAATCGCCCATTGCGAATGATTCCCGAATCGATGCCGCTCGAACAGATTGTGCATATCGTCGCCGATACCCATCAGCATTATTATCCGGTTGTCGATGAAAAAGGCCGGTTGGTCGGAATTTTCTCTTCCGATGATGTGCGAGCCTATCTGTATAACGAGCATATCTGGAGTCTGGCCAACGCTGGGGACGTGATGACGGTCAATCCGATTACCATCACTGCTGACGACAACCTCAACACGGCTCTCATGCATTTTACAATGAAGAACCTGGATGAACTCCCCGTTGTCTCCTCGACAGACCGTGGTATTATTATCGGCATGCTTCGCCGTAAAGAAACGATCGCCTGCTACAACCGGCGTCTCGTCGAACTGAAACAATCTTATAACGATGAAGATTCTGTTCTGGTGACACCGAAAAACAAGCCTTAAATTCCATCCGTGTGATTCAGAACCGGCCCTGGAAATGCTATAGTGCTGTAAATCCAATCCCTTAGCACTACAACCGCTTTGCGTAAACAGACAAGATAACTCTCAATTATGCCCGCAGATAAGAATGATTTGAATCGATATGGGATTCGCGTCCTGGTGGTCGATGATGATGAGCCGCACGCTCAGGCGGTCGCTGATGCGCTGAAACGGATCAATTGCGATTGCACGGTTTCGGCGTCGAGCAAGCGAGGCATCGAACTGATCGAAAGTGAGAATTTCGACGTTGTTGTGACCGACCTGATGATGGACGATTACGATGGTCTCGATATTCTCGAACGCACCAAAAAAGAATTGCCCGATGCCGAGGTGATTCTGCTGACCGGTCACGGAACGATCAACTCTGCCGTCGCGGCTATGCAGGGTGGTGCCTACACCTATATGACCAAGCCGCTCGATATTAATGAGTTACGAACGGCGGTCGAGAAAGCCGCGACGCGTGTTCGATTGATTCGGCGGAATGCGGAGTTGAATCGCAGACTCGATGAAAAGTTTGGATTTGAGGGTGTGATTGGCAACAGTCCGGCCATGCACAAACTGATCGAAAAACTGAAAAACGTCGCTCCAACAGATGCAACGGTGCTGATTCAGGGAGAAAGCGGAACCGGGAAAGAACTCGTTGCCCGCGCGATCCATCAAAACAGCGATCGTAAAAACAAACCCTTCGTCCCTTTGAACATCTCCGCTTTGCCGGAAAGCATTCTCGAAAGTGAACTTTTCGGGCATGAACCGGGGGCATTTACTGGAGCTTCCACCAAGCGGATTGGGAAATTCGAATACGCGATTGGTGGTACTCTCTTCCTCGATGAAGTTGGCGAAATGCCGATGGAAACGCAAATCAAACTGTTACGTGTGCTCGAGGATCGTAAAATTACCCGACTGGGAACCAACGAAGAAAAAGAAATCAATGTCCGACTGGTCGCGGCGACTAATGCTCCCCTGCAGGAGATGGTGGAAGAAGGATCGTTTCGACAGGATCTGTACTATCGCATGCAGGTCGTGACGATCTATCTGCCGCCGCTTCGCGAACGCCGTGTCGATATTCCACTTCTGATCGATCATTTCCTCAAAGATATGTCGAAGCGTTACAACAAAGAAGTCACCGGCCCCTCTCGTGCGGCTCGTCATTCCCTGATGGAATACGACTGGCCGGGCAATATCCGCCAGTTACGAAATGCAATTGAACGCATGGTCCTGCTCGATACCGATGGCATTCTCGACCTCGACGATCTCCCCGAAGAAATTGCACCATTGGAATACAACGAAGAAGAAGCCGCGGAGCATCTGGCCGGAATTGGCCTGGGATACGACCAACTCGTCGGTCAGCCTTTACGGGATGTGGAAAAGTATTACATCGAAAAAGCACTGGAAATGACAGGCGGCAAACGCGAAGAAGCCGCCTCCATGCTGGGCATTGGTGAGCGAACGCTGTATCGCAAGATTAAAGAATATGAGTTGAAGAATTGAGACTGGTCAACTTCATTTCGTATTCAAATTGAAACAAGCCAATTCGTCCTCATTGCGGATAAGCAAATAGCCGTTCGAGAGAGTCGGTAATGCTCGGGTCGTTCCCGTCAGGAGTTGAACACGTTTGACTTCCTGATACTTCGCATCGTCCGCTTTAGCGATGACGAGTTCTCCATCGGTTTTCATGATCAGCAAATGCTTGTCGGCGCGAATCAGCGTCGCGTAGCCGAAACCGGATTGCCGCCAGTTTTCTTTGCCTGAGGCCGGATTAAAGCTGATTAAATCAGCTGGCGGACCATCCTGGCGTCCATCAATTCCTATCAACGATTGATTTACTGGAACTGGAGTGGTGTACTGAGAGGCCAGCGGTTCGAGTCCACTGCGGAGGACTTCGATGGATTTTTGATCGAACTTCGCCCAGACATTTCCAATCCCGTAACTGGCTGTCAAAAAGAGATGATCATCGATAACCAGCGGAGCAGCTCCATTGACGGTTGGTCCCCGCATACCGAAAGGCGTTTGAAAGAGAAGTTGACCGGATTTGGGATTGAGTCCGACAGTCTCGTATCGCGTGCAGAAGATCGCGATGGGTTGATTGTTGAATTCCGTGAGCACAGGAGCAGAATAACTCGGTTGCCAGGCTCCATTCTGCCAGAGAGTTTTGCCAGTTTTGAGATCAAATGCGACCACGCCGGCATTCTGACGGAACCCGCCGACATTCACCAGAACCGCGTTTTCGAAGATGACAGGAGCACTACCAGCTCCAAAGTATCCTTCATCGGCTCCAAAGTCCAGATGCGTCTGTCGCGTCCAAATCACTTTTCCATCAGAAAGTTGCAAACAATGCAGGTCTCCGCTGGCACCAAAGATGACTACACGATCGCCTGCAATTGTGGGAACGCAAAGCGGTCCATCTTCCGGCACTACGCGAGGCTGATAGTTCGTGGGAAACTTTGTTGTCCACTTGAGTTGACCATCAGTGAGATTGCGAGCTTCGACGATTTCTTCATCATCAATCCGGTGGACGAAAACGGCAATCTGATCACTGACAGCGACGCCCGCTACCCCGGAACCGACAGGTGCTTTCCAGATTTTTTCTGGTCCCGCCTCGTCCCAGTTCAGACTGAGTTGTTCACCACGAGCAACCCCGTTTCGATTTGGCCCCAGGATTTGAGGCCAATCTCCGGCTTGAAGGGTGACGGGATTAAGTACCAGTATCGTCAGGAATGAGGTAACGATGACCGATGATCGTAACATTTGAGCATATCCATTAATAACAAATGCAGCGTGTTTCTGGATGCACTCTGCCAATCACTGCTGGTCTAGCCAGCAGTGGCACACGTCGAATGACATACCGTAGACAGAGCA
Organism: Planctomycetaceae bacterium; assembly: GCA_003503535.1. Taxonomy (GTDB): domain Bacteria; phylum Planctomycetota; class Planctomycetia; order Planctomycetales; family Planctomycetaceae; genus Rubinisphaera. The sequence goes on from DOCI01000249.1 coordinate 15,806, forward strand.
ATCCGGTATTACGACCGAACTGGCCACTCATGGTAGCATTTGTTGCAGTGGAAGGCGACGATTGTGGCTGTGCCGGGAATTGTTCGACCTGAGGAGTTCAAATCGGCATCGTTCAATTCTATGGGATCGACGGCACAGGATCCGCAGGAACAACAGCTGGTGTTCTCGTGGAGCAGTCGAGCACGGTTCAAAGTCGAGGAACCCAGTTCTTCTTCGCGATATGCTTTGATTCTAAGCCGCGGAAATGGAATGATAGAAGGTTCGTCCAGAGCGGTACCGCTGGGACGGTAGATCGATATGCAACTCATCCTTGAGCCTTTCTTTCGACCGAATGATCAAAATTAAATTCACGGGAATTCAGTCTGGTCGACTGAGAATTCGCGATCCGAATGGAATCCATCCATTCGTTCACACCAGATCTCAAACTCTGTCTGAGACTGGTGCGGTGATTTTTACCCTCGAAAAATTCGATTGACAAGACAGATTTGCTCTTTTTTGTCAATTGGGAATATACGCAATCTATTCACACTGTAGCGAGTTCGACATCAATCCGATCCAAGTGCTTGATATTAACACAGTTATCGAGTTCTGCCTGTCCACAAACCACCGTTCCCGGAACGTATAAGCGAAAGGGGCCTCCCTTTTCGAGGGGGATTTCCTCTCCATGAATCTCATAGACAAGTACAGCCCCCACGGGGATTAGTTGCCACTGAATCGACTTTTCGAATTGATCGTGACTGGCCTTGAGGCTGATTAGTTCAATATTCACTCCCTCAGGTTTGAGGGATTCGAGCAGGCTGCGAAACTTCAATCCACTTCCCTGACGCCCGGAGATCATTTTTGAAATGTCCGAAATGTGAAAATCAGCTGGTAATTGTGCGAGTTGATCGTGATCCAGTGTTTTGGAATCGTAATTTTTCCAGGTGATTTCAAGCTTCTTCATCATTGTTGATTCGTGCAATTGCAGCTGGTTTTTTTATGAAAAATGAGTGGCAACCACAGAATGATTGCCACTCATATCTTTCCGGTCAAATCTGAAATCCCGAAAATTCCAGTCCGCTTAGAATTCTCCGATAACCAATCCGTCATTTTTATGATGCAGTCGCTGCCAGATTCCCATCAAACTTGCCAAAGCAGCTTTATCACGGAAGGCTCCACTACCACCATCTGAACATCCGCCGGCTTCCGAACGCCAGAGACAACCTGCACCACGAGCAGCGGTGTTGTTTGTGTCTAACCCGGTTGTCTCAAGAATATGATCGACATTCTCTGAGATAAATCGAACTGAACCGTCAGCCATTAAAAATTGTGCCCCCCCATCATGCTCGCTGCTGAAGCGAATTGACGGGCTACTGGGTGGGTTACTGTTTGTGATAGGATACAGGGCATAAGAAAGAAACCAGTCCTGACAGCAAGCGGCATCGGATTGACCTAATGTACTGGTGCTATGCTGAACTCCAAGAAATGATCCTCCATCCCACACAGATGCAGCAAATTCACCAATGGCAATTGTATTCGTTGTGCCATCTTTGATCGAAGCAATTGTGGAAGGTTTGGCAGGATCTATTGTGAAGAACCCACCGGAAAGTCTTGGATTGGGATTATCACTCCAGTTATTGAACGCTCCTGAAGAACCTTTGTAACTCGTACTGGGAACCGAACTCATGTAGTTCGTATTCGATGTTCCATGTACAGTCCTTGTTTTTGAACGATCTGAATCGCTGGGGCAGATAACACCTTCTATCGAAGATAGTGATTGAATGAGTGTCTTGTTGGACCCTTCAAAAACTCCAATCGTAGGATTCAGTTGATCGTAAATGGCTCCTTGCTCCATGAACGGCAGAATCATCGCTCCCCAACTGAAACCGTTTCCAAATTCGTTAGGGGCTGCATAACCACGAATTTGACCAGGTGGAAAAACTTTGTGCGTATCGTGGTAATTGTGAAGAGCTAAACCAAACTGCTTCAAATTGTTCTTACAACTGGATCGACGGGCCGCTTCACGTGCCTGTTGAACCGCCGGGAGTAGAAGCGCCACGAGTATGGCAATGATCGCGATGACAACAAGCAGTTCAATGAGCGTAAAACCTCGGCGTAGAGATTTCATGGGACTCTCCTTAAGAGAATGAGAGGATGAAACAGACATAGAATCTGTAGCCCGAAAATAAGTTGTGAATGGATGACGGCTATTGCTGATGTCCTTAGAAAGAAGGAACGATGAATCAGCATATCAAGAATCGTCAAGGGTAATGGTAAGTACATCTGAACAATTCCTCAACTGAATTCAGGCCTGAATCAAGGCAATCCAGAAATCCAAGCCCAACTGGTCGTACCAGCTGAACTGATGAAAATTGCCACCATCATCATTATGAAGCGAATGCACAAATTGGATCACTCTATTTTGATATCCAATTTTGCTCCCTGCAAAGGAGAATTCCTCTGATAATGGAAACACTGTCTACTGAATTGTTTGTCTTCATAATCCCTCAATTCCCAAATAGCCGAGACTGGTTCCTTCCGATTGACTCTGCTAAGCTAGCCTGCTTGCAGGAAACGAGTTGAGACTCGTCGACGATATTGAGGCTAACGTCTTTGGTGAAAATCAGTTATGACATCAACAATTGAATCAAAAAAACTGGAAACGATGTCGGAAGAAGCTGTTCGGACCTGGATACAGGAGAACGTGGTTCTGGAGGATTTTGTCGGCAAGAAAGTGCTGATGGTTGTCCCCGATGCGACGCGGACCGCTCCTCTTCCTCTTCTGTTTGATGAACTTCATCGACTGCTCAAGCCGAAAACTGAGGCACTGGATGTTATTTTCGCCCTCGGCACCCATCCTCCGATGTCCGAAGCTCAGATGTGCAAACTGCTCGGAATTGATGAAACCGAACGGCAACGGCTCTTTTTTCAGCTCGGATTGTTCAATCATGAATGGGATGAAGACGAGCGATTAACGCAACTCGGAGTCCTGACCGAAGACGACACCGAAGAAATTTCCGGCGGGCTGATGCGGGAAGAGGTCCCCGTCAAAATCAATAAACGAATTCTCGATTACGACATGCTGTTCGTTGTTGGCCCCGTTTTTCCGCATGAGGTCGTCGGATTTTCCGGGGGGAACAAGTATTTCTTCCCGGGGATTTCCGGTCCCGAGGTGCTCAATTTCTTTCACTGGCTGGGAGCTTTGATCACAAATGCGTCAATTATTGGTGTTAAAGACACGCCCGTCCGTCGCGTAGTCGATCGAGCCGCCAAACTGATTCCGTGTGAGAAACGGGCGATGACATTTGTCGTCGCTCCCGATGCCAGTTTGTACGGACTTTCCTACGGCACGCCCGAGTTTGCGTGGAATGCTGCGGCCGATATATCTTCACAAGTCCACATCAAATGGCAGGATAAGCCGTTCAAGCAAATTCTGTCCTGTGCCCCCGAAATGTATGATGAATTGTGGGTGGCTGGGAAATGTATGTATAAGCTGGAACCTGTTGTCGAAGATGGGGGTGAGCTGATTATCTATGCTCCGCATTTGTCGGAAATCTCGATTACACATGGCGAATTGATTCGCGAAATCGGCTATCATGTTCGAGATTATTTTGTGAAACAACCAGAGAAGTTCAGTCATATTCCTCGCGGCGTATTGGCTCACTCAACTCATGTGCGCGGCGGTGGAACATTCGAGGATGGCGTTGAATTCCCACGCGTCAAAGTGACTCTCGCTTCGCAGATTCCGAAAGAGGTTTGTGAAGAAATCAGCCTCGGTTATCGCGATCCTGAGACCATCGATATCGAATCCTTCGCCAATCGTGAAGACGAGGGAATCCTGCTGGTCCGTAAGGCTGGCGAGCATTTGTATCGACTCAAAGATTGAAGTACACGGATACTCTTAATTAATTTGTGATGAAATCAAACATTCTACAGGCAATGCCTGTTTTCTAATTCAAATAATAATCAACTATGCCAAATACCGATTATCAATCACGTCTCGAATTCGCTCTCGATGCAGCCGAGCAGGCTCAGGATCTGATTCTGAAGTTTTATCAGAATCAGGATCTTGCGATCGATTCCAAAAAAGATGACACGCCCGTGACCGAAGCTGATCGCGGAGCGGAATTGTTAATCCGGGAACTGCTGGAAAACAGTTTTCCAGAGGATGGGATTCTCGGCGAAGAATTTCCGGAGAAGCCGGGGAAGAATCAGTTTCGCTGGATTCTCGACCCGATTGATGGCACAAAGTCTTTCGTGCATGGCGTTCCCCTGTTTGGTTGCCTGATTGGGCTGGAAGAGATCGGCGAGAATGACGAGCGGCATTGCGTTGTCGGTGTCTGTCGTTTTCCTGCTCTCGATGAAGTGGTGTATGCAGCCAAAGGTTCGGGAGCCTGGTGGAAAATCAAAGGGAACGAACCGATTCCCGCACGTTGCTCCACGAACAGTAATCTTTCTGACGCGTGTTTCTGCACAACCAATGTTGCCCGCTGGGAACAGTTAGGTCTCTCGAAACCGTATTATACTCTGTGCAATGGCGTGCAATTGACCCGAGGCTGGGGAGATTGTTTCGGACATATGCTGGTCGCGACGGGCCGAGCCGACATTATGGTTGACCCAGTGCTGAGCGAATGGGACGCAGCTGCACTGCTGCCGATTCTCGAAGAAGCCGGCGGCCACTTCATCGATCGAGATGGAAATGCAACCATCTATTCGAAAAACGGTATGTCAGTCACAGCTGCGATGAAAGATCAGCTGCTGCAGATTATCAACGACAAATAAAATAGACTTGTAAGTCGCTAAAATCTCCCGACACCCGAACCCCGAGTCCCGAAACCCGATCACATGATAGTCAGCTGGAACTGGTTAAAAGATTACGTCACCCTCGATTGCGATCACGTCACGGCTGCAGAAAAGCTGATGATGTCCGGTTTGAATCTCGAAGAGATTGAGCCTCAGGGCGATGATTTTGCCATCGATCTGGAAGTGACCAGCAATCGTCCGGATTGTCTGGGACATATCGGTGTGGCGCGGGAGTTGACTGTACTGTTTGATAAGACATTACAAATCCCAGCAGCAGAGATCGTCACTTCTTCCGAGAAGACTTCAGCTGTCTCTTCAGTGGAAAATCAATCGCCCGAACATTGCACTCAGTACCAGGCTCGTATTATTCGTGGCGTGAAAGTTGGCCCAAGTCCGGAGTGGTTGCGGAAACGACTGGAAACTCTGGGACTGCGATCCGTCAATAATGTCGTCGATGTGACCAATTACGTTCTCCTGGAATGCGGTCAGCCTTTGCACGCGTTTGACTTGAATCGACTCGATGGCAAGAAGATTGTTGTAAGACAGGCGAAAAAAGGAGAGAAGATTCAAGCGATTGATGGCAAAGCCTACGAACTGGATGAGCAGATGTGTGTTATCGCCGATGCCTCAAATCCGGTTGCAATCGCCGGCGTGATGGGCGGCAAAGAGACGGAAGTCGATGAATCGACGACCGACCTGTTGATTGAGACGGCTAACTTTGCCCCTCTTTCTGTCCGCCGAACTGCTCGCAAACTTTCGCTGTTCAGTGATTCTTCCTTCCGCTTTGAGCGCGGTGTCGATGTTCGTCAAATTGACTGGGCGAGCCGTCGTTGTTGCGAATTAATTGTGCAGATCGCTGGCGGTGAGATCCTGGAAGATTCGATTAAGGTCGGGAATTTAGAGCCCGCTTTGCCGGAAGGAATTACATTACGATTCGCACAAGTTCCCCGGATACTTGGGATCGATGTGCCGGTTGATACGAGCCGAGAAATTCTGAAAAAACTTGGTTTGACCGAACAGAGTTATCAAGGCGAGTCTGCGGTCTATTCTCCTCCCAGCTGGCGTGCAGATTTGACTCGGGAAGCGGACCTGATTGAAGAAATCGCCCGGATTTACGGATACGATCAAATTCCTGAAAACGATCCTCCTCTGGTTTGTGCGACGGCTAAGTCCGACCAGGATCGAACGACCGATATCGTTCATCATGTCTTCAATGCTGCGGGCTTCTACGAAGCAATTACGATGTCGTTTGTCTCAGCCGAACTGTCTGCGGCATTCAACCCGCGTGGACTCGAAACACAATTGCAGGTCGAGCATTCGTCACGCAAGAAAGACAATCAGCTGCGGTCATCACTCATTCCAAGCTTGCTGGTTTCTCGTCGAGCGAATGAACGAACTGGAACCAGCAATTCTCAACTTTACGAAATCTCGCGAGTCTTCACAGGCTGGACCAAAGTGGGAGCGATTCAGCCGCTGTCCGTTGGCTGCGTGACCAGTCAATCGTTCTTCGAACTCAAAGGTTTGCTCGAAACGCTCGTCAGCACTTTGAACCCACAACTCCACTTCGAAGCAACTGCTTGTGAAGTAACGGGCTATGCGAGCGGCCGAGTTGCCAGGCTGACTTTGAATGGTAAAGACTGGGGCTGGATTGGTGAACTGGATCGAAAGGTGCTGGATCAAGCGGGCTTGAGAGATGCGGTGACTGCTGCAGAGTTTGAATTGCAGCCGCTGATTGACATTCTCGATCAGGCTCCTCAGGCACAGGCAATTCCACAGTTCCCAGCTGTCGAACGGGATTTCAACTTCCTGATCAACGATGAAATCACGTGGCAGCAGTTGTCAGGGACGATCAGTAAATCCGGCGGACCTCTCTTTACGGGTGTGGAATTCGTCAGCGAATATCGCGGGAAGCCAATCGAAGCAGGTAAGAAGACTTATCTTGCCCGAGCAGCATTTCGTTCCTCAGAACGAACGCTGACCGGTGAAGAAGTCGATGCGGCTCACGCTCAGATTGTCGCCAGGTGTGAACAGGAACTGGCCGCTGTCCTGAGGTAGTTTTTCCATGTCATTCTTCAATCAATTTCAAGCTCCTCTTTGATAAGCAGTCAGGTGTATGAAAAAGATTGAGGAACTGGATGGGATTCGTGGGCTGGCGATCATTGCCGTCATTCTTTTTCATTGCCTGCGGTTTTCTCATACGATCCCTGCTCTCTCTGCTCTTGATCTCGTCTTTGGCAGTCTGTGGATTGGCGTCGATCTGTTCTTCGTACTTTCCGGTTTTTTGATCACATCAATTCTGATCACGCAGAAAGAGACAGAGCACCGAATCAAAAACTTCTATGTTCGACGAACCCTGCGGATATTTCCGCTTTACTTCTTTGTACTCGGTCTTGTCCTTTTATTGAGTTGTCTGAATATCTCCCCTTTCCGGGAGGTCTTCAGCGATCTGGTCTATCATTTTACTTACACCTTCAATATCCGTGTTGCGTTGTATGACTGGCCTGAAGCTCCGCTGCTGAATCATTTCTGGAGTTTGTGTATTGAGGAGCAGTTTTATCTGGTCTGGCCGTTTCTTGTATTTTACACATCTCGAAAGAGACTTCATCGGATTTTATTAGCCGCCATTGCCTGCTCTCTTTTTTGTCGACTCGGGATCCTGCTGGCGACTCAATCATGGGCGACTCAATACGCCTTTCCGCTCTGTCGATTGGATGGATTGTCCATAGGAGCCCTTATTGCATTACGGTTTACCAGTGAGCAACCCAATTATCGACTTCCCCAAATCATAGGCACAATATCTCTTGGAGCGACAGCCTGTCTGTTTCTGATTTTTCGAGGCTTTCGCATCGAAGATCCCATTTTGATTTTCATTCTGCCCACCTTGATAGCCGCGGCTTACTTACCGATTTTCTGTACGGTGCTTGGCGAAGGGGATTCGTTACTCAAAAAAACATTGCGTTCTCGAATACTCCGCTGGTTCGGAAAATACAGCTACGGCTTGTATGTGTACCATCAAATCATTCGAGTGATTGTGCGTGAATATTGGGGCATCACGGAATCACCGCTCGGGTTACTCGTTGTCGGCGGACTTTCAGTTGGTTGCAGCGTACTCTCATACAAATTCCTGGAAAGCTATTTTCTCTCTCTGAAAACAAAATATGCCCCTCATTGATTCGTTCGCATCTCAAAACACTTTTCTGATCTCACCTCAATCAGATATCATGACTTCAGATGCGCTCTCGAACATATTCAAAAATTACCTGCAACGTTCAGCAGGAGCAAACACGGCGTTTTCAGGACATTTCGTGTTTATGCGACTGCAGAAACCATTTAAAATGGTCTGATATTGGAATATCTCTGATGACAATGACGTCGAAAAAAACTGGCTCGGACAACGCCTCCCAGTTAACAGTCAACAAATTACAAAAATCGATTCAGGAGATGTTTGGTCACAAAGATTCCCAGCGGGGAGTCGATGGAACCTTCATGTGGTTTATGGAAGAAGTCGGCGAACTGGCTGGTGCATTGCGATCGGATAATCGAGAAGAACTCGCAGGAGAATTTGCCGATGTGCTCGCCTGGCTGGTCACGCTGGCCAACTTGACGGGGATTGATCTGGAGCAGGCTGTCGCCAAGAAGTATTGTCAGGGCTGCCCACGCTGCATGGCAGAGGTTTGTGAATGTCAGATTTCTGCGAAGCCCTAAGGCGCGTATTACTTTCTGCTGAATTCTATTATCGAGATGTCGTTGACAAAAGCTCATAAAACCTCACTCCCTGATTGCATTGATCTCTGGCGAGATGAAGAAATTGATTTGGGAGTCCGTACACTTCAGTTGACCATTCCTGAAGATCCCGATGCCTTGCTCGATCGTCCCGAAGTGCTCGAAGAAAATCGGCAGACGGATTATGTCCCCTACTGGGCTTACCTCTGGCCAGCTGCCCGATTTTTTGCCAACATCATGGCTTCGTTGAAAGATCCGCCTGCAAAAGAACTGCTGGAAATTGGTTGCGGCTGTGGACTTGTCGGTCTGGCAGCGATGACTAATGGAATCGAAGTGACCTTCAGCGACAATCGACTCGAAGCGCTGCAGCTTTCGCAATATAATGCCCGACAAAACAATCTACAGAATTATGAATTGCTGCAACTCGACTGGTTTCATCCTCCCAAAGAAAAACGCTGGGACTGGATCATCGCTTCGGATATCCTTTACGAAGCACGATTTCACGAGCCACTGCTGGAGACCATCACACAACTGATCAAACCAGGTGGGCAAATCTGGATTGGAGATCCCGGTCGCGCTCTCGTTCTCGAGTTTGTCCGAATGGCTCAGCAACGCGGTTGGGAGCCGCTCGTTTACGATGCCGACCTGCAACTTCGTTCTTTTCCAACCATTGGCCATTTTCAGCTGCTTGTCTTTAAAATCGAATCCGAGCAAGATAACATCAACGCCAGCTGATCATTCTTCTGAGGATCGTTCGGATCTGAAATGCTTGGCTGTTGATAACTCCCTCAAGGATTTGGCAATGTTATTCAGAAAATTTCTCTGTCTCCTCCTGTTGGTTCTGATCCCAGCCTCGATTTCTTCGGCTCAAACCCGAGAAGAAAAAGTCCGGTCGGATCGTCAGAAAGTTCTCGAAGATGGCTTCTGGATTTACAATGATCTCGAAAAAGGATTCGAACAGGCTCGTCAGACAGGAAAGCCTCTCGTTGTCGTTTTACGCTGCATCCCCTGCGTGGCCTGTGTGAAACTGGATGACGAACTTGTCGATCAGGATCCCGTCATCCGTCCGCTGCTCAAAGAGTTCGTCTGCGTTCGAATCGTTTCCACAAATGGTCTCGATCTTTCATTGTTTCAGTACGATACCGATCAATCCTTTGCCGTCTTCATGCTTAATGCCGATGGCACAATTTACGGCCGCTTCGGCACCCGCTCACACCGTACCGACTGGTACGAGGATGTTTCCCTGACGGGCTTAGCCAAAGCTCTTCAGGGAGCCCTGACATTGCATCAGAATTACCCGTCTAACAAAGCAGAGCTTTCTGGCAAACGCGGAAAGCCCCTCGAATATGCGTCGCCCGAAAAATATCCGTCACTCAAGGATAAATATCGAGATTCAATCGATTTCGCCGACAGCAATGTCGTTAAAAGTTGTATTCATTGTCATCAAATCGGCGATGCTCGCCGGGATTACTACTGGAGTCAGGGAAAAAAGTTACCGGAAGATTTGCTGTTCCCTTACCCGCACCCGAAATCAATCGGCTTGATTCTCGATCCCGAATCCAAAGCAACCGTTAAGGAAGTCACCTCAAACACACCCGCTTCAAAAGCAGGCTTCCGAGCAGGCGATGAAATCGTGTCTCTGCAAAATCAACCTCTCCTCTCTATTGCCGATGTGCAATGGGTGCTCGACAAAGCAAACCCTGAAGGCGATCGTTTGACTGCTGAAATCCTCCGCAATGGACGTCCACAGAAGTTGACTGTTGAATTGCAGGATGGCTGGCGTCGAAACGGCGATATCTCCTGGCGAGTTTCTACCTGGCAACTTCGAAGAAAGTACTTCGGGGGGATGAAACTTGAGGAACTGACCAGTGAAGAACGAGAGCAAGCCAAATTACCTGCCGATCAACTCGCCCTGCTCATCAAACATGTTGGAAAATATCCACCACACAATTTTGCCCAGCGATCCGGCTTCAAAGAAGGCGATATCATCACCAGCTTTGATGGCAACTCAGATCTGCTCACAGAAACCGACTTGCTAATTCACGGAGCCGACAATTTCAAACCTGCTCAAGCTGTTTCCGTAACGATTTTGAGAAATGGCAACAAGATTCAGAAACAACTGAAGTTACCGTAGTTTTCTTCGCTTCGTGCTTGTACGTTTAGCTACTTCAGCGACTTGCTCGAACCTGAATCGCGAATTTTGAGGCATTCTGTTTCCAGTCGCCTGGCAATCTCAGGGTGAGACTCGATCACATTCTTCCTTTCAGCAGGATCATCCTGCATGTTGAATAAAAAGTAAGGCTGTTCGAACGGAGTTCCTTTCGGTGCCTGCCGTCCGCCGGAACCATTCCCTAAAACCAGTTTCCACTGGCCATCTCGAATGGCAAACATTCCATTGGCCGAGTGATGAATCACTGGAGCACGTGGTGTTTTTCGAGTCTCACCTTTCAGCAAAGGTAAGAGACTGAAACTATCGGGAGCGGCCCCTTCCGGCAGGTCTTTGTTGATCACATCGGCTGCGGTGGCAAAAAAGTCGGTCAGACAAATTGTCTCCTTCGATTTGGTACTACCTTTCACCTGCGCAGGCCAGCGGACAAAGAATGGGACATGATGCCCACCTTCCCAAACATCGGCTTTCGTACCACGAAAATCAGCGTTTGCCGTATGATGCTCAGGTCGATACCCCTGTACCGATTCTTCATCAACATGATCCTTATCATCATTTTCAAGTCGATACATGTAGGAGCCATTATCACTCGTATAAACGACAAGTGTGTTGTCTCGCACACCCGCATCATCAATCGACTTGAGAATATTTCCGACCGTCGCATCGACCTGATGCACGAAGTCTCCGTATGGCCCCAGGTCTGTCTGATTTTGAAACCGGGGATGAGGCATGACCGGTTTGTGAGGAGCCGTCAGCGGGACATAGAGGAAGAAGGGAGAAGACTTCCCGGCTCGATCAGCAATGAATTCCCCTGCCTGAGCAGCGATATCATCCAGAACATTCTCCATGACCAAATCAGGACTTCGTTCCCCTTTGCGAAGAAAAGCCGGGAATTTTTGAGCTTGCTGAGTCAACTCGGGAT
>DOCI01000249.1:27472-29492 GCA_003503535.1 Planctomycetaceae bacterium
CTTGCTGAGTCAACTCGGGATACTCTGTAATTTTCCCGTTTTCAATATATACATAGGGTGGAAAATCCAGAGACGCCGGAATGATGTAAGAATAATCAAACCCATGAGTATGCGGTCCATTACTGACCGGTTTCGAGAAATCGAACTGATCGCCATCCTTTACAAAACCGAGCCCCAAATGCCACTTTCCAACGACACCTGTGGCGTAACCGTTGTCTTTGAGAAACTCAGCAATTGTAAGGCGGTCATCTTGAATCAGCGGTGTGCCGTAGCCATTCAGCACGCCTTTTTTCAGATATGTTCGCCAGCAATATCGCCCTGTTACAACTCCATAACGTGTCGGTGTACAAACGGCCGAGGGCGTATGTGCATCCGTAAAAATCATCCCCTCTGAAGCCAGCTGATTCAAATTCGGCGTCGGAATTTTCGAGTCCGAATTTAGAGCCTGAACATCTCCATAGCCCATGTCGTCAGCCATGATAAAAATCATATTTGGCCTGTCGTCTGCATGAGCGAGTGAGTAGGTCATGAGGCTTGTTAGCAAGACGGTAAGCAGATGGCGCGTTAAGTTGGGTTTCATTATGAGACCAATCAGCAGTTTAAGAGTAATTTTACTTGAGATGAAATGCCTCTCGCAATTCTTCGATGACGCTATCAGGCATGACCGATACTTTGCCGATCGCCTGGGCGTCGATAACTGCTTCTGCAGTGGACTCCAGAACTTCCAAACGGTCAAAGACATCGAGCACGCTTGTACCAGTAACGAGCACACCATCGTTTTCCAGAATAGCAGCCGGATTGCTGGCCGAGACGTAGTTGGCTATCCCACCATCGTTTCCGTATTGAACCCCGTACTCTGCACGTTGGACATCTCGCAAAAAGACATAACTTTCCGGTATCGTGCGAACATTCAGTGGTACGTCAGTTGTGCTGAAGGCTGTTGCATTGACGGGATGGGCAAACACAATCGCCTGTACATGGGGATGCTTCTGATAAATCGTCTGATGTGCGCGAGCGGCTCGGCTGGCCAGTTTGCCGACTTCACGGCGATCTCCATCGACGAGCACAAAATCCTCAGCTCGCAAAAGTTCACGATCTTTTTGTGTCGGCGTGATTAAAAATGATTCCCCATCGACGCGAGCGGAAAAACTTCCTTCCGTGCTGATCAATAATCGTTGTCGGCATCCGCGTCTGACAAAATCACAGAGCTGTCGACGCAGTTCCTGCTCCTTTGCTGAGGCGACACCGGGATCATACGATTCAAAATCGACGCCACGTTGAGCCGCCTGTTCCAATTGCTGGTCAGTCAGATATCGCACCTCACCCAATTGATAGGCTTTGACGAGCGTTTTGCCCGCAAACTCGAATGCTTCAAACCGTTCGAAGGTACGAGCAAGATCATCCCCTCCAACGACGACCCCATGATTTTCAAGAATGACACTGTCGCAGGATTGTGCAAACATCGTGGCAATACTTTTGCCCAGAGCCTCGCTTCCGGGACAGGCATAGGGAGCAAATCCGACCTTTCCGCAAACACTGTGTGCCTGATGAAACAACCGGGTGTTGGGGGTTTGTCGAGAGATACTGAACGCAACCAGTGCAACCGGATGAGCATGCACGATGGCTTGGATATCCGGTCGAGCTTCGTAAATCGCCTTATGAAATGGGAACTCTGATGACGGGGGATGAGGCCCATCCACTTTCCCATCGGCATGAACGCAAACGATGTCATTCCTCGTGAGATTTCCCTTATCGACCCGAGCCGGTGTGATCCAGATGTTGCCTGCAGAATCGCGGATCGAGAGATTACCACCGGATGTTGTTGTCATTCGATAACGATAGATGCGATCCATTGTTCGCATGATTTCATCGCGAGGATGGACGACGTCACGAGGCTGATTCATTTTACATTCGCAGTTCTTTGAGCAGAGAGATTCAGAACGTCAGACGATACGTGTTCTGAAAATATTGGTAGGGTGGCGGGGGCGCTCCGCCTTAGCGGAAGCCCCCGAAAGTCCAA
>DOCI01000084.1:0-3396 GCA_003503535.1 Planctomycetaceae bacterium
ATTTCCATCGATCAGATTGAGGTCAAAAAAACGTTGGGGGCTTGATCAAAACGTTTGAGCGGAAGGTAGCTTGACCGGACATTCCATGAATTTGGTTAGCCCTTGATGTGCCAAAGCAGTCAAGCTTCAATGCTCTCAGCTCGCTTCATATAGGCGAACTCCTCAGCGTTCAGGCAATGAACCGTGAGCTGATAAATCTCGCGAACTTTGGTATTGTCTTATTATCGGATGATGGATTCGGGCTAGTGAAATCTGGCATTTTGACACGAACAGCCAATTTAATACTGCTCTAACAAGTAATTTATCAAATCTGAAGACGTCACAATTCCTATCAGTTTAGAGTCATCCACGACAGGTAGTGCATGAAAGTTGCTGCCAGCAAGAATTGTTGCAGCGTCCCGAACAGTTTTTTGAGCGTCGACGGTGACAGGATTAGCGTTCATTAGTTCTGAGAGTTTGTAGGTATGATCGAGAATTGCATCCAAATTTCTGGAATCCTGATTTCCAAACTCACCGAATGAAACACGCAAAAAATCATTAGAAGTAAGAATTCCGACCAATTGATCTCCCTCAACGATTGGAAGATGGTGGACTCCTTCTTTTTCCAACATTTTTCTTGCATCCGAGACCGGTCCATTCACTGACACACAAACGGGATTGGAGGTCATGATTTTAGTAACAGATTCATTTTTTTTCATGGCATTGCATTCAGATATAAGGTTTTGTCTCGACGCACAGATTATTCATTTAAATTCAACGCGAAGTAATTTTAACATCCGACGATGTGGCGTGAAAAAACAGTCTTGCCAATATTTTGAGGATGTCAGAGTTCCCTTATAGCATCTGATGTAATCTTAGAGCAATCCAAAGGGCACGACTGTAAATTAACAAGCGGCATATCGAGACGATCAAGCTGGAATGCCTCGACAATGACATCGTGTTTGCCAAAAAACCTCTGATTAACACTCAGGATTCAAATCAAATGCACACTTCAATTTGCACTATCGCTCTGTCGCACGCCATCGTTGCGTTCAGTCTGCTTCTCCCCTTTGCGGCAAACGGTGCAGAACTGTTGTCGCTGACGCATCGGCAGCCTCATCAGGTGCTATAGCGAATCGGCGTTGCTCCAGGGAAAGGTTTTGCAGATGTGAAAGTCGCCGGCACGGTACCGACGGACGCTCATAGTTCAACTTGGGAGTATCGCATTGTGGTTCTTCAAGCTCAGCCTGAACAGCCGATAAAGACTGATTCTACGGGCGCCTGAACTAACCTGATACCGACGATCACGGGAGAATCATTCTGGGCTTCGGTCCGTGTTCCGGCTGGCGGCTGGTATCGATTGGAGTGTTAGTCTCGAAATTGAATGAAAGAACGCGGATTTCGAAAGAGCAGGGGACTGTAATATGGGAACGATTCCCTGAAGACTACAGACGATTGAATGACCAGTCACGACCAAAGTGTTAAACTCTCGTCGTGTCGGGAACTCAGACAGAAAATATCAGAATGTTGTGAATAACAGCAGGGAAGGCTGCATGAGTAGATCGATATAACAGTCGTTCGTTCACAATCGGGAATGAAATACGCTACGTTCGCATCAGTGAGAAAAGTTGTCAATATCGTTCAGCTCTTTTGGCAATACTTGGGCATTCACTTCTTGCTCGAGCCAGATTGTTCTGAAGCATTTAAAAACTGCTGACAGATAATACCAATCAAATCAATTTCGCCAGCATCACAGTCGGTTACAAAACGTTAACAGCTACTTTACGGGTCAGATTCGGTTAACTGCCATTATCTGTATCGGCCTGGTTGGGTTCTTTTCCTTTTATCAGCGGCTGAATCGCGATCGTCATTCCGTAAATCGAGTTGGGTCCATCTTTCTCACCTGCGTAATAAACAATAAACCAATCGTTCCCTTCAAGATGTGTCATCCAGGGATAGCTGAAATCCTCAACGTCCGGGCAGGATGTTATAAGACTGTGCCGTTCCCATTTGAGAGAATCGCTTTGAGATTGCCAAAGACTGATCTGATTTGAGTCAGTCCTTTCCGATTGCAGTGCATAAAGTCTGTCGGGTTGAGTCGGATCTGAGACGATGAAGGGGCTGGGATGCACCGCCTTTTTACTTCCCTGGATTACGCGCTCCCGGAATTGCCAACTTTTTCCCAGATCATCGCTGACGAACTGATGGTAGGCATGGGCGGAATTTTCACGGACCAATCCGACAAGACGTCCGCCTGTGAAGATGAAAGTCGGTTCAAAATATTTTTCTATTGTGATTTTCTGAGCCGACCCCCATGTTTTGCCGTCATCTTCAGAATAGGCAATCCAAAGACCAGAACCACTGGGCTTTCTATAGTGCCCACATACCGCTAATCCCTTGCCAGGAACCTGAAACACATGCCCGAAAACCGAACCGGTTTTGCTGTGACCGATCGAGGAGGTATCCGTTGTTTCCCACGTCTGACCATTGTCCAGAGATCGCCAGCCGTAGATGTTGTTGCGAAGGTCGTCCGTAAACGCCATCGCCATCAACACAATCGCTCCGTCCTCAGCCAATCCCATCGCCAAGTTGGCAGCATGCTGATATCTCATGGAGCTGTCGAACGTCTTCAGTACATGAGGGGAAGTAAAGTTCTTACCGCCGTCTGTGGAGACCGACACAGCAGGGCAACCATCACCGTTAACGTGTTTCCTCCCAGCAATGTAAGCGACGACAAGGCTGCCATCATTTGCTTTAACGACTTTCGGCCATGACAGATGACAGAATCGACCAGATTCCGGAGCAGGAACAATTACCCGAGCAGGAACGTAGTCATCTCCGATTACTAACCCGGTGCCTGAAAACAACACTCCAGTTATCATCAAACAAACTAAAAATATATTTTTCATAAGAGAATCATTCCAATCTGTTCAAGACTATCGTTCACTAAGTTGCAGCAATCGACTTTAATTTCAGATCCGTCCAAGCCGTTTAACGCGTTTGAAGGTTCCCTGTCACCACGGTGGAGTTAGGTATCGGCTATACCAGTTGTGATGATCAGAAAGATTTTCATTAGGTTGTTCAAGTCGCATGACGAAGTTTTCCAAAACAGGTCACTTCCTGGTGGCCAAACACGCGGCAACTGTTTTCCACTTGCGGTGATGAATCTGCTCGAAATCACGTATTGATCCATCGCATTCACTTCAGGTTTTTCTTTGTATTTCAAGAGTGTCGGTCGTGGATTGGACTGGCGATAAAATCGTCCGTCATGGATCGATTCGAGATAAGTGACGTGTCGTGTCACGGAATGTGTCAACGCCTTTGACATTGGTGAAAGAGTTGCTTTGAGTGGCAATTGTGATTTTCCCAGAGGTGCGAGGATCTGGTCGCGATCGAGTGTGAGAATTCGAAGTTGAA
>DOCI01000084.1:3539-4492 GCA_003503535.1 Planctomycetaceae bacterium
AGGGGACTGAAATTCGGGACCGATTCCCTAATGTCTGCAGGCGATTGAGTTATCAGTCACTACCAAAATGTTAAAATCTTGGTGTGTCGAGAGCTCTGACAAAAAGTATCAGAATGTTTTTAACTAACAGCAGGGCGAACTGTTTTTTAAAAACAATTTAGTCCTACTGAACAAGAGGTGCTTCAGCTGAAATTGGTGGCAATGATCCGGACATGCCTGGCTTTGGCAAATGGTAGTGATTCATTACCCGTCTCGCGTGTTCTTCGTGGTAGAAACGTTAGTATTTGTGCTATAAGACTTATGCTGTGCTCAGTGAAATAGCAAGAATCGTCCATTTACGAAAGCCAGTCTAACATGAGTGAATTGTTGCCCGCGGAACTCCTTCAGAAACTGATTGAAGTGCGACGCGATCTGCATAGAAATCCTGAACCCAGTTGGCAGGAGTTTCGTACGGCGGAAAAGGTTTGTCAGTTCCTTGATGAGCATCGGATATCGTATCGCGATGGTATTGCGGGCACGGGGATTCTGGCCGAAATACCGGGTGCGAATACTGAGCAGTTTATTGCCATCCGCGGCGATATGGATGCCCTTCCTGTGCATGAGGAAACGGGTCTGGAGTTTGCTTCTAAAATCGACGGAATGATGCACGCGTGCGGCCACGACGGCCATACGACCATGGTACTAGGGGCCGCGGCATTGTTACGGGCCGCAGAATTACCGGTGTCAGTAAGGTTTATCTTTCAACCGGCGGAAGAAACTGGCCTGGGTGCAAAAAAAATGATCGAAGAGGATGCACTCGATGGCGTGTCGATGATTTTTGGCGGCCACGTCGATCGACACTATCACGCCGGCAGCATTGCCATTTCGGACGGTCCGGTCAATGCCTCGTCTGATCAATTCAAAATAACGATCTTTGGTGGTGGAGGGCATGCGGCTCGGCCACACGAAGCCGT
>DOCI01000084.1:4701-5813 GCA_003503535.1 Planctomycetaceae bacterium
AGACCATCGTATCACGGGAAGTGGACCCTGCTCATCCGTCCGTCGTGACTGTAGGTGATTTTCACGCTGGTACAGCACCAAATGTTCTTGCCAGTTGTGCGGTTCTTCGCGGCACGATTCGGGCACAGGATGCAGCGGTTCGGGAACACTTGAAAGCATCGATTCGTCGCATAACAGAGTCGGTAGCTCGACTTCACAACACGGAAATAGACGTTGAACTATGTGAAGGAACACCACCGGTGATTAACTCAGACGAGATGATTCAGCTCGCCCGACAGGCTGCGATTTCAGTAGTTGGGGAAAACAACACCGTTAAAATGCGAGCCGCCAATATGGGTGGCGAAGACTTCGGATTCTATTTGCAGAAAGTACCGGGTTGCTACGTCCGATTCGGGTCTGTTGTTCCCGGCAAGGAGGGGTATCCTGCTCATTCCAGTCGGTTTGATTTCGACGAAAAGGCGCTGGCCGTAGGTGCGACTTACTTTGCTAAGATCGCAAGAATTGCGGCAGAGCAGATTCACAATACTTCGTCCCAGCCGTAGACACTGCAGTTCCGACAGGACCAGCCCAACGGCATTCGCAGCGATGGTAGACGATGGAATCAAGTTCATATAAGCGCAGCGACTCGCCGTGTTCACCTAAATATTTTTTCGTCGAACAATCCAGCCTCAAAGGTCAGGGGGGGCTGCGGGCATGCCGAGTCGTCTCAGTTTGGCACCAAGACCGGCAGCCAGGTTGCGATACATAATCAAGCCAATATCGGTGCGGACGCGGAGCAGTTCCTCCAGTTCGTTCTGGGCAATCATCGCAACTTCGACTTCCTCGATGGCTCGCACACATGCACTATGCGGGTGATGACTCAGCAGGGCCATTTCGCCAAAGAATTCTCCCGGGTTCAGAACATCTGCCACCTTATCACTTCCTAAAAGAATCTCCACCTGGCCGAAAAGAAGTAAGTATGATTTTCCATTCTGACTTGCGATCTGTACAATCCTGTCGCCTTTTCTGAACCGCTGCCTACTGAATAGGTTGGCCAACTGCGCGGTCTGCTCGTCGTTCAGTCCTTTGAAGGCCATTGTCCGCGGTAAGCTGACTGCAAGAACAGGGTCAAT
>DOCI01000068.1:0-2338 GCA_003503535.1 Planctomycetaceae bacterium
GAGTCAGTCATGACTCGGGTGGGTTCGAGTTAGCAATGGCGTTTATCGCAACAAGTGCACAATAATCATGAAGACACCCCTGCCATGACTGGCAGGGCTCGCCAGAATAGTGGGTGGCTAGAGTCGTAGCGAAGCGAAGCCCCCAGAATTTTCTTTCTTCGAGTCTTATTTCATTCATCTTCAAATTATTGCCAGTTACTCAAGCAATTCTTTCATCTTCGCCAGCACATCCTCAATCGGAACCGCCAGCGTATCCGTTCGTCCTGCCCGTGCGATGTTGATGCCCACTAGTTCTCCTTCCAGATTGACGATCGGTCCACCACAGTTATCCGGATGCAGCAGAGTATCGTGCTGCAGGACACTGCGAAAACCCGAGCGGCGGGCACTGACATCGCTGCCAAAGCGATTCATCATCGCCTGGCGATCGATCACACTGTCCCAGGATGTCCCGACTCGCACATCAAACGACATCAATTCCCCATCCCGCAAAGCGTTCAAGGTAAACCAGTCGCCAGGCTCATACTCGGCAAACAATTTGGAAAGCCTGTTCCGTTTCTGCAGCGGTTTATTGGCTTCACTGAGAATGATATCGCCCGATTTCAACCCTGCTCGGGAAGCACCACTGTTGGCATACACATCTTTCACCATCAAACCTTCATCGCTTTGGTCGACCGTCAATCCAACATATCCTTCCGAGGATAGAATCTCACGGGGCAAAGCTCCCAGAACTCCAATTCCCATCGGCAACTCTTCTGCATATTTGAGGGAAACGATCCATTGGCCTGCTTGCAACTCCTGAGCAGTTTTCACTTCGGGCAGATTCAGCTTTGTGGGGCGTTTGCAGGAAATGAAAATCATATCCTGAGCCTTGTCATATCCCAGAAAGTTTGCGGCAACCCAGCGATCACCCGGCAAATGGCAGCGAAACATGTCGGCCTCGGAAACATATTCTTCCAGCGAACTGGCCTTAGTAACGCAAATTCCCTTTTCAGCATCGATAAGCGTACCGGGCACGGTAATCGTTTCATTAATCTCAATTTCAATCGCTAATTGAGGAGCCTTGGCAACAATCTCCCGAAAGGCGAGTTTGAGCTGTTCACCATGGCGGGAATATGAGGAGTCGAGAGCCTCTTCTGCCCAGGTTGCAGAAGATTCCATCATTGTGATCATAATGATCAGGATGGAGAATGAAGCCCTGCAAAACAACGCTCGATTTTTCATTACGTTTTCTCCTGTTATGCGAAATCATAATTTAATACATTTTATCCACATCGTTTTGTGAAAATCGATGGCTTAAAGTCATGAAATCAAAAAAACCAGTAATTTGATCAATTTTCGGTTTCAGAAAATTCCCAAACGGAACCATTGGTCGAGAGCATCTTATTTCAGACAATTGGCGTTATTATCGCAGTAATCGATACTTATCGTGTGCAAAATGTTCTTTAAAATGCGATCTATTGCGCTTTGATGCAAAATGTCGACATAGATTTAAATGTCTTCATTTCCGAAAGAAATAAGACTTGAGGCATCCTGAAACAGAAGTATCAAGGTCTGAGTCTCCAGCAATCATTTATGATTGACAGGTCAAGTCGCATGCCTGCGGAAGATTCAGTAATGGAGTGAGAACATGGTGGTTGAAACACAATTCATCAGTGCCGAACAGTATTCGGAACGACAAAAGCGATCCGCCCAAAGAATCCTTGATTCGCTGGACCGAGGTGAGGCACGTCTGCAGGATCATTACACGCAGGTTCGCAATTACAAGCGAGCCAGTTGCCGGAAAGTGATTCACGTCCGGATTTCCAATCCGGGTGGGGAACCATTCGCGTTTAGTGTATTTATGCGAGATGTCAGTTCCAGTGGAGCAGGATTTATCTACCCCGGCCCCATTCCACACGATAAGATCCTGATTGGAATTCCAATTCCAGGTCGTGATGATACATGGTTCGAAGGCGTTATCGCACGACGAAAAGAATTCATGCAGGAAGGATTCTGGGACTACGGCGTTCGCTTTACAGGCCGATTGACCTAAACGTTTTGGAAGCATGCTGGATGCCATGCTTGCAAGCATGAATCGACGTGGTTCTCTCAAAAGCGAAGTTATACGGATTCTAATAAGAAAGAGCGCGTTTACACCCCAGGTTGAAAGCCACTGAATGCCCCCAGGTTACCAAGGTAATCAATGGCTTATCTTCTATGAAACAATGCGGTGAAATTGGAAATTATTTCATGGATCAAATTCAAAGGGAATTCTAAACTCTCATGAAAAAAAGAAGGAATCACGCAAAGACGCAAAGTCGCAAAGATGCTTCAACGACATCGATTATAAATTCTTTGC
>DOCI01000068.1:2452-5524 GCA_003503535.1 Planctomycetaceae bacterium
CACACACTCGCAGCACTGTAGGTCAGGTAAGATTTGGGAAAATCTGGGGGCTCAGCTGCTACGATCCCAGCCACCCTTTTGCGGCTTTCCGCTTGCCACTCTCCGCTTTCACCTCACTCCGCAACCAGCGCTTCCGCAAAACTGTCTGGATCGAACAATTGCAGATCATCGATCTGCTCCCCGACGCCAACATACTTCACCGGAATCCCCATTTTCTGACGGATCGCCACAACCATGCCCCCTTTGGCGGTGCCATCGAGTTTGGCGAGGATCAACCCTGTCGAATTGATGATGCCCGAAAATTGTTCGGCTTGCACAATTCCGTTTTGACCGGTCGTCGCATCCAGAACCAGCAGACTTTCGTGAGGGCCTCCCGGAATTTTCTTGCTGATGACGCGGTGAATCTTTTCCAGTTCCTGCATCAGATTCTTTTGCGTCTGCAGTCGACCAGCCGTGTCGATAATCACGATATCTGCTCCCGTTTCCAGAGCCCGTTCGCAACCGGAGTAAGCGACACTGGCCGGATCGGTTCCGCTCGGCTTGGTCACGATATCGCAGCCAATCCGCTCACTCCACATCCGCAACTGTTCCACTGCAGCTGCTCGAAAGGTATCGCCTGCAGCCAACACAACTTTCTTACCCGATTTCGTAAACAGATTCGCCAGCTTGGCAATCGAGGTCGTCTTCCCAACACCATTTACACCAGCGACCAGAATCACAGTCGGCCCTTCTTCAGCCAGATTCAATGCAGAAAGTGGATCATTCACATCCCAGTGAACATCTTCTTCCCCCTTGAGCAGGCCTTTGAGCTTACTACGAACCGTTTCCCAGATCGCATCCAGATCGACCGTTCGTCCCCGATGTTTCTTTCGGAGTTCCTCGACGATTTCCATCGATGCGGTCACGCCCATGTCCGATTCGACAAGCCGTCGCTCAAACTGAGCCAGATGTTCATCCGTCAGAATTTCCCCGGCTCGAAACAGGTCGCGAACATCCGTATTGAGAACCTTAGAGGTTTTTTGCAGTCCCTTTTTGAGCCGATCAAATAAGCCCATATCGTCCAGTACCTTTTTATTTTATCTGTTGATCTGAAATCTAATTTCAAATGCGTTCTATTATGTACAGAGATCCGGCTTTGGAGCCGCGACTGGGATTATAGACAGCTTCTCGCAGGGAAGCCAGTAGCCTTTTCGATCCACAATCTCCGATGGGTAGCCGGGATCGCAGCGAAGCGAAGCCCCCAGAACGTGGCTGGGAATATCAAGCTCAGCCATTGATTGTGATACTCAATCCGCCAACTCAACCCGGTCGGGTGCCATGCTTGCATCGCGAAGCAGGGCAAGCATGAATCGACGTAGCTTATTCATGATCTCTCTCCAGAAAAGAAAATCGATCAACGACTGCACAAAACCGTTGGCTGGCTGGGGTCGTAACGAAATGAAGCCCCCAGAGTCATCGGTCGAGTTGGACCTTGTAAGGCCCCAGTGCCGGATGTTTCAGGAACCAGTCGTCTGGGCGGCTCTCAAGCTTCTTACGATCTCTCGCTTCTTCCATAGCCGCATGTTGGAGGACTTCGTCAGATTCCGGCTTCCGTCCCTGATCGTCAATCTCTTCCTGCCACTCGACAACTGCTGCGGCTAATTTCTGCTTGATCTCTGTGTACGCTGGATCGTCAGCCAAGTTATGAATCTCCCAGGGATCATTCTGAATATCATACAGCTCTTCTGCTGGTCGAGTTGGTTCCATCAGCACTGCAGGCGGCCCGGTCAACTTGCCTTCCCGATGCAGATATCGCAGTAATCCCATGATTGGATACTGAGTTTCCTTGTAGTGATTGAACTCCATAAATGGTTTTTCCGGATAACCATTTTTCAGATAACGGAAGCGATCCGTTCGAGCAGTTCGGATGTGGAGAATCGTTTCATCGCCTCGATCACGACCACCAAACAGAATCTCCCGAGGCTCCTCAGCATGATCCCCCATCAGGATCCGACCCTGCATCAGCTTCGGCTTTTCAACTCCCGCCCAGTCGAGAGTCGTCGCTGACAAGTCGATCGAAGCAATCAATTGCTCACTGACGGTGCCGCGTGCATAGCCTTTTGGTTCGGATAGATTCTCATTTCCTTCCGGCCAGTAAATGATCAGCGGAACATGCAATCCACTATCGTAAGGCCACTGTTTTCCACGCGGCATCGCCCGGCCATGATCCCCCAAAAAGACGACAATCGTATTCTTATCCAGTCCATCCCGTTTGAGCAGATTGAGAATATATTTCACCTTTTCATCGACGGCCATCACCGTATTGAGATACTGAGCCCAGACCGCACGCGAGACGGAATGATCGGGATAATAAGGCGGCAGATCGATATTTTCTGGATCGGCCATCTGCGGAATGTGCTGATGCGAACTGTTCCAGGCTCCCCCGCGATGGGTTTCAGAAAAATTGATCTGCGCATAAAACGGCTGATGAGCTTTGAGGTCTTTCCAATTGTCAGTATCAAAAGGCTTCTTCGGTTTGTCGTAATTGAAATTCCAATCCGTCTTGCCAGTGCCTTTATAGAACTTGGCTGGATATTTAAGGTGTGTGAGAGTTTTGAGATTTGCGGTATAATATCCAGCCGGTCGTAACCAATCAGTAAGAACGCGAACCCCTTCAGGCAATGGATTATCTCCGCTGCGATGTGAACGATGATTGTGAGCATCAATCGTCATCGCGTACATGCCCGTCATAAACGATGACCGGCTTGTCGAGCAGACGGGCGTCACCGTGAACGCATTCTGATAACGAACACCGCGGCTGGCCAAATCATCCAGCGTCGGCGTTTGCACGCCACGGGTGCCATAACAACTCAGCTCTGGTCCCATGTCCTCGGCAATGATCCACAGAATATTCGGCCTCTCAGCAGCCCCCAGTAATGATGCTCTTACCGAGACGACCATTCCGAGAAAACAAATCATTAGAACAAGACGGTTCAACATGCGTAGACCTTTATAATCGATGGTAAATAACTTCTAGAGTGGAGCTTGCTTACCTTCTCCTGGGAAATAAGGTTGGGTGGCACGTCCCAGAAC
>DOCI01000068.1:5668-11378 GCA_003503535.1 Planctomycetaceae bacterium
GTGGCACGTCCCAGAACGAAGTGATGGGAGTGGTGATCACGCCCAGCCACGCCCTTCGCAAAGCTCAGGGGCGTGCCACCCTAAAAATAACAGGTCTTACTTACTGCACGTGCTCAAACTTCTGATACTGCTCCGCAACATGCCCCTCTTTTTCATCGCCGCTATGAACATACAATCCATATCGCAAATTCACCGATTCCCCAGACTGCAATGTCACCGGAGCGGCTTCAGCTTTCCCGTTACTGTATTTCTTTTCCCCAAACGGGTTAATCGCGAACAAGCCGTAACCACGAACGTGGTAACGTGAAGGACGGAAGTTCTCACCACTATCGAACAGGCTGATGCCAACAGTCTTTCCGTCGACTTCCCCGTGATAGTCAATCCAGGGCGACGGCTTCCCCCAGCATTCTTTTTCCCCTTCTTCTCCAGTTGCATTCACAATCTCTCCGCCAGACATTTCTCGCATGGAGTGATTGACACGAATTGCGAACAGTCCCTCTTTCGTGTCTCCGAAGGTGACTGGTTGATCGATCGCAGTCAGCTTTAACTCGCAAACAATCAGACGATCCGGGGTGATCGTATAGCGGGTTTCTTCCTTGATCAGCGGTTTCTTATTTTGTCCCTGCCATTCATTCACAATCTCAATCACGCCATTGTCTCCCTGCGAGGAAACCATAATTTTTTGATTTTTGATGTGATCCTGCTCGTGCCAGTAATTCAGACCATCGTTGACCGTATCAATCGCAATCCAGGCTCCCTTGTGATGGAAATGCCCCATACCAGTCTTGGCATCATTTCCCTGTTCGCCTTCTTTATTGAAAACCTGCTCACGAACAACAAGCACATCACCGGGAGCGAGAATCGGATGAAAGTAGGGCTTCGCCTGCGAGTCCGCAAAGTTATATGTGGTGAAGTGAGACCCATCGATATTGACGATGGCTTTGTCGCCTTCGCGAACAACGTTCACTTTTCCAGCTTCAAGTGAAACTGTACTCAGGAGAAGCAGAGAAAGGGCGAGGGAAATCGGCTGGGAAATCCGCATGAAGTCGTCTCCGGCTTGAGGTAGGCAGGTTGGAATCGTGATGTGAGATACGACTTATTAGAGTATCGCACAACGCATCAGATTCCAATGATCCGATATAAAAAGCGGAATAATGAATGGACGTCGAGTTCGTTCTCGAAGTGACGTTTTCAATTCACCTTGAGCGACTTTCCCCTCGGCTTTCCGCTTTCCACTCTACGCTTTCACTATTCGTCTCCCCAGTTCGGCTGAACGCCGAGCGTTCCTGTTAGAGAGTCGAGATATTCTTCGGATTTGATCTCTGTGATTTTGCGTTCCACCCAGGCTTTTCGATCTTCGATCTGCATCCGCTCAGAAAGCTGAACCGCATCAGGCTGCTGGCTCCATTTTTCCAGATACTCCTGATGTCGCCGCATCAATTTGAGATCAACAACCTGCTTCGCCTTGAGTCGCTCTTGATACCAGTCACTCTCAATTAAATTCTCGCGAGTAAACTGTTTGCGGAACTCCGCATCCTGAACGGTCACGCCATCATCCGAACCATGTGCCATTATTTTTACGAGGGATTGCAGAGGAGGACACAATTGGTCGTAAGTTCCATCCACCAGATACTGTTCAGCGACCTGACGATGAGCCTCGCAAATATACTTAACACCATCGTAAAACGATTCTGGATCCTGCGTTTCCGGCTTTAGGATTTTGTCGTCGAACACGCTAAGGGGATGATCGAAAATGCGTCCAAAATAATTTCGTACAAACCGACGAGTCATGCGATATCCAAGTCGTGAAAGTTCGATCTTTTCGCCATTGAACTCGACATCATCCAGTTTTTCGAGACTTCCCTCTTTAAGCAGATACGCAGGGTCCTGTTCGTGCGGTTCGAGTCGACTCCAGACTTCCGGAACCAGCAGGCTGATATCGTGATCGACCTGCACCTCAGGCCCAATATGACCCGCTGCTGTCGAAAAGCCCTTGAGTCCAGTCAGCAAATAACTCACCAGTGCTGCATTCAAGTCGGCTGCAAATCGCAGCATGTTGAACGGGCCCTTCGTTAATGCCCCCTCACTGCCAAAGCCTGTCGTCGAAGGACTTTTTCCGGTCAGCGAGCAAATCAAATCCATAAACATCTCAGGGAGTTCCTGATAATGAATCGGATTGTAAACAGCCAGCGAGCGGATACCAGCTTCTTTATCGGGAGGATTGTTACGACGCCCCATCAGCACACCATGCACAGGAAACGGCACCGCTTCATCACTTGGAATAGTACGATGCAGACGCAAACCCCGTTCGGCAACATAACTTGGAAAAACGTTACTCATATCCGGGCGAGCCTGAAGATATCGAGGATTTTTACTGTCTGCTTCCCCAATTTTTCGTGGATTGGCAGAGCAGACGACGTATTCGGAATCCTCATCTTCAATCATCGAAGTGAGCAGTTCCTGCATCGGCTTACTGAAAGCATCGAAATCGACCACTTTCTCTGCCATCTGCAGGATGTCCTCGCGTGTCAGGGGAGCGAAGTTTGAGATGAAGTTTCTCATTCCTGCCAGGTCAGCCTCGGCCTGCTTATCAAACCCACGATGAATCGCCTCATCCGGTCGCTGAAATAAACGATATTCGCAGTTGATAAGAAACTTCAGGCTGTCCTGATTCTCCGATTTCGATAGGTTTTTCAACTGACTGGCAGGAACAACCATTGAAGCGGAGATGTCGTCTTCTGTTTGAATCTTATTTGCAGGTGAAAAGTCCTGGCGTAACTTGAACGTTCGCCATTTGCGTGGCCCCAGGAAACCGACTCGCAAATACGTTCCGACCAGTGTGCGATCCCGGAACTTCAATTCATGCCCCGGCTGACCATTCACCAAATCGACACCGAATGGTTCCATCCAATTGTCTTCCCAGTGTTCTTCTTCAAACCGTTTGATGATAAACAGCAACGAGAGCAGATAGTCAGGAATGGATGTCAACCATTTGTTGTAATCGTCATTGTAGTCGGCTGAGGGTGTCAACAATTTAATGACACTCCCCAGTGAACGCTGCGGACCGAAGATCGGTCGAGAAACCCGATCCTTGTAGTCGGGTTGGCCGGAATAGTCGTCCCGCCAACGGGATTGAAAATCGGCTTTATCGAGAATCTCCTGAATTCGCTTAAAATCCTGATCCAGGTTCGAAACGAACAACGGACCATAATGCATGTAGTCGACCAGCGACTTACTGATTTCACTTTTGCCACCGCCACTCACGGTACAGGGCTTGTGACAAAACGTTCCTTCGGCGACAGTTCCAATCAGTCGCCAGCTCGGTGCATGAGGGTGCTTTTCCATGCGGATCTGATAGCCGCTCGGTGTCATGTATACCTGACCGGGCAGCAAAGGAATTTCGTGCTTGTTGCCCTCTTTATTCCAGGAAATACTCTGCGCGGTCAACATCGCCAAAGCATTTTCCGGGATGTAAATCAGATTAGGAAAGTTTTTATCGATGCCGTAACCTTCGGGTTTGACATCGATAAAATCGGAGTACCGTCCGACAACATCCTCAAAGCTCTGTGCATTATACTGCATACTCTTCGCCTGGAATTTTTCTCCCAGAGAGTAGCTGCGAAACGCAATCGCACCGCCGGCATGCTCCTCTTCCGTATTGCCGTAGAGATTGGTTGCATAGCTGATTTGCGTTTTGACTTCCTTCTTGCAATAGCCGAAGTAGTTGTCGGCTATCAGCGTGATGACGACACCACTTTTGTCGCGACAGGTAATCTTGAACGGTTGGCCGTCATTATAAAGTTCGGACTCCTCCTTCCAGCACATGCTGTCGCGTCGCTGACGGGCCGTCGCATCATCGTAATGAGGTAACCCCAGTTCTTTCTTCGTGCAACTGAGCATTTGAGGAGCCAATACGACACAGCCTGTATGTCCGCTCCAGTGCTCCACATCCAGTCCTGCATCGTTGTCGGGCAGTAACGGGTCGCCAGCATTTCCAAAAATCGATTCGACAAAATCGAGATTGCTGACCAGTGAGCCCGGAGCAAAAAAGCGAATCTCCATACTTTTGTGAGTTCCATATCCCGGCACCTGTGGGGCGATCAACGGACGGAGATACAGTGATACGAAAGTATGGGCCTTATCGGGAGCATCAGCGGTGAAGGGGAGTTCCAGAAATTCTTGTGGCGGATCCATGGCGACTTGAAACAGATTTGCAAAAACCAGTTTCGGAACCGCTTTCTTATCACCAGAAATCGGCAATCCCCCCTCGGCTACATGAAATGTGCCTTTGGTCGTCCGGCGGTCGTGTCTTGGATTATGCAGAACACCATTCTTGACCCGGTAGGAATTGACCAGATCGTTCTTATAAAAATTTCCATTGGCGGGCAGCGACAGCGCGCGACCCATCCCGTGACGTTCAAGCGTGAGAGTCTGGTCGGGAAGCCGAAGCGGGACCTCCAGATTGAGTGAAGCGAAATAGCGATCCAGATAGTTTTCGATTCGCTGATCGACAGGAATTGGTGAAGAACGCAGCAAACGATTCTTTTCACGATAGTTTTCGAGCAGCGACTCAGAGATATCAAAGATCTGTTCATCTGCAGTGGCAGGCACACAAGGCAAGCCGGAGGCCTTGAGTTGTAAATTGGCGTGTGTGACCAATCGACGTTCATATTCTTCACGATCAGTCGATTCTTTTAGAAAACCGAGTGATCGCTCCTGATCGAGACCAAACAAATTAATAAACTTATTGGAGTCCGTTGGCATGGTGAATCTTCATCAAGGTTAGAATAACTGGAATCTTCACGAGAGAGCACACCCGTGGATTGCTGCACGTTATCATCCTCAATCTGACCTGAGCATCAAGCCTGAGAGAGAGTCTCTTCAGAAAAAAACAGTGCGACCAACATATCCATGGAAACTTGTATGTAAATGTGTGTAAACTGCAGATAAAACAATCACAGAGAGTCTGTGAAGACACGGATCAAATTTCAGGGCAAAAATGCATATGCGAATGCAAATTGCATGTAGATATCCTCCAGCAAATATGTTCATCTGCACAACAAGTAATAATCCTCGACAGGAGATGAGAATAAGTCGAGATTTATTCAAACCGGGATCAGCGATTTCAGTTGTGACATTTCTCTTTCTTATCATTTTGTCGAATACGGCCGGGGCACAAATTAAATTTGAAAAATCTCCCATTCATTATTCCACCTCTGAACCCTCAAACCCGATTACGGAACTGATTCGAAAGATTGATTCCAAAGCCGTCGAGCTCAACTATACAGACGAGCGGGGTTATCTGGATTCTCTCCTTGAGGTTCTGGAGATCTCAACAGCATCTCAAACGCTGGTGTTTTCTAAAACCAGCCGACAACGACGATTTATCTCTCCTGAGTCACCGCGGGCTCTTTTCTTTAATGAGGATGTTTATGTCGGCTGGATTCCCGAAGGCGAAATCATTGAGATTTCCGTCGCAGATCCGCATCTAGGAGCTGTGTTTTACACAATCGATCAACAGCAACTGACAAATCCTCCGAAAATTACCCGGCAATTGGGACAATGTCTGCTCTGCCATGCCTCAACTCATACCGATCGAATTCCCGGGCATATCGTTCGCTCAGTTCATACGGATCGAACAGGAATGCCCATGCTGCAATCGGTCGCCTATCGCACAACCGACCAAAGTCCACTGAGTGAACGCTGGGGA
>DOCI01000068.1:11521-12263 GCA_003503535.1 Planctomycetaceae bacterium
GGGAGGCTGGTATGTCACCGGAACTCATGGTGAGCAAAAACATATGGGGAATTTATGGAGTGAAGACTCCCTTAGCTGGTTGCCAACCGACGAGGAGTCAGGGGCAAATCTGATCGACTTATCCTCAAAATTCGATCCCACACCATACCCCACGTCTCACAGCGATATTGTTGCACTCATGGTTTTGGAACATCAGGTCAACATGCACAATCTCATCACTGCTGCCAATATTGAATGGCGTGTCTATTGGGAAGAACGCAACTCGCAGCGCGTTTCAAGGGAAGGGACAGAAGCGAAACTCTCAGAAGAAGATAACTACCGTTTGAATCTCATTGCCACTCGCATCGTTGCAGGCCTCCTGTTCAAACAGGAAGCACGCCTGACCAATCCAATTCAGGGAACCAGTCAGTTTCAAAATGAATTCGAGGCCAAAGGCCCCTTCGATTCTCAAGGCCGCTCCCTTCGCCAATTCGACCTGACAAACAGACTCTTCAAATACCCCTGCAGCTATCTCATCTATTCAAAATCATTTCGGGAATTACCAGAAGACCTGCTCAACGCGATCATCAATCAACTCAAGTTGACATTGAACACCAGCGAAGATAACGACAATTTCCAAATCCCAATCCCCCAAAGACAAACCATCTGGAACATCCTCAAAGAAACACAAAAAGAACTACCAAAAACATGGCACCCCCATTTCAACCCTAAACCCTAACGCCCGGTGCCATGCTTGCATCGC
>DOCI01000080.1:0-7404 GCA_003503535.1 Planctomycetaceae bacterium
AAAATTGGCTTCATAGATGCGTCACGACGCACCTTTCACTCGAAGTTCTTGAACTCGTCTCCATACCATTCCGCCTGGCTGCCCCAATTGGCTGGATATTCTCCGCAGGGTGGCCCGACCGAGTCGGTCGGGTTGCGAAGCAAAAAGATGGAGGCGTCATCCGGGTTCAAGTTGCAAAGACCGGTTTGATCACAAAATGGCCCACACGATGACGGCATCTTGTCGATTTCATCGACCAAGCCGAAGCGGCTGGGCCACCCGCGTTTTTCAGGCCATACCCACACTCCGGGCTTTCAGGCAGTTGGTTCAATCGGTGACAAGAACGTTCTGGGAGCGTTTGGTCAGCGAATTGGTCAGCGAAGGAGTGCAGTTTGGGGAGCCGAATGGGGATCAAGACCGGAACCCTTCTTTGGTAAGCTGGCGGATGAAATTAACTTCCGAATGGGGTTGTATGAATGAGCAAGAAACTAATGTCGTTTGACGACGCAATTACTGTCGGAGTGAAGAAGTATCGTGAATTGTATCCCGAAGGCATGATTCCGAAGAATCTTGAAGACGAAGGAGTTCTGGGGGCTGTACCCGGTAACGAAAACGTCGAAGTCCACGTCACCTATTGGTTTGAAGGGGCGTCCGAACCATTCTATTTGTTTCGGGCTTCCGTGAATCGAGAATCGGGTGATGTGTCCGTGACTAATGCCGAAGATTGGCATGTCTTGGAGGACAGGACATTTGACAATTCGCAGAGCCTATGAGCCGCGGGTGGCACAGGTTGATGCGAAGCAGCTACCTGTGTGGCAAAGCCACAAGAGGTTTCGGTTTGAGATTGGAATTTCCCGCAGGCAGCTTACGGCTTCGCCGCCCCGAAAGAATCTTTCGGGGCCACCCTTATATTGCATTTCAATATCATGCACTGAGACATGTACAATTGCAAACCTGCAAATGTTTGTGGGGTCTCTTTGAATGCATCGTCCAGTTTCGTCAGTCAATGCCTGACCGACAGTCTGAATTGCGAATTTTTCTGCAGAGTTTGCAGACCTCCCGTGGCCGCGTCACCCAGAGAACTCTGCGAAATTCTCTGGGCGCCCCGGTCTATCAAGTGCTCTCTTCCTTTTATCTGTGCCCATCCGTGTGCATCCGTGGTTCCTCCTCTTTTTCCTCTCCTGGAACACTCCCGCCCAAACAGGTTCGCTGAAAATTTTTCAAAATTGGTTTGACTCTCTCTGGAATGTGTTTTTTGGATAGCATTGTTTGTAAGTGTCTATTAATTAAGCAGTTGCGACTTTCGCGTCCTTCTCGGCAGATCGAAACGAATTCTCCAGTCATTTCGGATTGACACGTTCTGAGGCGCTTTTGGCCAACAGGTTCAAGATTGGGTGTCAAAAATACCGAATGAGATACTTAGACGGCTGGAATCAATTCCGACATGGTTTGGTTCGTGTCTCTTGGGTTTCAAATCGGTTTTCGATTTGGCCCTCAAGTACCACGAATCGCGGCTCAGGCCAAAGCCTGCTGGTGTTGATTCCGACGATTGCAGGGAAGCGATCGTATCTTTTGGAAGCTGTCATGGAGGGGGGAAACTTGCCTGAATACTGTTGTATTCATGGGACACTCCATCAAGGACGAGACCACTATTACTATTGAATGATCGGCATGGGGATGCTGAGATTTTCAACCAGGCTCATTTGTCTGGTCACACGGTAATAGCATGAATATGGGACCTCTCCCATTTCAGTTCGGTCGACTCAATTCTCTCCTGTCATGGCGATGGACAAAAGAAATATACGAGCCCACGTATGTTAGTCGTTTCCCTGTTCGAGAATTCAGAGAGATCTGTGTTCGAACAAGTTGAAAACGTGTGAGGCAACACCATCGAGTTATAAGACCCTGACCCTGAGAGTACCCTGAATCATGTCCGGTGGACACTGCCATGGAAACATTGGCACGGATGCCGACCATCGACAGCGGGGGCTTCCTTTGCAGTGAATTGTTCGCTGTAGAGTGGCATAAGTGTGATTGGAGAGCCCGTAATGAGGACAATCTTCACAACTGGACAGGTTGCAAAAATCTGTAAAGTTGCTCCAAGAACCGTAAGTAAATGGTTCGACTCTGGTCGACTCCGCGGTTATCGAATTCCCGGTTCACAAGACCGACGAATTCCCCGCGAGCATTTGATCAGATTTTTGAAAGAACATGGCATGCCTCTCGGCGAGCTGGAAGATGAAGCGATGGGCAAACTGCTCCTCGTTGGCATCGAAGGCCCGATCCGTACGATGCTTGGCGAAGTTCTTCCTTTGGAGGATTTTAAACTGGAATCCGCCGCAAGCGGATTTGAAGCCGGCATTCAAGCAGAATCGCTGCACCCGGATGGAGTCATCATTGACTTCGCCATGGGCCGCAACGAAGCGCTGATGATTGCCCAGAACCTGCGAAAAAATGCTGATTACAACGACACCGTGCTCGTTGGACTGATCAGCGACGACGACAGTGCCAGCGGTTTCGATCGCACACTGTTCAATGAAACGTTCCGCAAACCGTTCGATATTGCCCTCCTGGCAGAACGTGTTCGGACGTTGATCACCCGGAAAAAAGCAATTGCCTGAACTCGGTTGGAATGATTCCAATCTCCAGTCAATTGATCAGGTCAGACATCGCGTATCATGGATGATACGCATGACTCGACCATTTTCAAATGATTACTGCGGTCTTATGGAGATCAAATAACGGCTAAATGCTGTATTTGCTCTTGCCGTATCGCTGCAGATAATATTCGAAAGTGTTCAAGACCGCCTCCCCCCGGCAATCGATCAAACACGAAAACCCGACCCTAACCTTCGGCCAACCCCGCAGGTTCGGTAAGGGTTTTTTTGTGCGCGCAGATAAAATAACACAATCAAAACCTTCATCCATCCTTTACCTACGCTGTCGCTGCCCCCTCAACCGGCTCCAGTTCCGAGGTACAATTCGGGCAACGGCTGGCTCGGAAAGGGATGACCGTTCGGCAATGAGGACACTTCTTATCGGAGGGTTCTTCCGGCGGCGGGGGTTCTTCATCGAAGACATTGTCGAGTTTTTCGTCAACGCGGTTGATGAGACGAATCACAATAAAGATGGCAGCCGAGACGATCAGTAGTGAGAGACAGTTGTTGATGAACACGCCATAATTCAGCGTGACCGCACCGGCTTCCGTAGCTGCTCCCAGGCTTGCATATCCGCCTTCAGGAATCTGCCCTCCTTCTGGCGGGGATAGCACGACGAACAGGTCTGAAAAATCAGTCCCGCCAGTTAACAGCCCGATGGGAGGCATGAGGATATCGCTGACAAACGATTTCACGACTGTCGTAAAGGCCGCTCCAACAGTAAATCCAATCGCCAGATCGAGCATATTGCCGCGGAGGGTGAACTTTTTAAAATCCTGAACAATTTTCCAGACCATGATCGCCCTCGATTACTCTGTGTGAAGCTGCAGTCCTGATCACTTAGTCGTTACCAAGAGATCGTCCTTCGTGAAATGATCTTATTGTATTCCAACTGGAATGCGAGAGCTGAAATCGAATTTTAAAAAGGGAATCCTAACTGATATTGGAGTAATTAAAGTGATTTCGGATCAATCGCCCGATGCTGCTGAGCGGAAAGATAGCACGCTTCGACCATGGCCATCGTGTTAAGGTTATCTCGCCCATTCAACGCTGGTTGAACCCCCTGCTCAGATGCACAAAGCAGTTCGCACATCGGTCCTGCGAAGGCATCGGGAAACCAGACATCGTCCCAGCGTGGTCGAAACCAGTTGTCCGGGTTCTGCTTTGTCACATAATCGATGGTACTTGGGCATCTCTCCGGATACTTCGGCCAGCCGATTGTTCCTTTAGCGAGGCCCTCAGTTCCTTCGATTCTCCAGTTGATTCCATGATCGGCTCCTGCTCCTTCCGTCATCGGTCCCGCCCAGACATCGTCCCAACTGCAGGCTCGCAAGCCATTTTCGTATTCGAGAATGTACGTACAGATGCCATCGACATGTTCTAACTTTTCTGAGGTGCGGGGATCCGTTCTCACACTCGCAATGATTCGTTCAGGCATCCCGAACCAGTAACGGAAGGAATCGAGATGGTGAATCGACATAATTCGCAAAGTCAGCCAGCCGAGTCGTTCCTGCCAGGGCATCCAATGGGGGACGGCTCGCATATCAATCGTTGCAAAGACTGGTTCGCCCAGGGCATTCTGATTCAGCAACGAATGAGCCGCCATGATTGACTGGTCGTAGCGCATGTTTTGATTGACGGCTAAAGTGATCCCGGCACTTTCGCATATCTCGACAATCTCTTTCGCCTCATTCAGATTCATTCCCAAAGGTTTTTGAGCAAGAATCCCGCGT
Source organism: Planctomycetaceae bacterium (assembly GCA_003503535.1). GTDB lineage: Bacteria > Planctomycetota > Planctomycetia > Planctomycetales > Planctomycetaceae > Rubinisphaera. The sequence goes on from DOCI01000080.1 coordinate 4,370, forward strand.
ATGTGTTTGTGCTGGACAACTTCTCGAATAATGTCGAGTTGCACATCGGGCGGGACTGCAATGTCGATGATCGGAATCGACTCATCTGCCAGTAATAGCTGGTGAGTCGCATACGATTTCATCCCATGTCGCTTTGCAACTGCGGCGGCTTTTTCCGGCGAGCGGGAGGCAATCGCGAATGGGTTGAGGCCATTCATTTTGTAAGCGGGAATCTGACAATCAGCCATAATGAAACCAGCTCCGATACATCCGATTGGGATCGAACGATCATTCGGCAGGATCGGTTTCGTTTGTAGTTCATACTCGCCTGGCTGACTCATCCGTGCTCTCCGACTTCACCGAGTACGCGGCTCGTTCTGTCTTCCGCCTGCTTGAGAAACTGACTCTGTTCGGAAGTAGTTTTTACGCCGGTTTCCCGAATCGCAGTGTCGGGCAATTTGCTCAGTGGTGTGTAGCCGGGATGATGATGAGGGATAAGAGGATCGTTCGTTTTGGTGTTGTAACAGCAGATCAGCCCCCAGCGGGGCGAGTCACTCAAATTCGGATCGGAGCGATGCAGCAGATTGCCATCAAAGAAAAGAGCCGTGCCTGCTTTCATTTCGCAATAGAAGAGCGGGAAGCGTTGTTTCGCCAGTTCGACCCGCTCAAGATCGGCTCCGGTCTGTTCGCCTTCAAAGTGATGATCGATCCGCCCCATGCGATGCGAACCGGTCAACACCTGCATGCAACCGTTTTCTTTAGTCGCGGGATCGACCGCAATAAACACGCTGGCCATCGTCGGCAACAGACAGCCGTTCTTGTACCAGTAGCCATAATCCTGATGCCATTCCCAGGCGCCACCAACGCGAGGCTCTTTGGCACTCAACTTGGAATGATAGTGGTAAACTTCATCGTCGAGCAGTTGTTCCATCCGATTAACAACCCGCTCGCTACGGGCGATCACGCCGTAGATGTCATCTCCGGGATGATTCCAGAGTGAAAGATTTGTTTTCCGCCCTGCAGCATCTTTGACATCCATCGCCGCTTTCTGCAGGATCGCATCGTTATGACTGGCCTGCTGAAGTAGCGAGGCTTCTTCGGGATCAAGAAAGTCTTCGATCAGTAAAAAGCCATCCTGCTGATACTGTTCGATTTCAGCAGGAGAAAATTCTGAACTGACCATACCCGAACTCCTGAAAGGCTTAAGCACACATCGTGAGATCCTGATGCATGGGTTCTTATCATACGGAATACACGATTGATCTCAACAGTCTCCTGATAAGAGCGCATTTTCCTGTAAAGAATTCTCGAAATCATTCATTTGGAATCGATGACATTAGTCAAGTAGGGCAGGCTCCTGCCTGCCTTCCTACTATCGTTGAGTGGAGCGACTGGGAGTGCAATAATCATCCACCAATCAAATTTTCCAAAACGAGGGAAGATTACGGAGATCCATTGTAAACACTATCCAGGATAGGCAGGAGGAGCCTGCCCTACAGGGCTGCAGGTGATTTTTGAATATGCTTTAGACCATTTGAGAATGGTCCAATAAAAAACCTCCGGAAAATCGCAGAGATCTTCCGAAGGAGATTTGTATTCCTGTTATCACTCAGCAGATTAACCACCAGTATTTTCGACAACACTCCACTTCCCAGTGATATCGCCAGCCGCTTTTCCAGTTTTCTGATCGGTGACAGTGTAAGTCCATTCGATTTCGCCGTAGTTGAAGGATACGACTTCGGTCGGGACACTGCGTTCGCCAGTCATATCTCCTTGAACGGTAATATCAGCGACAATCACATCACTCATTTCGTAAACCATATACAACTGTTTGTCGCCGGTGGCTCGGCAAAGTTCCATACGAACTTTGGCAATCGAAGCCCCTGTGTTCAAAGAGACGGCCAACTTCGGGCTCGATTTGTCGAGGTCTTTTGTGACAATAAACAGTCCGTGATTGGCTCGTTCTGAAGCGCGAGCTCCTGAGCTACTTGCGGTATCACTGATTTTCTGCGCCATTGTGTGACTGTAATCGATAATTTCGATCCAGTCTTTGTGCTTGGAATCGGTACTTTCGCCAGGAATTCCGTCAATCTGCAAAAACGCATCAAAAGCCATGTCGTGCTCCTCTCAGTGCCAGGTTAAATTTCGATCATTCCAACAAAGGTAGTTCGAAGTAAGTCGTCAGCCAGATTATTGAATGTCGTAGGTGAACTGATCGTCCTCTGCGACGTCGATCTTAGCGGTTGTAATAGTCTTTCCGGTAGCCAGTGCCGATAAAAACTCGGTACTCAACTCGGGTAGCATTGTGCCATTCAAAATGTTATCGACATTTCGAGCTCCACTGGCCACTTCCTGACAGCGACTCAAAATACTATCGACCACAGCCGGTGTGTATTCGAGAGTCGCCCGGTGATTATCGTGCACGCGATTCACCACCTTCTTCAATTTCAGATGAATAATGTTTCGCAGAACATCTTCAGAGAGTGGGAAGTAGGGAATCAAAGTGCAGCGTCCGAGGAAGGCTGGCTTGAAAGTTTTCAACAATTCCTGATGCAATGCAGCGGTCAGACCTTCGGCATTGGGCATCGTGTCGGGATCCTCACATAATTTTGTGATGAGATCCGTTCCCGCATTCGAAGTCATGATGATGACGGTATTCTTGAAATCGATATCCCGACCTTCGCCATCACGCAGAATCCCTTTGTCGAAGACCTGATAGAAAATCTCCTGCACCCCTTCGTGCGCTTTCTCCAGTTCATCGAGCAGAACCACGCTGTATGGTCGACGTCGAACCGCTTCTGTCAGAATGCCCCCTTCACCATAACCAACGTAGCCGGGAGGCGAACCCATCAGCAGGGAGACTTTATGCTCTTCCTTGAACTCCGACATATTGATCGTCGTCATGTTCTGCTCGCCGCCGTAAAGCAACTCGGCCAGGGTAATTGCCGTTTCGGTTTTCCCCACGCCACTCGGCCCGGCCAGCATGAACACGCCAATTGGTCGCTGCGGATCTTTCAATTTTGCGCGGGAAGTTTGTACGCTTTTGGCAATTGCAG
>DOCI01000080.1:7434-10166 GCA_003503535.1 Planctomycetaceae bacterium
CCAACAACGCGGCCTTCCATCCTATCTTTCAGATGCAGGATGTTCGAAATTTCATCAGAAACCATTCGCCCGACAGGAATTCCCGTCCAGTTGGAAACGACTTCCGCGATCGCCTGAGAGTCGACACAGACATGCACCAGCGGAGCATCCCCCTGAATCGTATCCAGTTTTTCGTTAAGTGCTTTCAGGGAATCCAACGTGACTGGTTTCGCATCCGCGTCTTTCGCTTCCTCCCCTGCAGGACCATTCATCAACTGTTCCCGTGCATCTCGAATTTCCTGCACGAGTTCGAGTTCACTTTTCCAGCGTTCTTCGATCGCCTGCAGATCTGCGGTGACGGCTTCTTTTTCGGCAATCAATTCCTCAATTTCTTCCGTGTGGTCGCTCCCCGCTGCCGATTCTCGTTCGAGAATTTTAATCGCTACATCGAGCTGCTCTTCACGTCGATGTAAATCGGTCACCTGACCGGGAGTCGCCTGATAACTCATCGCGACGCGAGCACAAGCCGTATCAATCAGACTGACCGCTTTATCGGGAAGGTGCCGCCCGGAAATATATCGCTTGGACAACACAACCGCATCGCGAACCGCTTCATCGAGAATGCGCACATGATGATGCTTCTCCAGAACATCAACGATCCCGCGAATCATTTCGATGGCTGACTTTTCGGGCGGTTCCCCAACTTGTACGACCTGAAAGCGACGAGCCAGAGCCGCGTCTTTCTCGAAGTACTTTTTGTATTCCGCCCAGGTGGTCGCTGCAATTGTCCTCAATTCACCGCGTGCCAAAGCCGGTTTCAGCAGATTCGCGGCATCGCCCTGTCCCGCAGAACCGCCAGCTCCGATCATCGTGTGTGCTTCATCGATGAACATGATGATTGGCTGAGGTGAGGATTTCACTTCATTCAGAACCGACTTTAATCGATTTTCGAACTCACCCTTAACCCCAGCTCCTGCCTGCAACAATGCCAAATCGAGCGATCGCAAAGAAACATTTTTCAAAGGTTCGGGAACATCCCCTGCAGCGATACGGAGCGCGAAGCCTTCCACAGCCGCGGTTTTACCGACACCCGGCTCTCCCACGATGATCGGATTGTTCTGACGACGGCGAGTCAGAATATCGACGACCTGGCTGATTTCTTCATCGCGTCCGAGCACAGGATCGATCTCACCCTGACGGGCACGCTCAGTCATATCGACGGTGAATTGATCGAGCGAAGGAGTCTTCGAAACACCTCCCGGCTTGACCGGCTGTCCGCCAGAAGAGGGACTGGCGGTCTTTGAAGAAATCGCTTCGCCACCCGCTTCACGAGATTCGGGTAACAGGACAGACAGTTGGCTCAATAATTGTGGGGCAGTGATTTGCTTCAGTTCACTGGATGCACCCGCGACAGTTCGACCGAGCGTTTCATCCGCCAGAATCGCGGCCAGCAAATATCCAGTACGAACAAGAGAACTGCCGTACTCGACGGAACCCAGAATCCAGGCTTCACGAATTGCTGTGATCAAATCCGGAGACAATGCTGGCGGCCGGGCGTTGCCGGTTTTGAACCGATCCATAGACGAGGTCAACTCCTGCAACACGCGGGCGGGGTTAACATCGAACTGCTTGAAAATGATGGTGAGATCGGTATCGGGTTCTTCAACCAGTTTGTAGAGCCAATGTTCCAGTTCGACATTATAATTTGTCCGCGACAAACAAAGCCCAGCTGCTCCTTCAAGTGTTCGCTGCGTTGTCGGATTGAGCTTACCAACCAGTGATTTGAGATTGACGCTGACCATCGAGTTGTTTTCCCATCCAATTGGAACGTGTAAGTCACTGAGGTTAGATTGATAATTTGTAAAACATTACTCACTGGAGAGCAATTGATTCTCAGGCAGAATCGGCGATATTAAAAACAGCATCTCCAGTGGTTCCCGTCATCGAACGACTTCGCAACCAACTGTTGCGGCCAAGTCGTGCAGGTATTTTCTGTTCTCGGCTCAATTGACACGCCGGGACATCTTTTCCTGAAAGTTTTACCTGAACGTCAAAATCGTACTCCATTCCGACATAACGTCGGGTCAATTCCTGAATGACCTTCAGTTTTTTCTGATCGGGAAGGAAGCTCGCAAATTCTAAATAGGAAGCTGTCGTTAAAACAATGCGAAATCGACTTTGCAAATCGAAGACGCGCTCACCACATATCGCCGATCGCCCCAGTTGATTGTTCGCGATCACTTCCTGGTCCCGACTGCCGAGTCTGGTTCGCTCCTCCAGTTCCAGATTCAACCATTGAGGTTGAAACTGCTCGACCTCGACAGGAATCTTCATGCTGATCCGCAAAATATTCTCCAGACCAGAAGCTGTTCGTCTTCTTGAAGAAAACAGTGAGGCGAACATCAGCAGCGTTTGATCGGGAACAGGAGTTCGTTTCTGGAGTTCCGAAAATCCCTGACCGACCAGACTGTTCAACAGCGAAGTGATTCGATCCGGGCGATCCCCAATCAATCGGCTCGTTTCATAGGAGACCGGAATTTGCTGTTTGGCCCAGGCGCGATAAAAAATCGAAAGCGAACGGTGATTGAAAATATCGTAAAAGTCGGTCATCGCATTGTCGTGCAGCTTTTGGCGTTGCAGCAGCAGCGATGTATAGTGCAATGGCAATACGCCGGTCGGCCCCGTCAGTCCCATGACCGATGTCTGCAGACGTATCAATTGATTTGAAAATCCGGGTTGATTGCCAGCGGGTT
>DOCI01000080.1:10221-12314 GCA_003503535.1 Planctomycetaceae bacterium
GACTTCACTGCCGGCGAAACGAGCTTTGGCGACCCAGCCGAGGCGGATCGGTTCCTGATCTGGACTCGAATTTGAACCGATCTGCTGAAGTCGACCACGACCTATTTGTGCACGAATCGTCTGCATTTCCACCAGACGGATTGCCTGAAGCAAACGAAACTTTCGAGTCATTTTGATAAGACGGCGAATCATAAGAGGATGCGACTTCCTGTTCTGGGGGCCCATTTCTTCCAGATCACATCTTCATTGTCGGACTGCACGATCAACTGAGAAAAGGAATTGAGTGTACAGGCTTGTCCGAGAAATCGCTCAATCACGCAAGCCAGCAAAAACAGTTTTGGCTCATCAACCTGACTGTCGAACGTCACCGTCACTTCAATTCCCCGGCTCACTCCACTGTAGTTGCTCTCGTGAATGCGGCGAGTCACACGCCGGGAAGTCACCGACTTGATCGCCTGAATCATATTTCGGGAAGCACTCGACTCTTCAAAATCATAGATCGCCAGAATCTCTCGCAACGCTTTCGCCGCTTCGTCATCTCCGACGAGGGAGAGATGATCGAGACTCAAGTTCGAAATCAGTTTCCAGCGAGCATGATTTAACATCGGGGGCCGTACGGTCGCTGTCGGTGCAGAAAGAGCCAGTACATCACTGACCGCCCCGGCTTCTTCCGAGAAGTACAACTTCGGTTGACCTCTCCCGTAAGGCAGCTTTTCGGGTAGATTCCGATTCAGACAAGTCGTCTCCAGATTTACAATCCAGTCATCGCGCTGAATCGTCGTAAATGACAAATCCACAAAGGAAATGAAAACTTCGGAACCACTTTGGGCATCCGTCTCGCTGAATTTGCTATCGCGGCGAATCGAATGCCAGAATCCATTTTGATCGCCCGCGCCTTCATGCAGGTGATCGACTGAATAAAACGGCTGAAAATCAAACTCATCGCCGTTGCTGTCCTGAGCAGTCACTTCATCTATCGAGTAAATTTCCACAGCATCTGGACGACGGACATCTCCACAAACCGGATATTCAAATTCGGTTTGTGTCAGATAAATGGGGTCGGCTCGTTGTTTAAACAGATTGATCGTCGGCGTACATCCCAGTTGGAATGTGGAGGCCGTCACATCGTTTTCCAACTCGGCTAAAGTCTCATTCAGATAAAAAAAGATATGGAGTTCTTCAGTAAAATCGGATTCTTTGAGTAAGTCGAGCTTTTCAAGATCGAAGAATAGAAACTTTTCCGGGAAGACAAAGAACTCCGTTAGCAGGCGATGTTCCCAAGCCGTCCGTTCGGAGCCGGGCAACAAAATATCCTCGGGTTCAAAACCAACCTGTCGGATGATATCGGGCGAATACACAAGCGGATTCTCATCCTGAACAGAACGAGCGAATGCGATTTCTGTCACATTATTGCAGAGCGTTTCATAAAGAGGGTAAGTAATCTGCGGGAGTCCACTCAGGTAGAAACGGAGTGACTCCCATTCGATCTGATTGATCGAAAATTCGGGTGATCGCGTTTTGAGTGTCAAATGAATGACCCCCGCGGCTTCCTTCGAGTTTTTCGTCATCGGAGCTTTGAAGGGCCTGCTGTGACAACTCCCTCCCTGCACCTGTACCGGCCAGATGGTGACGGCATTGCTGGTCCGGAATCGACAGGGTTCGCCTTGAATGGATTCTGTTTCAATGCTGGTGCCACGTTCGATCGTGTAGCCGCTGACGGAGTTGGCTTCGCTTTCCCCAATCTTGAACTGAGTGATCATCATCGAGGGAATCGGAGCCAGGAATTGAGGCTGCAGGACTTCGAGAATGGCATTGGATAGCTCGGGGAAATCATCATCGATTTTCTGACGTGTCCGCGCATTCAGAAACGCAACCGCTTCAATCAATCGCTCAACATGCGGATCCTGACTCGACTCCGGCCCGAGTTTCAGACGGCTCGCAATCTTCGGATGCTCCCGCGCAAACTCTTCCCCCATCCGTCGGAGAAACCCGAGCTCGTTGTTATACCACCGCAGTAAATCATCCTGCATACAAAATCACCGTGAGCTAGTAATGGAAAATTAAGAATGAAAAATATTGAACCGCCAAGACGC
>DOCI01000080.1:12425-12720 GCA_003503535.1 Planctomycetaceae bacterium
TGAACCGCCAAGACGCCAAGGTTTTAGAGAGATTGAGTGAGTAAATTTGTTGGTTAGACAAAAGAAAAATTATTAAACCACGAAGGCACAAAGAGTTTTGGGGAGATTGAGCGTCAAATTAAAAAGCAATCGCATTCATTAAAGTTTTTCAAGTTTATTTAGTTAGCTGACATCGCAAACCAAAACTCTCTTCGTGTCTTTGTGACTTAGTGGTAATTAAAAAAATCATCGAAGTTTTAATCGGCCCGCAATACCACGGAAAACTCTCTCCTCCTTGGCGTCTTGGCGGTTCAAT
>DOCI01000080.1:12821-13450 GCA_003503535.1 Planctomycetaceae bacterium
CCTTGGCGTCTTGGCGGTTCAATCCCCTGTCAAATCCCTTTCACCTTGAACTGACCAGACTTCGGTTCGAAGGAGGAATCGAAGACGATTGATTCTGGCAAAGGATCGGCATACATCACGGCATCAATGCGAAATCGTAGTGTTCTGTCGACATATTCATCCGACGCTAAAAGTTGTACGCGGACCGATTTGAAACGAGGTTCAAATCGTTGAATTGCTTCCTGGACGGACCTTAAAAATTCTCGACGTTTGCGTTCGGTACTCAAGTCAGCTCCACTGATATCGGGAATCCCATAGCCGACAACGGATCGCTGAAGTTCCATAAAATGCGAAGGAATCGTCGCCGCGCTGATTCTCGAATTGAGCAGATTTTCCAGATCCCGCCTCACCGATTGCCGCAGATCGCGAAGTTGAGGAACGTAACGCGTCGTCTCGACTTTCTGATCGGGACGATCATCAATGAGACGATCGAGAATCGATGAAATGACCGGTTTATTGACATCCACGATGTTGAGACTTTTCTTTCAGGAGAGGGGAACCGAGTCAGTCATGACTCTGGTTTTCTCACGATCCTTGTGTGTTTTTTGAAAATAGATTGACTCTGAGAATCGAACGTACCCGAGTCATGA
>DOCI01000080.1:13537-26814 GCA_003503535.1 Planctomycetaceae bacterium
TGACTCGAACCCACCCGAGTCATGACTGACTCGGCTCGCCAACAGATAGACTACCACACTCACTCATTCTCAGTCGAAACCGATAACGTCTCGATCGTCATGATGGGCAGATCGTTCTCGCCCACCAGCCAGGTTTTTTGACCGATTCCCAGAATCGGTCCCTCGGGAACTTCGTGCCAGTCTGTTAATCGGCCCAGTTTGGCTTTGTCGTCTTCATCGAGGCCGGGATTCGCGTAAATCGCAGGCAGATAGACAACCCCTTCCGGCCCCTCTTCCACGCGAATTTCTGCTCGTCTCCAGAGTAGATGATGATAAGCCTCAGCTGGAGCGAATGTTAATTCGCGGATTCGTTCGGCTGGTACCCAGTAGTATTTACCGTTGTTGGTGAGTAGTTCAATGGTCGTGCCGAGCAAATCATCGAGGTCGCGAAAGCCTGTGAAGGCTTCACCGTTGCAGGTCCCTTGAATCTCAGGACTGATCTCCAAAGCTTCATTGAGCAATTTCCCCGCTTCAGCGGCATTCCCTTCCCGCAGAGCGATGCTGGCTTTGAGTTGCAACTTCTGACTTTCGGTCGGCTCCCCGAGAAACTCAGGCAGGCGGCCATTAGTGTAGAAATCACGTCGAGCCTGCTCTGCTCGGATCAACTGTCGAAACTCAGCCAGTGAGATCGCGACATCGGGGGATTGTGTCGCCAGCAGGTCGAGTTGTTTATCGGCTCGCTCAAAATCCCCGGCAAACGAAAGCATCTGGCAAAGGATCATCCGCTTTTCCAGATCGGTCGGAGCCGACTTCACCGATTCGAGTGCCGTCGCGACAGCCTGCTGTAATTCGCCCGCTTCAAAATGTTCAATCGGTTTCACGGCTGTTCCTCATTGTTGTAGGTCAGACTGAGCCTGACGTGATTAACATTTGATGTGACTTTATCGACTACTGGTCGAACTGATTTCCGTCGTCAGCTTCACCGCAGAGACCATATCGTCCATTTGGTAATGTGGCTGAAGGTGGATCGTACAATAATAGTTTCCGGGCTCGCCCGGCTTTTCTCGAATGGTTGCCTCGGCTTCCCGTAAAGGATACTTGGCTTTGATTTCCGCTTCGGCATCATCGTCCTGAGTCACATATCGACGAAGCCAGTCGTTTAAATATTCTTCGCAGTCCGCCGCTTCGGTATAGGAACCGATTTTCTCGCGTCCCAACACTTTCACATAATGTGCGATCCGAGAGACACACAGCATGTAGTGCATCATCGAAGAAAGTCGCGCACTGGTATTCGCACTGTCGCTATCGAACTGCTCCGGTTTCTGTAATGAAGGCGTCGAATGAATAGCGGGGAGTCGAGTGATGTTGCAGGGGCAAAGAGCAGTGAATCCGAGATTACTGAACTCGGCTTCCATCGATTCCGGGATGACAACATCCACTGGAGGTTTGACAGCGATCCCTTCGCGATCCGTCTTCCAGGAAATCTCCGGCAATCCGGTCACCAGTCCTCCTTCATCCCGATCCTGTCTCACTCCACGAATATCGGCCAGCCAGCCGTTCTGACAAAATGAGCGAATCATCACGCCGCCCAGTGCATAGGCGGCATTCCCCCAGAGATAGTCGGCTTCATCGGCTGAATCGGTCGTTTCCTGAAACGGGAAATGAGCGACTTCTTTGCCGCGCCCCTCGTAAGGTTTCCGCATCAATATGCGGGGAAGTGCCAAAGCCAGAAATCGGGAATCGGGCAGATCCCGCAATGAATTCCAGGTGATATATTCGGGCTGATTAAACAGCTTCGTCAAATCGCTGGGACGTTCGAGTTCCTGAAAGGAATCAAGCCCAAACAGTGACGGATGAGCAGAAGCAATAAACGGTGCAAAGGCAGCTGCCATCACTTGAGTCAGAGATTTGAGCGCATTGACGTCATCGGTCTTGTGATTTTTATCGGGCCGCAGATGAATTTCGTAATCGCCCAGAATAGCCGAGTAAGGTTCACCGCCAGAGGTGCCGAATTCTTCGCTGTAAATTTTCTTAAATAACTGACTCTGATCAAACTCAATCGCCCGATCCAAATCGCGAACCAGCGCTCCCCAGGAGAGGGAGAGCAGACGGATTTTGCAATTGGCATCAGGATCAGCACAGTCAATCAGGTGCCGGACTCCCCGCCAGCTCGCTTCGAGCTTTTGAAAGCGAGGATGGTGTATCACTTCATTGAGTTGACGATTGAGCAATTGATCGATTTGACCAATCTCGCGATTGATTCGCCTGAGTGCCTGCCTGGCAGAGTTTGGAAGCGAGCGACCTGCAGAACGATCAACCCAGGCAGCCAGGGCCTTGATCGGATCTTTCTCTTTGAGCCAGCGATTTAGAAAATCATCCGGTTCAGCGGTTTGGGGGTTGGTCGAGATCAAATCGAACAGGGAGTGAGAGGCTGGTTCGGCAGCGGTGGCAGTCTCTTCCAGAAATAAGTCGCTCCGTTCGGACTCATTCGAAGTCTCTGCTCGCATCAGGCCCACCTGTTCACGACAATAGTACGGGGATTAGATTCAGAACGTTCGGAAAAACATGATCAAGGTGAAATGAATTGGGTGACACGTCCCAGAACGAAGTGATGGGCGTGGTGATTATCACAGTCCACGCCCTTCGCTTTGCTCAGGGACGTGCCACCCTGCTCCTCTTAATTTCGTTTTGCGAATCTTAGAGGATGGTATAAAAAAATCCCATCTCAAAACAAAAAGGTTCCAGAGACTTCATAAAGAATTCTCTGGAACCATCTTAAGTTTATTACCACCAATTACCCCAATTGAGGAATTTTGGCGACCATTCGCAGTGAGGTCGTCAGTTCTTCCATTTGCAACCACGGACGCAAGTGAGCGACGGCATTGTAGGAACCGGGTGCCCCGGGGATTTCCTGAACCGAAACGCGTGCTTCGCGAAGTGGGTAACGGGCTTTGGTATCTTCGGAAGGCTTTGGATCGGCAGTCACGTAATTCGTGATCCAGCGATTGAGCCATTCTTCACAATCGGTCACTTCCATGAACGAACCGATTTTGTCCCGTGCCATCACTTTGAGGTAATGAGCGAAACGAGCGGTCGCCATGATGTAAGGCAAACGAGCAGAAATTGCTGCGTTGGCAGTCGCATCGGCTTCGTCGTACTTCTTTGGTTTCTGAGTCGTTTGACCGCCGAAGAAGACCGAGTAATCCGTATTCTTGTAGTGACACAGTGGCAGGAATCCGAGTTTGCTCAACTCCGCTTCACGGCGATCGGTGATGGCCAGTTCGGTTGGACACTTCATGTCGGTGTCGCCATCGTCACTCTTAAAGATGTGAGTTGGCAGACCTTCGACTTTACCGCCACCTTCTGCGCCACGAATCGCTGTGCACCAGCCATATTTGGAGAACGCGCGTGTGAGATTTGTTCCCATCACATAAGAGGCATTCATCCAAGTATACTGATCGTGTGAGACAGGCATTGAATTGCCCTGGGCATCGAGTTCAACTTCTTCGAAGTCAAATTCTTCGACAGGTGAAGTCCCTGCTCCGTAAGGGAGGCGAGACAAAACACGGGGCATGGTCATCGTGACGAAACGTGAATCTTCTGATTCGCGGAACGAACGCCATTTGGCGTACTCGGCTGAGTCGAAAATCTTTTCGAGATCGCGAGGTGATGCCAGTTCGGTCCAGGTATCAAATCCGAACAGAGCAGGATCAGCTGCGGTGACGAACGGACAGAATGCCGCTGCGGCCACATTGGAAATCTTTTCGAGCATCGACAGATCTTGAGGATGCGAAGAAAATTCGTAATCACCGATCAGAGCCGCGTAAGGCTCTCCACCAGGCGAACCGAATTCGTTTTCGTACATCTTCTTGAACAACTGGCTCTGATCAAACTCGACCGCTTTGTCGAGATCCTTGAACAGTTCCTTCTTCGAGACATCGATCACTTTGATCTTCAGATTCTGACCGGTTTCACTTCCCATGATGAGGTGATGTAAGCCTCGCCAGGAACCTTCCAACTTCTGAAATTTCGGGTGATGCAACACGACAGCCAACTGCTCAGAGAGAGTCTGGTCGATCGCTGCAATCGCATTGTTGATGGTCGCGGTGATACTTTTGTCAAAAGTAACCGTTCCCTTCAACGCTTCGGTTGTCAGGGCCGAGAGCAACTCTTCTGCTCGTGAACGATCGGTTGCTTTAGTCACAGCAATCGCCTGATCAAGCAGACTTACTGTCTGCTCAGTCGTTTCTGCGGCTGCGGCATCAGTTTTTGTTTCTTCGGACGCACTCATATTCAGCATCTCCATTCTCGTGCCCGTGGCGGGCTTTATTTTGGTGCACAAATCACTGTCACGCACTCCGCTGTCGTGCTGGACAACATTTTTTACCGTTCGTTAAGCAGTTACGCTGAACTATTCTGTATCCTCAAGGCCCAGGTCTTTTGACATCGCTTTCAGGTCGTCCTGATTTTGAAGAACTTTCTCGAGCAGATTCTCGAGGTCTTCAGAACGGTCAACTTTGGTCAGCAGGTCCCGTAATTTATCTCGTGTATCGAGCAGCTTACTCAGAGGTTCGATTTGACGGGCCACTTTGCCTGGCTCGAAATCGTCCATCGATTTGAAAGTCAGATTGACGGCCATTTCGCTGCCATCGCCTGCCAGTGTGTTTTCGACTTTCATTTCCAGGCCCGGTTTCATCCGGCCCATCACGTCGTCGAAGTTGTCTCGATCAATCTGCACGAACTTGCGATCGCGTAGTGGCTTGAGAGGTTCGGTCGGATCGCCGGAGAAGTCGCCAACAACTCCCATGACGAATGGCAGTTCTTTTTGAACCTGTGCACCGCCTGTTTCAACTTCGTAAGTAATGTGAACCCGAGGTTTGCGAACCCGGCCAAGCTTATCATGCACGCTCGCCATAATGCCTCCCAGCAGATTTGTCTAAAGAAGAACCGCCCGAAAACGATTCCGGAAAAAATTGATTGATTCGCCTCACGATTCTGAAAATCGTTTCGGTTAGATCATACTGTATTAAAAATTCACTCGCCAAGAAAAAATGCGAAGAATGAATTTAAGCCTTGACTTTGATTGACTGCCTGTTCCAGCCGTCTCTGACAGTCTAGCTCAAGAAATCGGGTCCGCCAATGTGGACCTGCAGAGTTTTTGAAAATGGAGGGGAGATTGTTGAAAGCCGCTCGGTAGGTTTTCATCGGAAATTCATCGTTGAAGAGATCACCGGGTGGCACGCTCTGAGTGAAGCGAAGAGCGTGGGCTTCTGGATTCACCACGCCCATCACTGCGTTCTGGGACGTACCACCCTGTTGTTGAAATTCGATGATGAAACTATTCCTCGCCTTCAGTCTCACTCGTGCGAATGCCAACCAGACGAAACATCTGGTGGATCGAACTTTCATCCGGAATCAACTCTTTCATCAGCTCTGGCAATGGCAATCGTCCCCAGCGGACAACTTGTTGGATGCCATAGGAAATCGGCGTGTGTGGTTCGGCTTTGCGGAAATATTCCGCGACTTGCAGCAAGATTCGAAATGCATCTTCGCGGGATCGAATCCCTTCCACACTATTCACGCTTGCTGCAGCTTTAGGTGTAGTTCCACCTGCCTCGGCTGCGACTTCCTCGCTGGTTTCTTCCAGGTCCTCTTCAGTAGAGAGCGTGGCCAGTTTATCCCGGGCGACTTTTTCGAGTGTTTCCAGAATTTCTTCCAGTGTTTGTCGAATGCTGGATGACGGTGGAGAGTCTCGACCGTATTTTTCATCGAGAGTGGCTGTCATCTCCTTGAAAGCCGTGATCGCTTCCTGAAGATCGTCGCGAATTTCGCCGAACTCTTCTGCGGGTGTGGCAGAGAGAGCCATATTAAAGGTATCGAGTGAAATGGCTCCCTGAGAAATACGGCGATCACGTGCACCCGGATCAACCTTTTCCAGTTCCATAGCTTGAGTGTACTGTGCCAGTCCGTAAGCTCCCTCACTGGTTTCACCTGTGATGGGCACATTTTTGAGCGGCATAATCAATGTGCCGGTCGCATCTTCACCGTTCAGACCAACCAGCGGAGCCAGTCGAGTTTCCAGCCCATCTTCATCTGGCAACGGATAAATCACATCGCCGAACTCTTTGACATACGCTTCAATGAGCCGGCACCCATCCCGCATCCCTGCAAAGCCGTGAATTCGCACGAGGCTTTCGAGCAGGTATGCTGTCATTTCGAAATCTTTAGACGATTTCTCCAACACTTCGGGCACGGTTTGCAGAATCGGTCGCCAGTCCGCGACTGCTTCTGTATCGCCCATCTCGATTTGACGCTCTGCGGCACGAGCTTGTGAGCGTGCATCCTTGATGCGATAATAAATCGAATTGGGCGACGTATCATCGCGCAAATCGACTCCCGCAGGAAGTCCTTCCGAAATCGGACGGCTCAATAATTCCAAATCAAGAATCGGTTCGGTCGACATAACGCTACATTCTTCACTGAATTGAATTCAATATGAACACGCTTGCCCTGCAAAACAGGGTCGCCCAGCATGGCTGGTTTGTATATTCCGTCAATTTCCAACGAACACTTAATCCCATCACAAGTTACGAGACATTGGGATACTAGGTGAGATGGGGATTTCATAATGGATATAGGTATTCTTCCTATCGACAGACGCTCATGTCGACTTGATTGCGAAGTTCCGGAGATCGATTTCTCGGCAAAGTGATGATGTTTGTGGTCTTGCTGTAGGGATTAGTGGCCAGTTTTGAGTGACCAGTGGCCAGAGTATAATTGGAAAGCGTCGGAAATTATTCAGTCGCAAATAAGAGTAGAAGGATCAAAAACAGGTCCTGCAAAGAAAGTAAGCCTGATGCAAACGCTGGTACTGAAAGTCGTAGAAGGGCCGGATCTCGGGCTGCAAACGTTCATAAGATCCGGCCAGAAGTTGCGAGTTGGACGATCTTCATGGGCCGAGATGAGTTGTTCCGGGGATGAGGAACTGCAGGAAATCCATTTTCAGATCCTTTCCACCTCCAGTGGTTGGTCTCTGAATTCTGCTCGACCGGAATATACCGTTTTTTGCAACGGCCAGCCGATTCGACAAACCCTGCTTAAACATGGCGATTTAATCGTCGCTGGCAATTCTCACTTTCAGGTTCGCGATGCCGCTCAACAGATTCCGCAAAAGAAAACGGTCGAAGCAATTCAGGAAGAATCGTCGGAACCCGAGCAGGTCGAAGCCGAAACGCCCGCGCTGGCGATCTTACTGGCCGACCTGCAGATCTCAACCAGTCTGGATGTTAATAATCCCGAACTTGAGGCCTCTGAGGTGATAGCCGAACTCAAGCAGGAAGAATTCTGGGGAGATACCGTGCGTTTGATTGCCGCTTTGATTGGAGCTCAGAAATCGGTCGCGTGGGAAATGGAAGCCTATCAAACTTATGGGCAATCACTCCCTGAACTCAATCCAGAAGTTCAATCCGTTGCAGAGGCGTGGCAAAATGAGCCGACGGAAGAGAATCGTCGTGAAGCGGAAAAACTGGTCGATGTTGCTGGCCTGGAAACTCCCGCGGGCTGGATTGCTCAAACGATTTTCTGGAGCGCAGGCTCCCTCTCCGCTCCCGATCTCCCCGAAGCCCCTGCCCCTCCAACGCTGTTTACCAAAGCGGTTCACAGCACGCTGTTATTTATTGCCATCACAGTCGATCCCGCTGAACTTCCGAACCGCTGGATCGAGTTAATTGCTTTGGGAGAATCGCGGCTATAAAGGATACAAGCAAGAAGCGTCAGCGAGGGGAAGGCGTCGATTTAGATTCCAGTTAAGCACCAATAAAGAAAAGCGACCCGAGACAGAGGAGTCTCGGGTCGCTTTCTAATTTTCGCTGAGAGAATTCAATCTTTCGATTTTATCACTGCAGAGGAGCAGGCTTGAGTCGCAAGTTGATTTCCTTCAGTCGTCTCACTGACAAAGTCAGTTCCGATTATTTGCAACCGCAGCATTTTTTGCAGCAATCTTTGCAAGGCACTTTGCATTCGATCACTTCTTCAACGCAGCGGCAAACTTTCACTTCGATTTCTTTTTCAACCTGGACAGGTACACAAACTGTGTATGTCTTGGTTTTTTCTTCTTTGACGAGCTCGTAAGTTGTCTCTTCGTACTCTTCAGTACGAGTTTTAGTGACAGGCTCTTTGACTGTGCAGGTTTTTGTCTTTTCGACGGGAACCTTTTTGCAGGTCACGACAGTTTTTGTCTTTGTGACAGGCTTGCACTCAACAACAGTGTACTCGTACTCTTCTTCGACTTCTTCACAAGTGACAACGTCCACAGTCTTGGTGTACTCTTCTTTTTCACAGACAGTTTCGGTGTACTCGTACTCTTCTTCAACACACTCGTGCTTGCATGTCTTAACCGTTTTGGTGTAGGTTTCTGGCTCGCAAACAGTTTCAGTGTACTCGTACTCTTCTTCAACACATTCGCATTTGCAGACCTTAACCATTTTGGTGTAGGTTTCCGGTTCGCAAACAGTCACTGTGTATTCGTACTCTTCTTTGTGTGGAACTCGTTTACAGACAGTGTAAGTGATTTCCTTTTCAACACATTCAGGAACCCAGCATTTTTTCATGTAGGTTTTTGGTTCGCTACAAGATTCACAGCAAGGTTTGCAGCATTTGTTGCAAGAAGACGGGCATTCAGTTTCGACGCATTCCCAGTGACCTTTGTCGACTTTGATTGTGCGTGTCTTTTCTTCTTTGACCGTTTCCCACACACAGCGAGTTCCGGTTTTGGTCACTTCTTTAGGAACCATACGAGTGTACTCTTTTTCGACTTCTTCCCACACAGGTTTCATGACCTTGCGTGTTCCGGTCTTGGTCACTTCTTTAGGGACCATGCGAGTGTACTCTTTTTCGACTTCTTCCCACACAGGCTTCATCACCTTACGGGTTCCGGTCTTGGTTACTTCTTTAGGAACCATGCGTGTGAAAGTTTTTTCGGTTGGAGTGACCACTTTCTTCATCACGGTGCGAGTTCCGGTTTTGGTCACTTTTTCAGGAACCATTACTTCGTACTCGACTTCAGTTTCCTCTTTCTGAACTTCGCAAACTGTGTACAGTTTTTCGATTTCCTTTTCGACCCACTCGGTGTATTCCACTTCGCGAGTCTTCGTTTCAGTGTGAGGAACTTTCTTACAGACGGTGTAAGTTTTTTCTTTTTCCTGCTTCTCGTACTCGGTCACAGTGACGGTTTTCATTTCCGTCACCCATTGTGGACGTCGTACAGTTTTTTCAACGACAGTACATTTATCGCATCCTTCTGCACCTTCACAGCATTTTTCACAAGCTGATGCACAGCTCGGTTTGCATGCACAATCGCCCGCCAAGGCCGGTGTCGTCACAACAGCCAGACATGCCACTGCCAGGAATCGACCCAGCGATCCCATTACCCAACTACTCATACGAATTTCTCCCCTCTGAAATAAATAAAATACAACCACACGTGTGACTGTCGGCCCCCGATGCCAATCTGAGCTGCAAAAATAGTCAATATAGGGGACCTGGATACCCATGATTAATAATCTAACATCAGGGATCGCAATGCAAAGATTAAATTGGGGAATTCACGTAAAATGAACAGAAGCAGGGTGTGGAAATGCAGCCTGATGTTTTTTGGCAACATTCAGGGGCATTCTCAAATTATGCATAGGAGGGTATGCATATGATGAAGCAGCTAGCAACTGCTCGCATGTTTAACATGAATGGCAATCATTTGACGAGTCAGCGTGTCGTTCAGAAGCAGCAGATTTTATCGTTGGCAGCCTGGCGGGACGATAAAATCAGGACAAGCCCGCACGCGTACATGATCCAGTTCCGAGCGGTTTTCCCGACGGGGAGTCACCCCGACACCGGCACTGATCAGTGGAGCTTTGAGAGAACTTGTTTCGATGGGATAGCGACACAGCCCCAGTCGTTTGTCTAACCACAGATGCCTCACTTCAGCATCCAGAATCAGACCATTTTCCAGAAAGACCTCGGCGATATGCTCGCTTGCAGAATAGCCTATACGTATCAATGGATATCGTGTTCGAGGATCATAAGGATCTACTCCGGAAACGGCATGGATACAGTTTGAAATCTCAGTTCGTAGAACGGGATCGATCGCCTGATAAGCAATTAAATCTGCATTCAGCAAGCCAATTCGATGCACCGCTCGATGAAAAGTCTCGCAGGAAACTTGATAAGGCCCCCACTTTTGTACATTTGCCCCACCCTTAAGAGCCCAGCGAATCGTCTCATGTAATCCGAAATTGTCTCCTTCTTCGGAAACCAGTCTCCAGATTTTGATCTCTTTGGTCACGGGCAACCAGCTGATTGTATGCACTTCGAGCTGATATTGATTCCAGTCATTACCGCAGCCGGTCGCTTTCACAAAGGTCGCAAAAGAATGCACCCGATCCCCCCGCGGCGGTTCACACTGAGAGCCGTAAACCGTCATGAAGTAAAACGTCTCAGCAGAGGCGCTTCCACTCATAGAAGAACTGAGGAGTAGAGCACATAGGACTGCGAACAGAAATTTATTCAGGGAAATCATCGTTTAACGCTCGCAGGTTGAGACATCATGCTCTCAAATGGAATAGGCAACAGAAAACGAAGATGTAATGATCGATTCGTAATAAGTCGCAAGAAATCTATTCCATTCATCGTCAATCAACATCTCCATCGAACAGCGGCCTGACGATTATGCGAGTCGTTTGGATGATGAGTATTAGATGAAATACGAACTGCATTGATTTCAGAATGGCCTCTGAAAATCAATCTGCAATCATGCTATCCACTTCAGAGGCAATTTGTTCAGGACACTTTCCAGCACATTTAATCGTCACTTGCGCGTACCGTTCATACAGCTCGCAGCGTTCGTCGTACATCTGTGCGAATGTCTGATCATCAGGCCGGGCAAGTCCCCGTTGAGCCTCGTTCGTCACCCGGCTCTCCAGTTCCTGCAGACTCACTTTCAGATAAACGATCGTTCCCAATTTTCTTAAATGCCTCATCGCAGCGTCCGAATAAACCGCACTTCCTCCTGTCGCGACAACATGATTTTTCACATCCAGATTTTGTAGAACGTCTCCTTCAATCCGTCGCAGTTCCAGATAGCCCTTTTCATCTACGGTCTCCTGCAGACAGCAACCTTCCTTGAGCTGAATTAGTAGATCGGTATCGACAAAATCCCGAGCGGTCTGCTTGGCAAGGATGACCCCAATCGTACTTTTGCCGGCTCCGGGCATGCCGATAAGAATAAGATTTCTAAAAGGATTCGACACGGTAATTCATCTGAGTGAAAGGGATCTCGTAGGCAGGTATAATCTTTTATGTTTTTACCTGCTGTTAAAACACGTTTGATGTGTGCCACGGCTCTGTGAGCCGTGTTTTTTCAGCGCTATGACTTCAGGAGCGTTGGAAGAAACTAAGATCACGCAATGCACGGCTCACAGAGCCATGGCACGATTTCTCAACGCTTCGACCCCAGCCACCCATCCATAATTTAAGGAGTAGTATTGAGGGCATCGACAATCGTTTTAACATTGGCTGCAAACATTGTCGGAAAAGTCTCCGCTCCACTTCCGACCGGCCCCAAGGCATCGGAAAAGAGTGTCCCCCCAAGCTGCACATCGACCCCACGCTGTTTGCAGCCAGCAATAATTGCCTGAATTGATTTATCACTCACACTCGACTCGGCAAAAATCGCAGGGATCTTGTTATCGACAACACGGCTGACCAGCAACTCGACTTTCTTCACACTCGCCTCAGCATTCGTACTAATCCCCTGCACCGCTGCCACTTCCAGGCCGAGTGAACGCCCGAAATACTCGAATGCGTCATGAGCGGAAATCAATATGCGGCGATTCTCCGGAATCCTTTCGATTTGTGCCCGAGAAGTTTCGAGCAGTGACTGTAATTGATCGCAGTATTGCGCGGCTCGGGTGTTATATGCTTCTGCCTGATCGGGATATCGTTCCCCAAGAGAATCCGCAAATTTCCTGGCGGCGACCTGCCACAATTCGAGATCATTCCAGAAATGCGGATCGTACTGCCCAGCCGCGACTTCAATTAAACCATCTTCCGTCGTTAAGCCTGTCGCAAGGGCATACACGAACTGTTTCTGATTCTGCTCCATATGTTCCAGGGTCTGCGACAAGCCCGCTTCGAGATGCAGTCCATTATAAAAAATCGCATCGGCTTGACTCATCAGGCTGATATCCCGGGGCGAGGGCGTAAACAGATGCGGATCGACACCTGCTTTCATCAGCACATTAACCTCAACCTCCGGTCCCAGAATCGCGCTGGCAAGATCCCCCACCATGCCCGTTGTGCAGAGAACCGTTTTCAGAGGTCGAGGTTCGGTTGAGTCGGCATCTGTACCAGATGTGTCGTTGCAGCCGACGACGATCAACAATCCGATAACGGCCAGAATCATCAGGCAGAACGTACGGATCGATTGAAGCAAATGTGTAGAAGTCAAAGTCAATGTCCTTCTGGAACAACTCTTGAAAATTCCCTGCATTACTTTCTGGCAGGCACTGAATTGTAGCCTGTGGTACATTTCGACGCAATTCACGATGGTTCACACATCCCGAGAAAGCTATACTGTAAGTTTCACAGTCAGAATCATCAGCCGATACCAGGAAACAGATGCGAATTATTGCCGGAGATTTCAAAGGTCGAAACCTGAAAGTCAACCCAGGAATGACGACTCGACCGATTCTCGATCGTGTCAAGCAGATGTTGTTTGACCGGATCGAAGCCGATTTACCGGGGGCCCGCGTACTCGATGTCTTCTGCGGCACGGGTACACTCGGCCTGGAAGCGATGAGCAGGGGAGCCAAAAGCTGTGTCTTTATCGAGCAGGATCATCGAGCAGCAACACTGTTAAGGGAGAACACCGCTCACCTGGGAGTGGAAGACCGAACCCTTTGCTGGCGAACAAATGCCGTCAAATGCTCTTACCGTCCGAAAGGGGTGCCGGACCTCGTTCCGTTCGATGTCATCTTTTTCGATCCCCCCTATCCAATGGCCGAGAAGCAGTTCAAACCGGGCGAACCCCTCTACAAGGCCCTCGAAAAACTCGGCTCCGATGAAGCAACCGCCAAAGAAATCTCCCTGCTCATCATCCGCGTCCCCCGAAGATGTGAAGTGGAAGTCCCTGAACCATGGATCAAAACCGAATTCGAAATCGCCGTCGCGAGCATGCGAATTCTGTTTTACGAAAAGACCGATTCTATAGATGAATAATTTGTGGCACGCCCAGAACGAAGTGA
>DOCI01000080.1:26956-27255 GCA_003503535.1 Planctomycetaceae bacterium
ACGCCCAGAACGAAGTGATGGGCCTGTTTGGGAATTTTCTGAACCGCAGATGAACGCGGATAAACGCAGATGAGATTACACGCAAAGCCCAATTATTTTGACCAATAAGATGCTACCAGATATTGAAGTAGAAATGAAAATGTCCCTCTCGGAATGAAAGGGACATTTTCTCAACAGACAACTCACGAATCTTAATACTCGCGTTTGGTTTTCAAACCGGGCATTGGAATGGGATAGAGTCCCTTATCATTCATCATGACCGGGGCATCGCCTTCGAGTGTCAGTTCGGCAACTTGTGG
>DOCI01000267.1:0-5800 GCA_003503535.1 Planctomycetaceae bacterium
AACAATCGATGCGTAAGCCCTGACCCTTTATCAGTTCATTCGTGGAAAAGTAATTGTGACGCAAGTCTTTGACATCCGTATGAACTGACCTTCCTCGATGTGTAGAGAGTGAATGGAATCCCTACGCTTATATGCTTTCCACAGAGCATTTTATTAATCAGGATCTGAATCATGTTTCGCAAGTTATGGAAAAACATTCGAGACGATTTAAGAGTTCTGCATGATGGTTGCTGTGGGAATCGATTTCAGAACTATGCAGAATTCCGACGTGAAAAGCGGGGCGAGCAGCAGATCGTCTGGCGCGTGCTCACGTTCTCGACAGGTCTGTTTCTAATCCTTTTCGGCATGGCAATTGGCTGGTTACCCGGACCTGGGGGCTTCGTCGCCTTTATCGGGATCGGCATCATCATTCAGGAAATCCCAATTATCGCGAAATGGCTGGATCAACTCGAAGCCGGTATCCGGAACTGCTTTCCGTTTTTCAAAAAGCAGAAGTCAGAGTCCTCACAGTAGACTCGTTTAACTTATCGCCCATCGCCCTCATAAATGATGGTCGCCCCCTGCGGAGCCTGTGGCCAGGGAGTTTCTCCTTCGGCCCATTCTTTTGGCTGGGTCGCACGAACTTTTTCGACCGCTGCCTTCAACCACGCTGGAGCATTCGCGTTCTCCTGCTGTCCGTAGACATAGGGGAGAGGAGGATCCATCAATGTATTCACTTCGCCCAGCGGGGGACGCTCTTTGCCAGCTCTCGCAAGTTTGGCCTGCAACTGTTTAACATGTTCAGGATGTTTTGCGGCGATGTCTGTCGATTCTGTCGGGTCTTCTTTGATGTTGTAAAGCATCTCGCCCATCAGTTTGAAATCACCCTGGCGGATGGTTGGAAGGCGAACGCTGCCACTCACTTCGAAAATGATTTCATTGCGCGGGCTTTTTGCCTGATCGAAAATCATTCGTACCATGTCGATTCCATCCAATGGGGTTTGTACTGGATGCTGTCCGCCGGCAAGTGTCAGGAATGTTGGCAGCAGATCGACCACATGCATCATGCCATCGTTTTCAGTGCCGGGTTCAATCTTGCCGGGCCAGCGCATCACACAGGGAACCCGGACACCCCCTTCAAAGGTGGTGTTCTTCGTGCCCCTCCAGGGCTTGTTCATTTCTTCGGTTAAGCCGCCGTTGTCGTTCGCAAAGATGACAAGTGTATTCTGTGCAAACCCATGCTGGTCCACAGCTGCGACTACTCGTCCGATTGCATCGTCCAGACATTTCAACGCGGCTTGTCGAGCAGGATATTGATCGGTGTAGCGGGGGACTTCCTCAATCGGTCCATGCACCGCATTGAACGGCACATAAATGAAGAACGGTCGATCCTGCTTTTGCTCGGCGATCAAGCGTGTTGCCTCGTTGGCGATAAGATCGGTTGTATAACCCTGTTCCTGAATCGGCTGCTGATTGCGATGCCAGTCGTAAACAGCAAAACGGGCCGGTGCGTTGTGCGGAATGGTGTAGTTGTTGTAATCAATGCCCCAGGCGTAGTGCCCATATTGATGCAGAAACCCCTGCCCCATCGGTAAGTGCTCGGGCAACCATTCGCCGCAATGCCATTTTCCCGTGATAGCCGTGAAGTAACCGACATCCCGCAAATACTCGGCTCTTGTCCGCTCATTCGTATCGAGAGCATGGATGCGTCGCGTCTCTTCTCCCCGCTCATTCTTTGCGAGTGTGAGGTTCAACTTCGCCAGATAACTCGGCTTGCCAAAATCTTCCGATCGCCAGTCCGACCAGGTTCGGAATGCGTATTTCCCCGTCATAATGGCCGCCCGCGTCGGAGCACAAACCGAATGAGCATAAAACTGTGTCAGGCTGACTCCCTCACTTCGCAGCCGATCGATATTCGGCGTCAATTCGGGATCGCCACCGTTATAACCGGGCTCGGCCCAGCCCATGTCATCGGAAAGCATGAACACAATATTCGGACGACTGCCGACTATTTGCTTTGAGTCTGCAGGGGGATCCGCAGCTTGGACCGTTGAAAAAACAGTCAAAAGAAAAACTGCAAAGCAAAGATAGAGATTAGGGGATTTAGAAAGGTGGTGATCCTTAGACATGAGAACGACTTTCTGCCAGTAACATATTGAATTTAGGTATCTGCAATTGAAATTTGTTGAGTTATATAAAAACTGCCATAAAAACTGATCACATCAATCCAGGTCAATCTGTGGATCTCACTCTAAGTAAATAACCAGAATTTACCAGTACAAACCTTTCAGGCAGGTGGAATTCCCGAATCCATCAATTTTCACGAATTTGAATTTCAAAGCACATTCTGCTGCGGAATTGATGGGGAAATGGTTATTCTTTGTTTTCCCAGGGCAATCGGCCAAATTCCGGGAACTCTTCTTTTTATGCTCGCGTCTTTAATGTAAGTACCGTGAAAAAAACAGACCTTGAACTCATTGCTGAGTCGGTTGACGGACAGACTCATGCGTTTGATTTACTCGTAACGCGATATCAGGACAGGCTTTACAACGCTCTGTTCCAGATCCTTCGCAACCGGGAAGACGCGCGCGATGTGGTTCAGGATGCCTTTGTGCTCTCCTGGAGCAAATTAGATACATTTCGGGGCGATGCAAACTTTTATTCCTGGCTGTTCCGGGTGGCGTATAATGTGGCCATGAGCCGCCAGCGGAAAAAGAGAGTCAAAACAGTGGGGCTCAGGCCTGCTGAGCGAGAACGCATTGACCTCCCTGCCGATAAAAACAGTGCCGATCCGAGTCAAAATCTGCAGGTGCAGGAACGTCAAAGTCAAGTCCAGGCGGCTTTGGCAGACCTGCCGGAAGAATTTCGGACCGTTCTCATCCTTAAAGAAATTGAAGACTTTAAATATGAACAGATCGCAGAGATCCTGAATGTCCCTCTCGGCACCATTCGCAGTCGCATTTATCGTGCCCGTATTTTACTGCGGGAACGATTAACGCGATTGCTGGCTGACGAGGAATTTCCTGGAAAACTCAATACGACAACCAATACTTAATTCGAACATTGACGGATCAAACCACGTAAACAATCAGGAGTTTTAATTTTTGACAATTCGGCCAGCCATGGGAAATGAGATGAGTGCGAGTGTCCTCTCTTTCCGGCAGCTGAACTTCACACTGTTTGTATTATGAACGAAGAACTGAATAACGAACTGATCTCTGCTTATCTCGATGATGAACTCGAGGGAGCAGAACGCGATGCGGTGAAGAGCCGTCTCGATAAAAATATGGATGACGAGTGTCTGTTCAATGAGTTCCGTCAGCTGGGAGACCTGCTGCGGGATTTACCACGCGAACCTGCCCCTGTTGGCATGGTCGAAGTTGTTCGCAGACAGTTGGAGCGTCAGACTTTGTTCCTAACGACGCAGACCGTCAAAGCCTTTTCGACCGTGGCTCGCTGGTCAAATCGCTGGCTGGCCGGAGGGCTGGCATCGGTTCTGATGCTTTGCTTTGGTTCTTATTATCTGTTTCAGCAGCAGGAATTCCACACGGAAGTCGCGATGACATCGCACGCACCCGTTGAAAACACTTACGATGTTCGTCTGGCAGACACTTCCGGTGATTATCTAGCCCATTCTCATTCTCGTGGCACCTCTTATTTCGATGTTTACGATGGTTCGATCGCACAATTCAAGAAAGAGGCCGCTAAGGCTCCTCGGGAACATTTCCATCTCAAATTGCAATCGACTCCACTTGCTGAAATGGAATCTCACGACTTAGCTTCAACGGATCTGGAATCACTCCCTGAAAATGCAATTGCGTTGGAAAAACACTCTCCACCATTGGCCACTGGGAGTCTGATCGATCAACCGGAATCGATGGCTGGGATATCCTTTTCCGCTTCCGATCTCCCTCCACCACCACCAGTACCGGCTCAACTGGAACGTTCGATCCTGGAGCGTTTGAACGAATCCCCCAAACTGGATCGCAAACTGCAGGCTGGCGAACTGGTCCGTCTCCTACAGGAAAGTGAAGGCGAAGTGGCTCTGGTGGAATTGAGTGTGGTCGATGTTCGGTTTGCATGCGGCCAAGTGCAATTATTGCTTGTGCAGAATGACATTGCGGAAAGCCAGCAACAAGGTTCACTCAATGGCCTGGCTGATAACCAACCTGTTCAGCGCGCCAACACTCAAGTTCAGGAAGAAACGGAAATCCGTCAAAGCGATGGCTTCAAGAATGAAGGCAATATTGCGGAAAGCCTGTATGCCACACCACAGCCTCAGGTTGCAAAGCCCATAGCCGAGAAGAAAAAAGCTGCGGACAAGCAGGAGTTGGTTGCCTTTTATATCGATGCCCCGACCGAAAGCGTACTCAACTCTCTGAATCAACTCGAATCACTCGATCAGGTTCAAAAGATTCACGTCGGAGAGGCCCCGCACCTTTCGTATGATTATTATTCTGTTGTGCCGATGGATGCGGAGAATCCTCTGGACGAGTCGCTGCCATTGATGGTGAATGTTTTCAATCGTGCCTACTACGCCAACGGGATGTCCGGTGGGACCGGGGGATCCAAAGACGAAGCGTTATCTCCAGAAGATGCCGAATTGCAAAAGAATTTTCGCATCGATCAAATGGAAGGGGCGGGAGATGAGTTGTTCGCCAAAAATTACGGACGGCAATTACGGTTTCTCTACTCACCCGTCGACAATCTTGAAGCTCTGGAGGGTGAGCCGCAGCCAGGTCAGGATCGCGGACCGATCGCAAATTCTCCGGTCACAAAGTCTCCAGAGAATGCTCCCACAACGGCTGGCAAACCAGAGTCGGAATCGCTCGCTTTTTCGCTTCAGGACAAACATGCCGATGATGGTGTTGATCCACAGGCGCTGGCTTATCAGATCACCGTGAACCTGATTCCGTTACAGAAACCGGTTGAAGAATCTGTGACGGCATTAAACAAACCTGCGAAGCCATTTTCAGAACCGACGGCCCTGGGAGTCAATCATGCCGACAAAGATGCAGAAAATGAAAATGGAAGGGTGATGGAACGGAAATCGGGCGAATTGGAGACACCAGTCGCTTCCATTCCAGAACTGGCTGCGAAGCAATCCCCCCGTAGAACTCGCATGGTGATTGTTCTCACGCCGGTCAATGCGGAATAACAACAAAGAAGTTGTGTTACGAAATCGCCAGGCCCATCACTTCGTTCCGGGACGTGCCGACCAAGCTTACTGCACCTGCCCTTTGATCACCCGTTGGGTCTCTTTCCAGACCTCTTCAAGATGCCCCACATACTGCTCGGCTGTGAGCATCTCTTCTGAACTTTTGAATGAGAACAACCAGCCGGTTTCGTAGCCACTGGTATTGATCAATGAAGGATCGTTCAGCAGAGCTTCATTGAACTGGATGTCATCTCCGGAAATGGGAGCGGTCAGATGGGAAACCGCTTTTGAGCTTTCAATTTCTCCGATGGTCTGCTTCTGCTTCACGGAAACGCCGGCATCGACTTCCCAGTCGAGGAAGTAAACATCCTGCAACAGCCGCACAGAATAGGCAGTGAAGCCGACACGTATCCGGTCCTCAACCGGTTTGAGCCACATGTGATTGAGCGCGTAAAATCGATCCGTTGGGAATCGGGCTTCGTACGAACCCATCATGAATATCAATTCCGCTTCACTCACGTGCTGTTCCCCAAGTCTTTCCAACCAATTTAAAGGTTCGCATAGCGGACCTTGTTAATAGACATCTCAAGAATGCTTATCAAAACTTGATCAAGACAAATCCGATTTGGAGTGGCGGGGGCGCTCCGCTTTTGCGGAAGCCCC
>DOCI01000267.1:5946-12301 GCA_003503535.1 Planctomycetaceae bacterium
GGGGGCTTCTCTACGAGAGCGCCCCCGCCACACTGGTTTAATGATTTTCGTGATAGATTTGAATTTCAAGTAATAATAGTCGTTCTAGAGCATATTCAAAAATTGCCTGCCGCGTTCAGCAGGAGCAAATTCATTGTTTTTCGGTTATTTGGTGTTCATGCGACTGCAGAAACCATTGGGAAATGGTCTAAAGACAATAACGAATGAAACGCGAAGGACACAAAGAATTTTCCTTGCGAGCTTCGCGTTCTTTGGATTTCATCGAATATCACTCAACCGGGCATTAATTTTCCGGTACGAAGATTTCGTGGGAAGCGGGCTGAATGTTGGAATCGGAATGCTGATGGGAATGTTCCATGGAGCTTTTTCGAGCCGTCAGTCGAGAAAGTTGTCCCTGCGTTTGTTCGGGGAACATGCGAATGGACGTGACCACTCGTTTCTGCTGTTCGAACATCATGCCATTGGCCTGGACCGTCATATTGAGTAAATGATCGATACGGGATTCGAGTGGCAAACCCGTTTTGCGATCAATCGTACACATCCCGGCGGAATGGCCATCACGTACCTGGAGAGAGACGGAATCGCTACCAGGATTTGAAGAGGCTGAAGAGGGAGAGACATTGCCCATAATTTCGACTTTGGCGTATTCTTCATTCAATTCGCGGAGAGTGTAAGTGTTGTTGATCGACATCGGTACCGGATCGCTAAACTGGCGAGACTTGGTCCAGTTCCCTCCCAATCTCACAATCATCGAACCATCCGAAGATTCCGGATCGTATGGCAGCAGGCCAATCGTATCATCCACAAAGTTGGCAATGCCTTGTTGACCGGAATACTGAGCGAGCATCTGCGAGACCGCCTCGGCTTTCTGCTGCGGAACATTCAGCAGGCAGCGTTTCATGAACTCGTTGAAATTGATGACTTCAGTGATCTTGTTATCCGGTCCGACCCAGAATGAAAAACCATTGTTGACCATACCGTGATAAACCAATGCTCCATCGGGAACAGGGTAAGGTGGTTGCTGGGAATCGTAGAACACCTGTTGACCATTCAGATTGGTCTGATATTTCACGCGGTTGTAGCGAACAGAGAACAGCTTGTATTTGTCTCGAATTTCTTCAACCGTCACCGCCATATCGAGTTCAATACGTTCCTGATTTTCAATTGTTCCCTGTGTGGTTTTTTGAGTCAGTGTTTTCTCGACCACTTTCTGGAGCGGGAAGCGGGCTCCCTGCTCTAATTTGACTCCCAGTGAAGCTGTCGCAGCCGTTGGTTCGGCTGGAGCGTCATTGGCGACTTTTTCTTCGTTTTCGAGTTCGAACCAGGAGTCATCGAGCACTTCGCTCGAATCTGGCGTATCGGAGCCGCAACCACCTGCAAACGCACACAGGACCAGAGACATCATCAATGCCTGGAAGCAATTTCGAATTCGGGTCAAATAGAGATAAGGTATCTTCAAAAGCATTGCGCCCTCCCTGGCCAATGGAATTCCGTTCAAAGCTCATCCTGCAGAATCTCTGAGAATAGCTGCAGACTATAACGCAGAGTGTCAATCGGCGAAAAGACCGATTTTTCACTCGGCTTGTAAAATCAGCAGTCGGTCAGGCACTGCCTGACGAAATGTGCGTGCCACCTCGTTTGTCGCCAGGCGGTGCCTGACCGACACCTCGTTTACAGGTTCCCAAGAAGGATGGCATGGATTCGATAATTCCCTGCAGGTGACATTTGAGACCCGAATTCATATCATCGAGCACTGATGTCAGTTTCGCTCATCAATGAAGGACTCGTAATGAATACTCAACCCATACTCGCCAGCCTGTTCACTCTGACTGTGATTTGCAGCGACCTCATCTCAATTCAGGCCGCAGAGCAGCCGAATTTCGTCATCATCTTTACAGACGATCAAGGCTACGGCGACGTTGGCTGTTTTGGAGCAGAGGGTTACGAGACACCCAATCTCGATCAAATGGCAGCCGAGGGAAGGAAATTTACGAATTTCTACGTCTCGCAGGCCGTCTGCAGTGCCTCTCGAACCTCAATGCTGACAGGTTGTTACAATATTCGCCTGGGAATTGGGGGAGCATTAAGCCATCGCTCGACCATCGGCATCAATTCCGAGGAAATGACGCTTGCGGAACTCGTCAAGCAGAAGGACTACGCCACTGCCGCCTATGGAAAATGGCATTTGGGATATCAGCAAAAATTTCTGCCGCTCCAGCATGGGTTCGATGATTATTTCGGTCTCCCCTACTCCAACGATATGTGGCCCTATCACCCGGCTTACATCAATCTGCCAGACGACCAGAAAGGCAAACGCGGCTTTCCCGATTTACCGCTCATTTCCAAGAATGAAATCGTCAATCCGGCAGTCACCCCGGAAGATCAGACACATCTGACAACGTGGTACACCGAGCATGCGGTCCAGTTTATTGAAGAGAACAAAGACAAACCGTTTCTGCTCTACCTGGCTCACTCGATGCCTCATGTCCCGTTATACGTCTCCGAAAAATACAAGGGCGACTCCGAACAGGGAACTTTTGGAGATGTTATTGAAGAAATCGACTGGTCGGTCGGACAGGTGCTGGAGACTCTCAAAAAGAACGGATTGGATGAGAACACACTCGTCATTTTCACTTCCGATAACGGCCCCTGGCTTTCATATGGAAATCATGCGGGCTCAGCTGGTCCATTTCGGGAAGGAAAAGGGACAACCTGGGAAGGTGGTGTGCGAGAGCCGTGTATTATGCGCTGGCCAGGCAAAATCCCGGCTGGCACGGTTTGCGATGAGTTGGCAGCCACGATCGACATTTTCCCCACGATCGCCGCTCTGGCCGATGTCCCCCTGCCCGTTCACAAAATCGATGGACTCGATATCCGACCGCTCATGTTTGGAGAAGCAGGAGCGAAAACGCCTCACGAGGTTTACTATTACTATTGGGGAACTCATCTCGAAGCGATCCGCAGCGGCGACTGGAAACTGCATTTTCCTCACTCATATCGCAGTCTGACGGGCGAGCCGGGCAAAGATGGACTACCCGGCGGCTATACTCAGCAGAAAACGGGACTCGCTCTGTATAATCTGAAAACAGACGAAGGCGAAACAACGGATGTGAAAGACAAGCACCCGGAAGTCGTCGCCAAACTGCAGAAACTGGCTGAAGAAGCTCGGGAGGATCTCGGAGATTCTGCGACGAAAACTCAGGGAACAGGAAAACGCGAACCGGGACGGATTTAATAAGTATGTTTAAACGTAAGGTAGGACAGGCTTCCAGCCTGTCTAAATAGACGTCCTATTACTCAAAAATCGTCAAGTGAGAGAACATCGTCCAAAGATAGACAGGCAGGATGCCTGTCCTACCAGTCGATGAATCAACCCCCGTGGATGCGTTTGGAGGAGAATCGCCCGAATGCTCTCATTCTCTACCCTCACACTTGAATTCCCGAGCAATAATCATCAATCTGTGAACGATTGAATTGGTAAATAACGGACAAATCGAACTCACAGGAATTGTAAAATGCCTATCGCAACACCCGAACAATACGGAAAAATGATCGATGCCGCCCAGAAAGGCGACTACGCTTACCCGGCTATCAACATTTCTTCTCTGGTCACTTTGAATGCTGCTCTCAAGGGTTTCGCAGACAAAAAGTCCGACGGTATCATTCAGGTTTCCATCGGCGGTGGAAAATTTGCCTCCGGCATGAACGTCGGCTGTGCGGTTGAAGGAGCCGTCGTGCTGGCAGAAGCCGCTCATCGACTGGCAGCCAAATACGATGTCATGATCGCTCTTCATACCGACCACTGTCAGCCAGACAAAGTCGACAGCTTCCTTAAACCACTGATCGCCGAAACCGCCAAGTTCCGCGCAGCTGGCAAAGGCAACCTGTTCCAGTCTCACATGCTCGATGCCTCTGAGTTGCCACTCGATGAAAACATGAAACTCTCACAGGAACTGTTGAAGCTCTGTGCAGAAAACGAAATCATTCTCGAAGTTGAAGCCGGTGTTGTCGGTGGTGAAGAAGACGGCATCGATAACTCCGATCAGCCAGCCGAGAAACTCTACACCACACCGGAAGACATGGTCGCAGTCTACGAAGCCCTCAACGGTCTCGGACGCTACATGTTCGCCGCCACCTTCGGCAATGTTCACGGCTCTTACAAACCGGGTCACGTGAAATTGCGTCCGGAAATTCTGAAGACAGGTCAAGATGCCGTCATCGCCAAATATGGTAAAGACGCAGCCTTCGACCTCGTCTTCCACGGCGGCTCCGGCACACCGAACGAGCAGATTCGCGAAACCCTCGCCTACGGCGTCATCAAAATGAATATCGATACCGATACTCAATACGCCTTCACCCGACCGATCGCCGCTCACATGTTCAAGAACTACGACGGCGTCCTCAAAGTCGACGGAGAAATCGGCAACAAAAAAGCCTACGACCCACGAGCCTACCTCAAAGCCGGCGAACAAGGCGTCGCAGACCGCCTCGGCGAAGCCTGCAACGACCTCCTCAGCTCAGGCAAAACCCTCTTCGGCAAAATCTAACCGAGCGTTCCGCTCGACCGGGGGCAGTCGCATGGATGCACAATGACTAAGTTTGTCCAGTTGGCTCCTGCAGGTTGCGGAAGAAACTAAGTAATAATATGAGAGCCGGGTGAGAAATCATCCGGCTTTTTTTGTTTGATTGATGTGTTGCCTGAAATTAATGCGAACTGTTACGATTTTTAGCTTACGTAATTCATACAAATCTTATCAGTAGATTCTCATGGCAAACATCCCAGATATAATCCCCATATTGCACGACGAATACTATGCGAATCATATCGGTCAAACCGAAGATAACCGACAATTTATATTGACGACTCCATTTGTTCCCGCTTACGGAGATGAAAGGGGTTGCGAGTTTATAGCTTTATACACTTTCAGTATTGATGGGAAGTTGCTTGAAGCTCAGATTGACAATCTTGGAAGCCGCTCTGAACTAAATAAAGAGGAAGCAAGAGAATTGCTGGATAAACGACTAACGTCACTCGGACGAGTGACTTTCTGCGATATCAATGTTTCACCTTTTCAAGTTGAACAATATGGAATTGTTTTTGGCTTGATCCCCCGTGAGCTTGAAGACGAAGAAGACGAACCAGCAATCGAAATGCAACCTGGAAATTACATGGCATTCTTTGAGCCTTGGGATGGAGAATACGATACTTAAAATCGACGAATTTCTATCATGAACGGAAAGTCAATTGCCAATTGGAATAATGTAAAGAGAGCTAATGTGATTTTGATTTCATCATGACCAATTCAAAGAATCTCAAATTGACTAATTATCAGGCTATTTTGCAGAAAGCTTTGTTATTGAATGCAGAAGAACGTCTTCGTTTGATTGATGAATTGACTGCGAATCTTCCAGATAATCAACCGCCACAACTCTCTCACGAATGGACAAAAGTAATAAATCGACGCAGTCAGGAAATCGATTTAGGATCGGTCAAAACTGAGGATTGGGAATCAATACGCTCTCGATTGATTGATAAAATAAACTTTGCCAAAGAAAAGTGAATTTCACTCCAGAAAACGGTAGAGCTACAAGCATCTTTCCTTAAGGAACGCTTAGAATTTTCATTATTCAATATTCAAATCCTTAGACCACTCCATGGCAAGATTAAATGGTGTGGCGTATCCTGAAAGGACTCCGTTTATTAGCCCATTGCGAATCTCACCATTTGAATTGAAGGTCTCTCATGGCACAAAACATCTTCCGCTCAGCCTCCTCTCTCTTCTTCGTTATTGCTCTGTCAGCATTCACAGTTTCGCCGAGCTTTGCTGAGACGAAAGAAGATCAGACCAACTCGGCGGTCGTCATTCAGGCCAAAGACTTCGATTCGATTCAGGCGGCCATCGATGCCGTTCCCGAGCAAGGGGGAATGGTTGTGCTACCAGCTGGGACATTTGAATTATTAATGCCTTTAGTCATTCGTACCGAGCGAACGCGAATTACCGGAGCAGGGCCGGCTACGCATTTGATAAACAAAAATGAAGAAGGCCAGCCGGCGATTCAGATTCGGTCAGATGGATACGCTGAAAACAAAAAGCTGAGACTCTGGCAGGTGCAGTTGGATCATTTTCAGATTTCCGGCAATCCCAAAAGTGGCGATGGGATTCATGCAGCCGGGATTGAAGAAATTTTCATTCATGGTGTCTCCATCCATCATCACGGCAGGCACGGCATCTTTCTTGATTTCTGTTATGAAGATCCCCGCATTTCGGATTGTCTGATCACCTACAACAAAGAGGCCGGGGTAAAGTTACTGGGATGTCATGATATTGTTGTGAATGCCAATCACTTTGAAGAG
>DOCI01000267.1:12422-22178 GCA_003503535.1 Planctomycetaceae bacterium
ATGCCAATCACTTTGAAGAGAATTTCGATGGCGTTCGCTGCCTGGATGGATTTAACCTGACGATGAACGGCAACAATCTGGATGATCATCTCGGGAATGGGGTTATCATTGAGAACACCTACGGCTCTGTCGTTTCCGGGAATATGATTGAAGAGTGCGAAGGCTGGGGAATCATTCTGGATCGGGATTGTTATGGAATCACATTGAGTTCCAATGTGATTGCTCATGAACTCAAAGGGGGAATTGATTTGCGGGATGCCTGGGGATGTGCGATCTCAGCCAACACATTCACCATCGTGCATCAGGCCGCGGTGCATGTGGGAGAGAATTCCGGACGCTTAAATATCTCTGCCAATACCTTCAGCAACAGCGACATGGGCGGTGAGATTCGCAGGAAGCTGGAACATAAAGTTCCGATGCAACTCGATGCAGGAGCCGGAATCGTTCTGGAGAAAACAGAAGATATTCTGATCACAGGCAATCTGTTTTCAGGTATGGATGGAGCAGCGGTGAATTGTGAGAGTGAGGATTGTGAGCGGATCCATATCGTTGGTAATCTGGTGACCGATTACGGCAGGAAAGCAGAAAAGCCAGTCGCATTTGAAGTGCCAGAGAAAGAGAGTGTGCAACTGCAAAACAACATGATCGGTCCGGCGAAAATGCCGCGACAGGAAGCTGGGCGATGAGTAAAATGTTCAGATTAGTTTCTCAAGAATTCACCCATTGTGCTAACATTGCCAAACCAGCCTTATGGTTTGCAAGCCGAGTCCCAGAGGAACTATAACGCAGTCAATTCATCTTTGGGATGAATGCTTCACAAGTTCTCAGTGAGATCTGGTTTCATCATGCCTTTATTCGGATCACATCTTTCCATAGCCGGTGGATATTACAAAGCCGTACGAAAAGCCGCTGAGCTGGGAATGCAGACCGTCCAGATCTTCACAAAAAATAACAATCAGTGGAAAGGCAAGCCGCTCACGGATGACGATTGCCGGATGTTCAAAGAGGCGGTTGAAGAAACGGGAATCCATTCGCCTTGTGCACACGATAGTTATTTAATCAATTTGGCCAGTCCGGATTCCGAGTTGTTCGAGAAGTCTCGTGATGCGTTGATTATCGAACTGGAACGCGCGGAAGCCCTGGGGCTTGCAGGGGTTGTGATGCACCCAGGCAGTTTCGTAAAGGATACCGAGCAGGGAGGCTTGAAGCGGATTGCTCAGGGGATTGATCAGGTGCACAAGGCAACGAAGGGATATCACTGTCAATTGTGGTTGGAAACGACGGCTGGGCAGGGAACGAATCTGGGGCATCGCTTTGAGCATCTGCAGCAAATTCTGGAGACGGTGAAACAGGCAGAGCGATTGTCGGTGTGTGTCGATACCTGTCATATTTTCGCTGCTGGTTATCCATTGATTAAAAAGTCTGAGTACAACGCTACCTTTGAAGAGTTTGATGAAAAAATTGGTGTGGATCGGATTCGAGCGTTTCATATCAATGACAGTAAGAAACCGCTGGGCAGTCGGGTCGATCGACATGAACATATCGGTGAAGGGGAACTGGGACTCGAACCCTTTCGGCATCTGGTGAATGACAAACGATTTTCGAAGCTGCCGATGTATCTGGAAACAAAGAAAGAAGAGCGGGATGGCGAAGAGATGGATGCGGTCAATTTGAAAACACTCAAGAGTTTAATGAAGAAGAAATCATGATTTGACTACATAAGACTCATGATCGTTGATTAAAGGGTGGCACGACCCTGAGTATCGCGTCGGGCGTGGTTTGCGCGATCACCACGCCCATCACTGCGTTCTGGGACGTGCCACCTAAAAGAGATCGTGATAAGTTTTATGATGTTGTGAATCAGGAAAGAAACAGACTTTATGTCTCAAGCACATCGCGTTGTTATTGTTGGTGGAGGCTTTGGTGGACTGGCCTGTGCTCGTGGTCTCAAGCGAGCGAATGTCGAAGTCACTGTAATTGATCGACGAAACTTCCATCTGTTTCAGCCACTGTTGTATCAGGTGGCGACCGGGGAATTATCACCTGCGAATATTGCTTCGCCAATTCGATCGATCTTGCAGAAGCAGAAAAACTGTCAGGTTCTGCTGGGAGCGGTTTCGGGGATAGATCTGAAAACGCAATCCGTTCAGATTGACGACCGGCAGGTTCCGTTCGATTCACTGGTTATCGCTACTGGTTCGACGCACAGTTATTTCGGTCATGAGGAATGGTCTGAGCAGGCTCCGGGGTTGAAAACGATCGAAGATGCGACTGAAATTCGGAAACGAATCTTATATGCTTTCGAGCGGGCGAATCTGGCGACGAGTGAAGAGGAACGTCGAGCGGCTTTGACGTTTGTGATTGTGGGAGCCGGGCCAACAGGAGTGGAGTTGTCCGGTGCACTGTCTGATGTCGGCCACAATATGCTATCCAAAGAGTTCCGAGGAGGGCATCCCGAAGAGTTGCGTATCATACTGTGCGAAGGCCAGCCCGATCCGCTGGGCATGTATCCGCCGCCGTTGGTCAAAAAAACCCGCGAGGAACTGGACCGGCTCGGTGTCGAACTGATGACCAGTTCCAAGGTGATAGATATCCAGGACGACCATGTCGTGGTGAAACACGGCGATGAAGAAAATCGAATTTATACACGAACCGTGATTTGGGCAGCCGGAGTGAGAGCCTCTTTGCTTGGCAAAATCGTGGCGGATGCGACGGGTGCAGAAACGAACCGCGTGGGGAAAATTCTGGTCAACAACAATCTCTCGGTTGAAGAACATGAGAACCTGTTTGTGATTGGCGATCTGGCTTTTCTGAAGAATGAAGCGGGTGACCCATTGCCGGCGTTAGCTCCGGTCGCCATGCAGCAGGGAAGTTATGTTGCGAACCTCATCAAAGATCGCGTTAATGGAAAGTCAGGTTCGTCCAAGCCGTTTCATTATAGTGATCGGGGCAGCATGGCTGTCATTGGTCGCTATGCGGCTATTGCACTGGTCGGGAAAAAGAAACGGCAGGTCAGCGGAATTATGGCCTGGTTCATCTGGCTGTTCGTGCATCTGATGGAAATTACACAGTTTCGCAATCGATTGATGGTACTCTTCCTCTGGGGCTGGACATATCTCACCCGCGACCGTTCTGCCCGCTTAATCACGGGGAAACTTCCTCGGGAGTAAAAGGAATGATTCCATTGGACGGGTGGATTCCGTGCAATCGATCCTGCTCCTTTATCTTGTGCAATTGGGAGATTCGACAGAATCGGAAATTCTTAAAATCTGAACGAATGAGACATCGTAAATTTGTCACTGCGGCCAAAATACAACGTAGGCTTGGAGAATCAATTGAACATTTAATAACTCCGTATGCTGAGCCGGTACGAATGAACTGGGCCGATTTCCGAAAAGAACTTCTAACGAGTGAGCCTCAAATTGCTCCTCCCGATCTACAGGTAATCGTATTGCCTGACGTCATTTTCCGAGTTGTCAGGGCTGCTCAGCGGGAAGATGCCTCTGCGAATGAGGTGGGCAAAATTATTGATACTGACAGTTCATTGACATGCGATTTGCTTAAGTATGTCAATTCTTCAGCCATGATGTTACGCCACAAGGCGGCGACGGCATCGCGAGCCACTATGCTGCTCGGAGTAAAACGGACAAAGTTGTTTGTGCTTTCTCTGGCCTCCAACCGCATGATGCGCAATGTGAAGTCGCCACTGATTCTCATGAAACGCTTTGCGGTTTCTTCATTGGAACGCGCGTTATTTTCCAAGATGGTCGCCGGGCATCTTGGAATGGATGAAGATCTCGCATTCTCGGCTGGTTTAATGCAGGATCTTGTCCTGCCCGCACTGACTGCCGATTTCGCCTCGAAATACAGTGATCTGCTGGAGCTCAGTGAAGAGAGTCAAACTGATTTAGCAAAACTGGAGCAGCAAGAATTAGGCTGGGATCATGCATCTGCGGCAGCCAGAATGATGGATTCCTGGGGGTTTCCGGAAGACCTGGTCTGCTGCGTTTTTCTGCACCATCAGTTGGATCGCATCCTCCAGGACAAACTGCTTTACAATACCGAGTTATTACCGGTAGCAATGTCGGGCCTTTTGAATGATCTTTTTAAGCAAACTCCTAATGGAATGCAAAAATTGGAACAGGTCTGGAACGATGTTCTGCCTGCGGTCTCTTTACCTGAGCAGGCACTTGTCATTTACGATCAACTTCAGGAAATGAATCCCGAATTTCATGGACATCAATCACTGGCCGAACATCTGGCAGTCATGATTTCCTGATCATTTCATAATTCGTAGTCCTTACACTGTCGGAGAAATCCCAATATTACAGCAACGAAAAACTTATGCGACGGCACATTGCAAACCGAAATGTTCTCACGGCAGAACTCTTATGCCTGAATCGAGTGGTTACGTTCTATCGCAAGGATCTTCAAAACAGATCATTACCATAAATCACAGAGAACTTCCTTCGTACTGAAAAGGCATGGGCCATGTCTGAGACGACTATAATATCGCTGGATCAATTGCGGGCAGGTATCGTTTTGCCCTCGCCCATCTTTGATGGTCAGCATGAGAATCTTTTGTTGATTGGCAAAGGGATTCAGGTGACTCAGCAGTACCTGAATCGTCTGGCTGCTCGTGGAATCTGCAGCGTTGCGATTGAGAGCTCGTTTGCCGATCAGATTCGCAAACCTCAAGGGGCATCCCTCAAAAGCATCGAGAGAATCCTCAAACCCAAACCTGCGAGTCATTCGAATAAAGCGCTGCGTGCTGAAAATCCACAGACTTCTCCACTCTCACAACAAATCCACAGGCCGCACACTCTTGAGTATGATGAATCCTGTGTCACCGAATTCAAAGGGAGGCGAGCGGCTGCCGGGGCGACTCTTGCCCAGTTCCTGCAGACTGTTGACTCTTCCGGCATCCGAGAAGGAAGACAGATTCGAGGGATGGCAGTCGACTCCATTGAAAGCTTGATGGTTGATATGGATTTATTCGTCAAACTGGCGATCGATCCCGCTGAACTGGCCGATGAATACAGTCATTGTGTTCGTGTGTCTGAACTGGCGATGGCGATTGCTGCGGTGCTCGAATACCCTCGGAACAAAATTGAAGAACTGGGGATTGGTTGCCTGATCTATAAAGCTGCAGAAAATCGCAAGCTGGATCGCCACTCTGAGCAGAAGCATAATTCCAATGAAAAAGAGCAGAGTCGCTTGCAACAAAATCCGTATCATTTGTACGAATCCCTCGAAGCGATAACCGATTTGCCGATTGGTGCCCGTCAAGTGGCGTATCAGATCCATGAACGCTGGGATGGCAGTGGAGCTCCACGTCAGCGATATGGAAATCAAATTCATCCTCTGGCAAGAATTGCCGGCGTGGCTGAGGAATATGTGGCATTAACCACTCATCAGGATCATCGACGAGCAATCGAGCCCTATCAGGTCATCGAGATTATGCTGGATCTGGCCAAAAATCGGAAATTTGAACCGAAAGTGATTAAGGCACTCTTGCAGACAGTTTGCCTCTATCCGCTCGGTTCCTACGTTCAACTGAACGATGGCACAATTGCCGTTGTCGTTCGCTCCAACCTCAAAGCTTTTGACAGGCCTATCGTAAAAATGCTCTACGACTCGAAAGGTCAAAAGGTTCCAACCACGAGCATCGATCTTTCCATTGTGACTCGACTGCATGTCACACAAGCCATGGACAGTGAGCGTGTCAAAAAAATGTCGAACGGATCGTCTGGATTCCGGGAGAATCTGCTGGAACTCGAGTTTGCGAAGTGCTGAACCCTTCTCAATATGTAATATATCATTTGAAAATGGTCTATTACTCTGAAGTCACTGAAATTACCAATTTAATTCTTCAGGTAACTCGCTTTGTTCGTTAGGTAATTTGGGACGAGAAGTTGAATCCTCAAGCATTTTAGATGGTATTGAAATAGCGGCGAGAAACCATAGCATTTTCCAGATCAGAACCAACGTCTGAATAGATGTGATAAATTCTGGAATAAATAATACCACTACAAACCAAGGCGAGATACCAATGTCTCTAAGTCTAGGTATCCAAAGGAAAAATATTCCGTAGATCACAATGAGGGCTAATGTTGGAAACCACATATATGCAAACTCGATGGGTGGCTCCTTGCTTAATGGCAAACCATCAGTCACCCACAACTCAGAGAACATCAGACATATGGTCACTGCGATTAGTGCCATAAACCTTCTGAAAAATTCGAATCGACCAACCCGTCTTGGGAATAAACCATCAGTCATAAAATACTATTTCTAATTATATTTCATTATTTACTACAAATCAGGCTATTTAAGGTTTCACCCATTCCAATTTCCACGGCGGTTCGCAAATCAAATAGACAGTCAACGCCAGCCCCGTAATAGTCAACGAGAGTGGAACCGGCCACATCGCCAGCGGTTCAAGGGGAGTGAGAATCGTTTCCCAGCCCATCACGAAGTGTAACCCCCACAGACAGATCCCGGTCAGCATACTCGCAACGGCTGCATAGCAGTGTTTTGGTTTTGTATATAAGCCGAACATCATGGGCACAAACAGGCCGACCATTGTCAGCAGATACGCTTCTTCCAGTAACGCGTAGGCATCCTCTCCTGCAAACGCCATCGCCAGACTGCAAACCGCAACCAGCAGCACGGCATAGCGGTTCATTTTCAGCAGATCCATCTTGAGAAATCGTGTACCGATATTTTGTGAGAGTACACTGGCTGGTGAAAGTATTGCACTGTCGATTGTCGAAAGCACAGCTGAGAGCACAGCTACTACAAACACAATCGCCACAGCCGGATGCAGAAACGCATGAGCGAGAGCAGGCAGGACAGCCGTGTTGACTTCGTCGGGAAACAGCAGATTGGCAGCCAGTCCAAGTAACATCGGCATCAAGCCAAACAACAGGTACATCCCTCCGGCGATATAACAGGCGTATTTCGCGATACGATCCGACTTAGCCGCAAAGATGCGTTGCATCAAATCCTGACCAGGCAGATTCCCCAGCGCTCCCGTCAAGAACAAACCGAGCCAGCCCCAGAAAGCCGCGACATCCTGGTAGGGAATGATGACCGACATTTCCGCGGGAGTTTCTTCCCACAGCTTTGTCATCCCGGAACTGGCCGACCCGCTACCGAGTTCTGCAAGAATGACGACGGTGAGAATGATCAGCCCTACCAAGACCAGCATAATCTGCACGGCATCAGTCAATGTGACCGACCACATGCCTCCCATCAATGTATAACCGGTCCCCACCACAGCCACGATCACGAGTCCCGCACTCAAGGGGATTCCGAAAAAGAGTTCCAGCATATTTGCCAGAGCGGTGAATTGAGCAGCGATCCAGCCAAAGTAACTGGGGACAAGAATCAGCGAGGCAATCAACTCGGCTGCTGGTCCGAACTTCTGACGAAACAAATCCGGAACTGTCAGAATCTGCATCCGCCAGATCGGTCCCGCGACGAACAGCCCCGCCAGCAGTAAACAGCAACCGGCTCCAAAGGGATCCAACGCCCCGGCCTGTAACCCTTCCTGTCGCACTTCATCGGCTGCTGCCAACAATGTGCCCGCCCCGAACCAGGTAGCGAGCAAGGTCATCCACGCCAGCGAAAGCGGCAATTGGCGACCAGCGACCAGAAAATCCTCTGCAGTCACGACTTTACTTTGTGCGATAAAACCAATTGCATACATCAAAATCAGATACACGAAAATGACAGCAGCCAGCATCCACTGCACAGAAAAAGAAATTTCCAAGGGCGTCCCTTTTGTAATGTCGAATCGTTAAACAAAATTGAACATGAAAACAACAAAGCCGAATTCCAAATGGAAACCGGATTTCCGTAAACGTCATTCGTGTGAACTCTCGATTTCATTCGTAGGTTGGGTTAGACCATTTTCAAATGGTCTCTGCAGTCGCTTGGACCTCAAATGCTCTGAAAACGCTCTGTTTGCTCCTGCCGGACGCTGCAGGTAATTTTTGAATATGCTTCAGCGGAACGCGTAACCCAAGCTACAAATGAAAATCCCGTCGTAACGATCAGGAAATTTGCAGGGTTTCTCCCGTGATTGTTTTGAACTGAGCTTGCATTTGATCCCGCCAGATTTCCCGACCATCGACCAGCAGGCAGCCCCGTTCTTTTGCCTCCCGGCTCAGTGGGTGTTCGCTGGACAGGCTGGCGAAATCGAGTACCAATAAATCAGGCCGCAAGTAGGACGGATTGAGTTGCAATCGACCTGAGCCTTTTTGCAGATCGGGAGAAGCCAGAACAACGATGTCGTGATGCGTATCGTACAATGCCTGGAAGGGGACGTGCCTCACTTCCAGATCGTTCGCTTCCTGTTTGGCGACTTTCTCATCGGGACCTGTCAAACTGACGATTGCCTGTTTATTCTGAAAAATACTGACTGCTGTTTTCGCCAGCCCGCCATTACCAATCACAAGCACAGTACGCCGATTGAGCATCGACTCATTCGGAAACGCTTCCTTCAATTTCGGCTCCAGATTTTTCAGCGTGCTGCGTCGCAGCGAATTGTATCCATGCCAGCCATCGGCTCGCTTGAGGAGCAAATCGAGAAAACCGGTCGCGGCATCGGCTTCGTCAGTCACTTCCGCAAACGATTGAATCCGCATACCCAGCTTGGAATTGGCAATCAAAACCTTAATCTTCAAAATGTCGAACATCTTTCCGAGTCGATCGAGCTTTTCAATCTCAACAGGCAAACAGCGTGTATTCAAAGAGAGCGATTTGAATCCCGCATTTAATAGTCGGACGGTCTCCTGTTCGGTTTCTCCAAAACCAGCGACAGCAATGAATTTTGTCTGACGATCAATTTCGTCAATCGCATATACATCACGAAGTTCTTCGATGGTCGCCTGACCCGGATGATCTTCCATTCCTTTTTCAAGAGCGGCATAAATCCACGGCGAGTCGTATTTCTGACCTAGCAGGGAGAAAGTCAATTCCGGTCGCCCCGTGCCCTGACCGACAATCGGCAAAGCGCGTCGCTGGCTCACCGCGGCCAACAATGGCCAGGCCTCATCCATGGAGGGTGTTGGCCAGCGGAACTTGAGAACATCGGCTCGATGCGTGACCGCTTCATCGAAAATCGAATCAATATCATACTCGGGCCGATCCATTCTCGTGACGGCAATCACTCGCTGCGTATTCCCGAATCGGGGAACTTTCGGTGCGATATCCAGATCGAGTTCGATATAATCGGGACCAGCTACAATGGCTTGTCTCAATAATGTCAGGCGTTCCTCTTCCGTTCCATGCCACTTTCCGCCATTCTGCTGACGTCGGCAGGAAACAATCACCGGCTTGCTGATCCCGTCGAGCATATCCTTGAAATCCGGCTCCTTGGCCAGATGATCGATACAAAGTTCGATGATGTCTCCCTGCCGGGATGCATTCAACAGGTCAACCTTCGCTAGTGTCCGTGAAGTCGGTGTAACAGAAATACAGAGCATGGGCGAATTCCACAGTTAACAGAGAAGAACATCGAATAATCGAGCGAAAATGATTGACACAATTTACTCTTCTGGCCACGTTCTCACCAGACAACCGACTGAATCCGACCTCGAAAGCAATGTTCAATAGACATCCCGGATTAAGCCGTCATACTTTGAAGATACATCGATCGAGACTCAAGAGTGAGTTTTTACAAGCACGAAGCATAAGCGAGTGTGTTTTAATATCGCGAAAATTCCACACACTCGCTTGCGCTTCGTG
>DOCI01000267.1:22356-22780 GCA_003503535.1 Planctomycetaceae bacterium
GCGGAGCGCCCCCGCCACCCTGCTGTAATTATCCCGCACACAAAGCCCTCCTCATGTCCATTCCCGAGACTGCCACTTCCGACAAAGCATTGGACTCACCTGCTGAGGGACATCCGCATCTCTGGTTTGGAGTGATCTGCGCACTGGTCGCCGCAGTGGGATACACCTGCGCCAATATCGCACTCCGGCAAAGTGCCCGGCCCGGAAATCTGGAATGGTCGATGTGGATCACTGCTCATAAAGCCATCCCCGCCACCATCCTCACCTGGACGCTGGTACTCAATAATTACCGCAAAGGTCGCCCAGCATTTCCACCCAAGGGCTTATTTCTGCCATTGATCGCAACGGGCTTACTGATGCAGTTCGGCGGGAACATGATGTTCCAGTTCGCGCTCGGTTTGATCGGCCTGGCGATGACAGTCCC
>DOCI01000074.1:0-2517 GCA_003503535.1 Planctomycetaceae bacterium
CCCAAGGAGGACCTTGGGAACGAGGAAAGCGAATCCATCAGCAATAAATCCCAGATAACGATGGAGAGGGGACGATTTCTGAGGAATTCGGCGACCTCTCCACAAGATTTCCTGCCCGCTCGCCTTCAATCTCCCGCACAGACAACTATAATGCGGCTCAAAATAGTCGGATATTAATCCTGTCGGGTACGCTGTGCGTACCAAACTCAACAGATTATCAATGGTACGCTTAGCGTACCCTACTTGCCCACTGGACCAAAACACGTGTTAAGAACTC
The DNA here is from genome assembly GCA_003503535.1 of Planctomycetaceae bacterium. Lineage (GTDB taxonomy): Bacteria > Planctomycetota > Planctomycetia > Planctomycetales > Planctomycetaceae > Rubinisphaera. The sequence continues at coordinate 278 of DOCI01000074.1, forward strand.
ATACTTGCGGCGAATTACGGAAATCTCATGTTGGCGAACGCGTGACTCTGGCCGGTTGGGTCGATAAATACCGGGATCACGCAGGCATCGTCTTCATTGATCTGCGAGATCGCTACGGCCGCGCTCAGATCAAATTCAATCTGGAAGATAACAGCAACACACAGAAAGAAGCCCGTGGCTTACGGCATGAAGATGTTGTCCAAGTCATCGGCGAAGTCGTTGCCCGTCCCGATGATATGATCAACCCCAAACTGGCGACCGGGGAAATTGAGATCCGCGTCAATGAGCTCAAAGTGCTCAGCAAGTCCGCGACTCCGCCATTCCTGCTCGATCAGCCGGATCTTCCAAATGAAGAATTGCGGCTTAAGCACCGCGTTGTCGATTTGCGTCGTCCCGAATTGCAGAACGCAATGGTGCTTCGGCACAAGTTTACGAAGATCGTTCGCGATTATTTTGACCGACACGGCTTCCTCGATATCGAAACACCAATCCTCGGCCGCAGTTCGCCGGAAGGGGCTCGCGACTATCTGGTTCCTTCTCGAGTCCACCCCGGTTGTTTCTATGCGTTGCCTCAATCGCCGCAGATTTTCAAGCAACTGCTGATGTGTGCCGGTTACGATCGTTACATGCAGATCGCCCGCTGTTTCCGCGATGAAGATTTGCGAGCCGATCGCCAGCCGGAGTTTACGCAGATCGATCTCGAAATGGCTTTCGTCGAGCAGAACGATGTGCTTTCTGTGGTCGATGGCATGATTGCTGAAGTCCTCAAAACGCTCAAAGGCATCGACTCGCCGGTTCCTTTGCCGCGTTATACGCATGCAGAAGTGATGGAACGATTCGGTTCTGATAAGCCCGATATGCGATTCGGCATGGAACTGACCGACCTGAAAGAGATCGCAGCCGATTGCGGTTTCGGTGTTTTCAGCAAGACCATCGAAAACGGCGGACGAGTTCGTGGACTTGTCGCTCCCCAAGCTGCTGAAAAGTACAGCCGAAAGAATATCGATGCTTTAACGGCTTTCGTTGGCGATTACGGAGCCAAAGGTCTGGCCTTCTTTAGAGTCAACGAAAGTGGACTCGATTCTCCGATTGCCAAGTTCTTCACCGAAGAACATCAGCAGGCAATTATTGAGAAGATGGGCGCCAAGCCTGGCGATTTGATTTTCTGTGTGGCCGATAAAGCCCCCGTCACCTCGGCTGCACTGGCTGCACTGCGAAATCGACTCGGAAAAGAGCTGGAACTATTCGATCCCAAGGCGTTTTCCTGCCTGTGGGTTGTTGAGTTTCCTCTGTTGCAATTTGATGCGGAAGCTGATCGATGGGTCGCCGAGCATCATCCGTTCTGCTACCCGCATCCCGATGACATCGAATTGCTGAAGACCGATCCCGGCAAGGTTCGAGCACAATCTTACGACTTGGTCGTCAATGGATACGAAGCCGCTTCTGGTAGTATTCGTATTCATGATCCCGCGATTCAGCAGCAGATTTTCGATCTGCTCAACATCAAAGCCGAGGAAGCCGAAAGACGATTTGGCTTCCTGCTCGAAGGTTTGCGATACGGTGCCCCACCACACGGAGGAATGGCTCTCGGTCTCGACCGTTGGGTAATGCTGCTTTGCGGTTACGACAACATCCGCGACGTAATCGCCTTCCCGAAAACACAAAAAGCAGCCGACATGCTTTCAGGGGCTCCATCGATGGTCGACGAGAAACAAACGAAAGAACTGTATCTCGAATTGAACCTGCCCGAAGAGTAAGGCATTGTATCTATAATATATGGAACTTGAGAGATTTCGGATCAATTTAACAGGAGAGAGTAAAATGAGCAGTTCGGAATTGCATCCACTGGCTGATGAAGTCAGTCAGCATCTGACGGATCCGACAAAAACGTTCATGATGCTCGTTTATTGTGATGTTCAATCGGGTAAAGAAGACGAATTCAAAACAGCCTTCCATCCTGCACTCAAAGCAACCGTTGAAGAAGCGGGCAACTTCACCTACCGACTCATTCAACAGGCAAACATTCCCACGGCTTTCATCGTCATCGAACACTGGCAGGATCTGCAGTCCCTCGATGATCACCTCAAGCAACCTTACCTGGAAAAATTGTTGTCCGATTTGGAGCCTCTGTTGACAAAGGCTCCACGGGTCGACGTATTCCAGGAATATGTCGCTTTGTAAGGTTCTTTTATTAACTGCGATAAATGGGCGTGGTAATTGCAATCACCACGCCCATCACT
>DOCI01000074.1:2604-7228 GCA_003503535.1 Planctomycetaceae bacterium
TTCGTTCTGGGTCGTGCCACCCTGTTTGAGTAATCATATTTACGGTCGCCTCGGCGGTGGTCCTGGTGGGCGGCCAAATTGTCTACCGCCGGCACTGCGTTCCGAAGGAGCGATGCCTCCCTGAATTTTGCTGATCGGCTCATCAGAAACCGTCTGCCCAATGACGAGGTCGAAGTTGGCGTTTAACTCGCCGAATTTGGAGTCGGGAATCGGATCGAATGCGGCAAGAATCGTTTCCCGCTCTGCGGGTGCGGAGATGCGACGGAATAGTCCATCGCGTTCGTTCTGCGGCTCTCCTTTAATCAACAATTGCGTTGTCAGAATACGATGACCATTCTTGCTGACGGCAAAGTGAATGTGCGGAGTTCGTCCCGGATAAGCGACTGGCTTGATGGTGCGGAAATAATACTGGCCTGTGGAATCCGTCAGGAAGCGTCCGTAACCCTGAAAGTTGCTGTCCCGATTGGCTGCATTGCTGGTGCCTGAATGCAAGTAGGCTCCCTGATTATCGACCTGCCAGATTTCGACAAACGCATTACGAATGGGGGAACCACTGGCGGTCAGCACTTTGCCGGACAGATGCGTGATCTCACCCACGGCTGGCGTGATGGCGTTGTTCACGACAATCAAATCGTTATCGGTATCGAGCGGCAGTTTATCGGGATAGAAGGGCCCCTCAGTCATACGCGAGGTGGGAGTCAGTTGCTCCGCAAATAATCCGGGAGTCGTCCAGAGGGCAGTCGTGGCAACGGCCATCGATTGAAGAAATGCTCGACGTGGCTGAATAATCATGAATCGTTTTCCTTAATTTGAAATGCTCCTGATTCCTTAAACCACTCTAACAGAAAAAAGTGTCGCTCCAAAAGAAACTTTTGGGAAAGCCGCCGGGGGCAATCAGTCTATTGTCGCTCGTTGAGGACAACAGTGTTGCTTTTGCGAAACAGTCTAGTTCTGGCGATTTCTCGCAGACTCTACAAATATAGCGTATTGAATAATTGTTTTTGTCTGGCATATCTGTTGCTTCCTGTTTCGAGCATGTCGAATTTCATGAAGATATCTCGTTCACTGTGCCTCTTCGCATTAGCCATACTTTGCGTTGCCGCATTTGCTGACGCTCAGGAATCGAGCAGCTATGTCAAATTGCATCTGCGTGACGGGCGTCATCCGGTTGGTAAACTTGTTCCCCAGGCAGATTCGAGTGAGTGGATTGTTCTCGAATCGTCCTCGGCTCAATTAGCCATCGTGAGTCGATTTCACAAAACGAAAGTGCAGACGATTGAACGAATCGATCCGGTCATTGTTAATGAACCTAAAGAGTTAATACTGCGAGCGAATCCGGAATCAGCAAAACGATTGAATGCGAATACTTTCCCTGCTGTCAGATCGATTCAATCGATTGCGATTCGTGCAGCCGCGAAAAGTTGGGATCGTGATGCCGAAGCCGATGGTGTGAGTGTTCAACTGGTCGCGTTAGATCCTCAGCAGAATCGTTGTCAGATGCAGGGATCGGTATCCTTCACGCTGTATGCAGAACGCTATCACCCCAGGCCCGATGAACAACGTTTCGTCAAAATGGGAGACTGGACGGTTCGTCTTTCCCAGGCTTTAATCGATCAGCAAGGGAATGCTCATATCCAACTCCCCTGGCGAAATCTACGGCCGGATGTTGACAGCGAGTTTCTTTCACACGGATTTCTGAAAGCCCGACTGAATGTGCCCGGAGTTGGCAGCTTCGAAGCCAGCGATGCCAAGGTCCCTCTACGGGAGTGGAGTCAATTTCGAGATGATGCCGAGATTTATCAGGGATCACAGTATCCCTTTGATGAGTAATCACAGTCTTACAAACAACGACACGATTATTACTTAGGCGAGCCGAGCCAGTACTGGCTCGGGTGAGTATGTGTGAGCAATGGCGCTAGATCACAAAGTTCACACAATGATCGTGTTAATACCCCTGCCATGACTGACAGGGGTCGCCTGTCTAATCATTTTGTGTTTATCTTGCTGCCTGTAATCTCAGAGTGATTTCACCCTCATTATCTGAGATTTTGCTCCAATCCTCACGACAGCGCACATACAAATTCCCATCACACTCGGCTTCGAAAGTCCCTTCCGTCCCCAGTTCGAAAGGTTCAGTCAGTTCGTAGTCGTGAAAGATCACGCCAATCAAACGTCCAGCGCCGGCATCGTTTCCAACTGCTGTTAATTCCTCTCCATCCTCCTCAAGTGTCCATTCTCCATTTGTCGAGTAGGAATAACGTTCTCCAGCAGTCACTACCAGTCGGGAAGCCTGCCAGCCATTGTCGGCTTTGATTTTGACGGAAGAAGCTCGGCTTCCTCTGAGTGGTTGAAATTTTGTGCGCCAGTCCCAGCTGCATAAATCGACTCGATAGCCAACATCCATATTCTCGACGAACAGCTTGTGCTCAAACTCAATTTCTTTTGCCATTGTGCCATACACGGCAGCAAAGGAAATGCGAGGCTGCTCGGACATCAAAGCCAGGCCGAGCGGTTTGAATCGTTGAGAGTAATTCTCGTTGAAGCCGAGTAAATGACAGAGCGTCCACCGCCAGGCATAATTTTGCCAGGAGTCTCCGGTGAACTGATCTCGATCGACCAGTTCTTCCAGCGGCTTGTAAGGACTCGTTTTCAAATACTTGATGACATACGGGTCGCAATGTACAGTTTTGTCATCCGGCCCGGCCCAGTACTTCCCGATTTCGGCCATGCCTTCGCTGTACCAGACGGGACCGGTGCTGCCGAAGGCCTGCCCGCAATACGCATGCACGGCTTCATGCTGAGGGGTGCCGCGATCAGCAATCGCGTACACAACCGCTTTGGCCTGCCAGACCCGACCGATGCTTCGTTTTTGAGTAATGGTCAATCCGCCGCCCGTCGAAACAGACTGCCAGGCATTAGCGGGCATCATATCGGGAGACCAGACCGAAAGATCTTTGACGACATACATCTCAATGACGCCAGCGTTCTTCTTCCCCCAGTACTTGGAAACCAAATCGAGCATCGTCTCGAGACGCTTGAGCAACTCCTGCGACTCTTCGACGGACAGATCACTCCGCATGACGAAGTTTTTCGATCGAGATTCACGAATTTGAGAGGATCTTTCCTGAGCGAAGGTAATTGAATGTTCTAAACAATTTGATAATAGTAATCCGCATATGAAAATTGCGATCTTTTTCATTCGCATGTCTTGTCTCTCATTCTATGAAATTCACTGGAAATGGGTTGGATTGTTACATGGGAGTATTTGGATTAATTGTCATTCCAGATCTCTCCCAATATTTCATGGAGCTCTGTATCGAAATCCTTAAGCTCGGCCTTCATGAATGGATAGAAATCATTACGATAAAAATAGGCTTCGGTTCCCTCAACAAATGCTCAATTATCCCCATCGAGACAGTTTGTGCAACTTGATTGGAAAATCGGAACTCTGAAATCTCTTCGTAAATCGCCGTTCAACTTGCAAAATGGGACACTTCCTGACAGCCTTATCAAATCGGCAACTGTCATTTCCGCCGCATTCTTACAGGTCGATTCCTAATCAAAGGATACAGTCATGAAGCTCGAAACTTATTATCGATCGTTCGCAGTCATAGCCGTAACGCTCACATTGTTTCTTCAAGCAGGAGCGGCAGTTGCTGAAGAAGTCACTCACAGTTTTCTCGCCTGCGGTCAAAAGACATACATCGTTGATGGCGATGGCAATACAACCTGGACTTATCCGCATTCCACTCGGGATGGATATGTTCTCCCAAATGGAAATATTGTGCTGACTCTCAGTAAGGGAAAGCAATATTCCGGAGGTGCTGTGGTCGAAGTCGCAACCGATGGCTCCGAAAGTCTGATCTGGAAAGGAACGCAATCCGAGGTCAATAGTGCTCATCCTACGGCGTCGGACACATTTGTGATCACGGAAGCGGGACCGAAGCCACGTTTACTGGAAGTGGATCGCGCTGGCAATGTTGTTGTCGAGTTCCCACTGGAATGTCAGACCGAAAACTTCCATCTGCAAACCCGCATGGCTCGCAAACTGGACGATGGAACCTATCTGGTTCCCCATCTGCTGGACTTTGCCGTGAAAAATTATAATCGCAATGGCAAGGTGCTCAACAGTATTGATACAACGGTCAAAAATGATCCCGAACGAAAGATACACTCCTGGCCTTTCACGGCAATCCGTCATGGTGAAGGACATACGCTGGTCTGTTGTACGAATGGAAACCGTGTGGTTGACTTCAATGCCAGAGGAGAAAACGTGTGGCAACTCACCAACGAAGATTTCCCCGGCCCCTGGCTGCAGGACCCTTGCGGCGGTCAGGTCCTCCCCAACGGAAATTTTGTAATCACATCCTACAAAGTGAATCAAGCAAAGATCGATTCCCCAAAACTGATCGAAGTCAATCAAGACAAAGAAGTTGTCTGGACCTATCGCAGCGACAACCCCGTCGGCATCCATAATTTTCAGATTCTGGATACAAATGGAGAGAAACTCACTCCACCCGTTCTGAAGTAATCTTCAGTCTCTCTTCATCCGTAATCCTTCTGGAGCACTTTCAATGTGGACTGAATAGAACGCGAAGACGCATCGGGTGGCACGACCCTGAGC
>DOCI01000074.1:7341-8253 GCA_003503535.1 Planctomycetaceae bacterium
TCGTTTGCAATTCCCACGCCCATTAATTCGTTCTGAGACATGCCACCCAGGAAGTCGCTGACACAATTCATATCATTCTGTTACCAAATTTGAGTTGTACTATAAAAATCAGGCATTGCCAGCTCAACGTTCGGTTCACCGTTCGGCGACTCCTCACTGGAATTTTGCAAAAGTTCAGTGACTTTGACAGCCAGGGAATTTATTGAGCCTCTTTAGGCGACTCAGTCTTTTTGAGAAATCCTACCGCACTTGCTTTCTCCAATAAGCATACTTTTGTATGTTCGGGTTGAATTTCATACGTTCAAGTTATTGGAGATTATCAATGAAGCGTTGGAAACTCTGCCTGACGATTGCAGCTGGAATTCTGTTGGGAGTTCATTCCAAAGATTTCCTGAATGCCGATGAGCGGCCGAATATTGTGATCATTATGGTTGATGATATGGGTTTTTCGGATGTCGGCTGTTATGGCAGCGAGATTTCGACGCCGAATCTGGATCGGCTGGCTGAGAATGGATTGCGGTTTACTCAGTTTTATAATACGGGGCGATGTTGTCCGACTCGGGCGGCCTTGTTAACCGGACTGTATTCTCATCAGGCCGGCATTGGTCATATGAATCAGGATAAGGGGGACAAACGGCCGGGATATCGCGGGCATCTTCTGGAAAGGTGCGTCACAATTGGGGAAGTGCTTCGACCGGCAGGATATTTGACGGCTGTCACGGGCAAGTGGCATGTGGGAGCTTCCGATCATAGCTGGTGGCCATTGCAACGAGGGTTTGATCGATTTTATGGAGTTCCTCAAGGGGGCGGATTTTATTTTGCTCCGACGAAGGGACGCGATCTTGTTGCCGGAAACGACATTCAGTTTTCCTTCGGTGACAAAATGCCCGAAGGGTTTTACACGACCGATGC
>DOCI01000074.1:8327-8600 GCA_003503535.1 Planctomycetaceae bacterium
GGTTTTACACGACCGATGCGTTTGCTGAGCAAGGCAATGAATTCGTGAAAGAAGCGGTCAAACAGGAGAAGCCGTTTTTCTGGTATCTGGCATTCAATGCACCACACTGGCCTTTGCAGGCTGAGCAGAAAGATATCGAAAAATATAAAGGGAAGTATCTCGAAGGCTGGGAAGCGACACGGAAGGCTCGGCATCAAAAACAGATTGAATTGAGTCTAATTGATGAGACGTGGGATTTGACGCCGCAGGATCCTGAGGGGTTGAAGTGGTCTC
>DOCI01000074.1:8667-10099 GCA_003503535.1 Planctomycetaceae bacterium
AAGTGGTCTCAACTGGATCAGGCGAGCCAGGAAAAACAGGATCTGGGAATGGCCTGTTATGCGGCTGTGATGGAGCGAATGGATCATGCAGTCGGAAAGGTTGTCGCATCCCTTGAAGAACAGGGAGTCCTCGATAACACGCTGATACTATTCCTCTCCGATAATGGAGGATGTGCAGAGGGGGGCGATCTCGTAAAAAATTCGGGAACGCCGGAAGCCGCGTGGGGTTCTGCTGATTCTTTCATTCGCTACGGCAAAGCCTGGTCGAATGTTTCGAACACGCCGTTCCGCAAGCATAAGCACTGGAACCATGAAGGGGGAATTGCGAGTCCGCTGATTGCTCATTGGCCGAAGGGGATTCCTCAAGATCGTGAGGGTAAATTCTGTCGGCAACCTGCACACGTGATTGACCTGATGGCAACCTGTGCAGATCTTGGTGAGGCGAAGTACCCGGAATCATATGCAGGCAATGAGATAGTGCCGCTGGCGGGTAAGAGTCTGAAGCCATTGTTGTCAGGCAGAGAGCAGCCGATTCACGATGTGATTTTCTGGGAGCATGAGGGAAATCGTGCGGTTCGCAAGGGAGATTGGAAGCTCGTGGCGAATGGGCCGAAGGGAAAATGGGAATTGTATGATCTGACAAAAGATCGGACGGAAATGCACGATCTGGCCAGTGAGAAACCAGTCAAAGTCAAAGAGTTAATTCAAGACTGGGAAGAATGGGCCAAAGAAAGTTATGTGTTGCCGTGGATCTGGAAGCCAGGGTATATGAAAGCCAGGGCTGAGCATGTGAGTCAGTGATTTCCGACTCAATCGACGAATTCGTCAGCAGGATCGAATTTCGGAAAGACGATGTTCAGAATTTTCATTTCTCCGATCGCTCTATGACGGACGCCGGGGGGGATCATGATGCACATGCCAGGTTTGAGGGGCGTGAGTTGGCCATCGAGTTCCATCTGGGCATCGTCTTTGCATTCGAGGATGTAATAGGTCTCTGTCAGCGTTTTGTGATAATGCGTTTCTGCATCAGTTGAGATTTCTGTCAGATGGATAGTGCCTGGAAATTCTGCGACATCGGCAAAGGCACGGCGAGCAGTGCCGCAGGGACAGGGAACTCCGGGCAGGCTGGCCAGATCGACAATGTGAGGCTGATTTGATTCTGAAGTGGACAGTGGGCTATTCCTGAAAAGGGCTATTCCTGAGGCGAGGGCTTTTTGCCGCAGTAAGGGCATTCCTGAGTGTAAATGATGCGGAAACACTTGCGGCACTCTCTCGGACCATAAATGACTGGTTCAAACTGCATTCGCTGATAGATCAGATAGATAAATACGAGCACGACGAAACCAGCAATCAGATAGCCGCTGGAACTCCAGGAGAGGATCATCTGAGCGACGATTGCGATGCAACAGACAATATAAACTCCGACCGTCCA
>DOCI01000074.1:10219-13719 GCA_003503535.1 Planctomycetaceae bacterium
GTGATTTGTTCCTCATTGATTTTGTCGGAAAATTCGCGACCGAGCAGTTCCTGTTTTGTATCGTAGATTTTGCGGGCGTCCTCATCGCAGCCGATTGCACTGAGTAAGCGTTCGATGCTGTCGAGCACGCGGTAACTGTCGTCAAAATTCAACTGGCGTTGATGGGCCCAGCGATTTCGGAACTCTCGAAGTTCGCTCACGAGCGAGCGTTCGTAATGCCCGAGATGTTGACGAAAAACGGCATTCCACTGATCCCACATAACAGTCAGAGCCGAATGTGCATCCCAGGTGAAATCGTCTGACTTGCCTCCGGGCGATTCTTCACGAGGTCTGCGGAAACTCGAACGCGCGTTTCGCTTCCATTGGTCGCCGAATGTTGCTCGGAGCTGACTTTCGACGTATGGTCCGAGGGCGTTGGTCAGAACTTCAAGTGCATCCCGAACGTAATCGCGCTGGAGTTCTGTCTGTGATTCGGCTGCCTGATTGTTTGGTGGAGAGTCCGACACTGTCATCACGTATTTCAATTGAACGGCAGGATTTCGTCTGCACGTTATGGGTTATTGGCAAGTTTCAATTGTTGTTGAGTCAGACTGAAATCGACAATCACAGGACGATGGTCGGAAATTGAACACCACGATTGCAGGCAGTGATGAAAACAGACTCCTGAGTTTGACCAGACCTGATCCAACGTCAACAGTGGAAATGGCCAGGGCCATGTTGGTTCGAAACCCGTTCCGACTGCATCGTATGCGTTGCAGAGGCGGGCATCAAGAGGCTGGAACAAGGGAGAGTCTCGTGGGGTATTAAAATCTCCTGCGACGAGGAGTGGGCCATCGGATGATTCATCGACTAATTCCGTCAGTCGTGCGATTGGTTCTCGACGCGACAACGTCGGACGTCCATGGATATCGACGAATAATAAATCGAATTTACCAGCCGTCGTTGCGACTTCGACCTGACGATACTGCCCTTGAGGTCTGAGGGCTCCTACCTGCACCTGACCGGCTGTTCCACGCAGTAACAGCACCATTTCTGACCCAAGGAGTGTGACCTCGTGATCAGGAAAATTTTCCTGCCAGAAACAACGCATCTTTTCTGAAGGCGGCCCCGCTTCAATCAGCATGTAGATATCGGCATTGTGAGACTGCATCTCGTCGACGACATTGTCAAACCCGTTTCGTCCATGACAGACATTCCATAACATCAGCCTCTGTTGAAGGGGTTCCTCGATCGAATTTATTGCCTGATTCTGAATGGGATAAGAGCCTGCGCTTTGGGCAATCACCATTGCCAACAGGCACCAGCCCGCGCTGGCTTTGGAGTGACTCAGGAAAAAAGCGGTGATCGCCAGAAATAATGCCAGTAAGAACAACAAAGGCATAGGGGTGGCGTAATGATAAGCCGTCAGCTGATTGAACGAGGTCAGGTCGCGAACAGTCAATCGGAGCAGAACGGCAATGACCCAGGCTGAAGCGAGGATTATATAAGAGGCGACAATCAAACCACGAGGGCGGATTCCCACATCGGTTGAGGCTCGCGATATCGGCGACAATATAGAACGGAATTTCATGGTACCGGTGACGTCTTAGAGTCAGAGAATGTTCTTGTTCGATGCCTGCCTTGTCCGGGCAAAATCGAAATTCCCTGAATGCTACGTTTCGTATCGTAGTCGACGTCCGTTGTCGCTGCGTGAATTTATTACAGCTTATCTGAAAATAGAATTAGCGGAGGGCCGGATTTTCAGCGGCCTTCATATCGCATTCTATTGATCGTATCGTCCCAGGGACTCAGAAACTGAAACAAAAATCCCGAAATGGCAGAATTGAGTGCATTTATTCAAATTGATATAGGAGTGCCACTGGCTCTTCCAGTGCATTACTACATCGGTGTTTGTTTTGACCTGCACTGGCGAAGCCAGTGGCACACAACCCGAAATCAATAGAGATGACACAATTGATTAAGCCAGAACATCCTGAACGACCTGTCCATGCACGTCTGTTAACCGGAAATCTCGGCCTGAATAACGGTAAGTCAGTTTTTCGTGATTGAAGCCGAGCAGGTGCAGTATCGTTGCCTGCAGGTCGTGGACATGAACCGGATTTTCGACCGCTTTGAAACCGAATTCATCGGTTGCACCATACTTGAATCCACCTTTAACTCCACCTCCCGCCATCCAGGCGGTGAATCCGTAATGGTTATGGTCACGTCCGTTGATCTTCCCTGCGTTAGAGCCGGGCGTTGGCAATTCGACAACAGGTGTGCGTCCGAATTCACCACTGCAGACAATCAATGTGTCATCCAGTAATCCCCGCTGCTTGAGATCTTTGATTAAAGCGGCAATCGGTTGATCGCACTGCTTAGCCAGATGAGCATGATTCTTTTCGAGATCGTCGTGGTTATCCCAGGGTTGTCCCTGACCATGCCATAATTGGACAAATCGAACACCACGTTCGACCAGACGGCGAGCCATCAGACATTGACGGGCATGCGCTCCCTCGCCATACATTTCCTGAATGTGTTTCGGTTCGCGAGTCACGTCAAAAGCGTCCGTTGCTTCCATCTGCATGCGATAGGCCAACTCGAAAGACTGAATCCGCGATTCCAGTTGAGTGTCACTGGAGCGGGCGGCGAAGTGCTGCTGATTCAATTTCTGAATCAAATTGAGTTGTTCCCGCTGACGCTCGTAAGGCAACTGAGTGTTTTGAATATTGGCAATCAGATCTTCCACTTTCTGCTTATTTGTGTCCAGGTAGGTTCCCTGAAACACCCCCGGCAGAAACGCAGATCGCCAGTTGGCAGATTCTTTAATTGGATAACCACCCGGACACATCACAACGAAACCAGGTAGATTCTGGTTCTCGGTGCCCATGCCGTAAGTAACCCAGGAACCCATACAGGGACGAATCAAATTCGATTCCCCGCAGTTCATCAGCATTAGGGATGGTTCGTGATTCGGAACATTGGCGTGCATCGAATGAATCAACGTCATGTCGTCAACGCATTCACCCAGATGTGGAAATATTTCGCTGACTTCGATGCCGGATTGTCCATGTTTTTTGAACTTGAAAGGCGAAGCCATCACCCCGCCCGTTTTACGCTCGGTGCGGAGGTTCCCCCCTTCAATCGATTTGCCAGCCCATTTTTCCAAGGCCGGTTTCGGATCGAAAGTATCAACCTGAGAAGCTCCTCCGTTCAGGAAAATGTGAATGACGTGCTTGGCTTTTCCTGAAAAATGTGGCTGCTTAGGCAGCATCGGATTATTAATGTCCGCAGCTCGGGCTTCATCAGCCAGTAATGTTGCACAGGAAAGAGCACCAAAGCCCATCCCGCAACGTCGCAGCATTTCGCGTCGTGAATAGATGGTTTCGTACATGACAGTTTTCTTTATATAAATAAATGTGATCAAGTTAATCAGAGGCGAGCCGTGCCATTACTGGCACGGGTGTTCTCACTATTATTGTGCAGTGTTTTCTGCAAACCCATGCCACGAATAATTCAAA
>DOCI01000074.1:13862-15650 GCA_003503535.1 Planctomycetaceae bacterium
TCATAACTGACTCGGCTCGCCTGGGTTAAAATATTCAGTTACCAAGTACATTACAGGTTAATCAACAAACAAAAATTCGTTGGTCAGAATCAAGGCCTGTGCCAGTTCTATTCGACCGGCTTTCTGATCCTTGTGAGTCTTCAGATAGTCCACACACCAGTTCAACTCCTCACCGCTCGGCTCGCGTTGTAACACACGATGATAAAGTGCGGTCGTGAAAGCGTTTTCCGAATTGTCTGCAGCCAGTTCTTTTTGAACATCGTCTGACAATCGTTGACACAAATCCTGCACAAACGGGGAATTCATTAAATACAACGGCTGCTGCGGAACAACGGTTTCTGTTCGTGCAGAGACCGAAACACTTGGCCCGGCAACATCAAAATTCTGTAGGAGTTGGGAAACATTATTGCGATCGATGTATCCGTAAATGGCACGACGGAATGTCGGCTTATCTCCTTCGAGTTGCTCAGAGCGACCTTTCAGGCTCTTATCGAGTACGCCAACGGTTGAGAGAATTGAATCTCGCATCGACTCGAACGGCAACCGTTTACGATTCATCCGCCAGACCAGAATGTTCTGCAGATCTTTCTGATTGCCAGCAGCATTGGCCTGACTGGTTTGTCGATACGTTTCCGAACTGACGATCTCTTTAATCAACCATTTGACCGACCAGTTGTTTTCCATAAAACGATACGACAAATCATCCAACAGTTCGGGATGTGACGGAGGAGCGGTTCGCAATCCGAAATCACTCGTTTCCTGAACCAGAGGCTGACCGATCAATTGCATCCAGACCCGGTTCACAAACACACGAGCCGTCAAAGGATTCTGTTTCGAGGCAATGTCCTGAGCCAGCTTGAGCCGTCCGCTTGTTTCGTTGCTGAACGGTTCGCTATCGACATTGTTAAGGACTTTGATAAATCGTCGCGGAACCTGATCTCCACGAGACCCCGGATTTCCCCGCTTGAAAATATAGGGAGTAATCGGCTTGGCTTTATCGTTCAGAACCATCGCTCGCGGCGGCGAACCTGGAGAGGTCACCATGTGAGCATCGATTTTCTTTTCCAATTCTCGATGCTTGTTTCGTTCATTTCTGTGGAACAAGGCAACTGCGGCAGTTCCATCAAAATCGACAGGGAATCCTGTTGCAGTCAAATGTTCGCGAATCTGCTTCCAATTTTCCCGCTGCTCCTCCGGAAGTTCTGCTTCAGGCTTGTAAGCCGTCTTGAGAAGTTCCGAATACAGTTTGACATAATCATACATGTGAACAGGACGATTGTTGATCAATCGATCCTTCACCAAAGAATTTGGTTCGTATTTGCCCTGTTCAATCTGTTGAAGAACATTGTTCAAACGGCCTTCAGCATCTTTGTCGAAGTCTTCCGGTTTGAGATTGATCACCCGTCTCCAGGCTCCAAACACAGGATCATTCACATCCCGCTGACGCAGATAAGCCAGGAACTGATCACTCAGCCGCTTGCGAAATTCGTACTTCTCTTCCAATTCATATCGACCGGTCTGGTGCTTCAGTTTATCAGCAACATCCAGCAGATAGTTTTCGAGGTGAGATTTTACTTCGCCGGAAATCTCTCCGGCCAGTTTGTTTTCATAGTCGTGAATATTCTGCTCCAGTTTAGCCAGCTCTTCCTTGTACTTTTTGAAGGCGGCTTCATCGGGTGGATCGCCGATTTGAGGTAAGCGTTCAGGTTCCTCGCAACTGGCAAATACGCCATAGAGCGAATAATAATCGGCTTGTTCGATTGGATCGAATTTATGATCGTGACAGCG
>DOCI01000074.1:15748-23560 GCA_003503535.1 Planctomycetaceae bacterium
AACCGTCAGGCCCATCAAGCCTCGAACGGTCACATCGATACGGTCATCATAAATTTCCTGCGACTTATTCAGGAAACGGTTGCCAACTGTCAAAAATCCGAGAGCCGCCAACGATTCCTCATTACGACGATCCGGCATCAGATCAGCTGCCAATTGCTCAATAATAAACTGATCGTAAGGAAGATCGATATTCAGAGCATCAATCACATAATCGCGATAGGTGTAGGCAAATGGATAACGACGTTCCTCAGTGAATACGTAGCCTTTCGTATCGGCATACCGCGCCAGATCGAGCCAGTGTCGAGCCCATTTCTGTCCGAAGTCCTTTGAGGCCAGATATCGATCGATCGCCTGACTCCAGGTGGCATCACTGGAATTGGTTTCAAACTGCTTAACCTCTTCATATGAGGGAGGCAAACCGGTCAGATCAAACGCGAGCCGACGGAGTTGCTGACGAGATTCAGCTCGCGGAGATTGCTCCAGACCAGCTTCTTCGACTTTTTGACCAATAAAGCGATCGATCGGATTGGCAACGCGAATTTTCTCACTGACACCTGGCAACTCAACTGGTGTGATCGGCTGAAAGGCCCAATGCGTTTTTGCACGCTCAAAATAATCCAGCTCTGAAACCTGCGGCGACGATTCCGGCCAGTGAGCACCCTGCGAAACCCATTGAGTGAGGCTGGCAATTTGCTCGTCTGACATTTTTCCTTCAGGCGGCATCTGAGAATCGTCTTCAGAATAGCGAATCACTTGAATGATACGGCTCTCTTCAGGATTTCCTGCTTCAATGGCAGGTCCACTTTCGCCACCTTTAAGAATGGCAGCATGGCTATCGAGACGCAAATCTGCCCATTGCTTCTTCGTGCCGTGGCATTCATAACAATGCTCGACCAGAATCGGACGAACCTTATTCTCAAAGAAATCTGCCTGTTCTTTTGTGATTGTTTCAGCTGCAAAACCGGTCGATGCAATCGTAACCAGAAGCGCAGAGCACGCGAACAGAATTTTGCGGACGCAATTCATCATAATATTATCCGGGTGGGGTTGGATCAGGAGGGAGTTCAACCAGATTGACATCCTTAACATCATGGCCTACTTATTTATTATATCGTCTTTGAAGTGTCATTCAAAAGCAATTTGATAAATTATCTCGGTAAACAGGCCTCATTCAATGTAATCCAACGGTTCTACCGGTGAGAATTGACCAGTCTCTGCCATTTCCTGCAGAAACAGACGAGCCTGATGATAAAGGCCAGTGGTTTTCAAATCCTGCAAGCCACACAACGTTGAATCGTTAGTCGTACAGAGATCTCAGAGAATATTCATGAGACTCTTCCAATAATAACTCTGAGTCTTCTGTACTCTCTGTGTCAAAAATATCTGGAAACTCATCCCCCAAGTCTGGCCCAAGTCTGGAATGATCTCCCGACTGGAGCTTTGCAAAACACCACACCAGTTAAGAACTTTGTGAGAGTTTGCAAAAATCTTGACGGTCTCGGATTGACGAATGCTTCTCTTTTGTCAGGATATGAATTCACCAAATCCAACTGCTGATTTGAACTTCATCGACCCGCTCGCGGTCAAAATCAGCATGCAGCCCCATGAGGAGATACGATGAAAATTGCCGATTTCTACAATGAAGTTTCCCGACTTACCGACACCACCAAAACTCAGATTAACGCCGCAGAAACCAAGCGAGTTCTCGCAGTCGCTTTCGATGTGCTTTGCAAAATGGATGCCGATGACTTTGCGGATACGATGAGCAAAGGGATGGCATTGGCTAAAAAGCGAGCCTCCAAGTAGTTCGAGTTAAGCCTGCCAATCCAGGAGGACTCTTATTGCAGAGTCCTCTTTTTTATGCGAGATCGCAATTGTTTCACGAACATACTGAAGCTGGTAGAAAATGCTTTAAAAGAACTCTTTAGCGGTTTTTTGCAGTTCTGGAAACAAGGCAAGCAATCGATCCACGAACGAGCCGACCACTTCTTCATTCTGAATTTCTTTGAGATAGCTTTGTAATAACTCTTTGCTTGCCTGAGAGTGATGCATACAGAAATACATCCAGGCCCAGCTGTCCCGGTAATGTTCGGGACGCATGTCCGTCAGATCCTGCATCTCCTCGAGTTCGCGGGCGCGGATCGGTTGACGGAAGCGAAAACGCCATTTCAGGTTTGATAACAATTCCTCATTTCGTCCCTTAAGTTCAGCAGGCACTTCAAAATACTTGGCGAGGCCTTCATCGACCCAGATCGGCAAGTAGGGCATCGATCCATGGAGCGTTGCATGGGTTGTTTCGTGTCGCAAATCGGTTTCCCAACTCCGGGAGTAAATCACAAATACGTAGAGACGGTCTGGCGCCTTCACAAATAGCGCGGGACGATTGACCGCTTCGGGAATACGGGGGCGAATGTAGTTTCGATAGTGATAGGAAGATGAGAAAATCATGACATCGATCGTCTCATCATAAACTGTAATCCCCAAGTCATCTGAAATCTGTTGCTGCAACAGAGGTAAAGACTGAATCGCAGGTAGAATTTTTTCCGTTGCAACCTGTGACTGAACGCGAAAATTCCCATGCGTAAATGTGACTGGCCATTCCTCAGCCAAAGCAGCCTGAGTGTGCACGAATAGCGTAACCGCAATGGCCAAAGCAATTTGCGTCAATGAGCAGAGCAATTGGTGATTTGAGGTCCGAAGCTTCAAAATCTAAATTCCTCGATGCAATCGGCACATAACGGTCTGAGACCTCACCTGTTTAGTCGTCAAACGCCGTCGCTGTCAATTGCAGTTCATTCGGACAGAGAATTCACCTCGAACGGTTTTCAAACGTCTTCACAATGTCAGAATCGTTACATTCGATAACTTTGACACTTTAATGAGCATTCCATCTCGATCAAATCAATCCTCAGCCGTCTCCTCAAGCTAGATTTGAAGCGTGAACACAACATAATCCAGCTTCCCAAAACTACTCACTTGAAGGGGGGTGGATGTGTTCTGATACGGAGAATCTCATTTCTTCGAGGAATGAAGTTCCTGAAAATCTTACACTTATGAGAGAATGGCTCGGTAGCTAAATAGCATGTCCATCGATGAACTCCAACAACAGCTCGATGAGAAGGATGAACTCGTCACTGCGCTGACACAACAGTTGGAGCAGGCAGCCGAGCAGTTGGATCGAATGCATCGCTCGGGCGGCCGATCTGGACTGCACAATGCTCAAGAGAGTAAGGTCATCAATCCGCTGAATGAACAACTCTCGACCAATCTCAATTATCTGATTGAGCAGTGGGAAGAGTCGCAGATTGCAAGTTGCCTGGAACGAATCGAATCTCAAATCGAGGATCTGAAAAGTTCCGTCTCCAATATCCAGCTACCGGCTGAGCAATCGACGACCACGAACTGGTCTCCTGAAGACGACGACAACAGACCGACCGGCTTGCAACTCGATGCATTGAAGGATGTTCTCTTTGGTGCCACTCCCGAAATTACTGATGAAGTATTTGATGAATCCTTAAATGAGATTGAAGCGGATGAAGATGTAATCACATCGAACGATCCTCTCCCCCCAACTCCTGCTGCAGTCGACTTTGAGCAAGCGAATCACGAAGAAATGATTTCTGCAATTCAAACTCGAGATGATTACATCGAGAGCTGTATTGCGATGTATCGGGACCTGCGACTGAAGTCAGGTTTAATCCAGCCGATCAACTGGGAAGTGATCTCGGAATGCCCTGAAGAACTGGTGGAAAGTCTGCAGGAACTCGAATCGCATTTGCGGGAGCAGGCTCGCCTGAATGAAGTGACTATGTCGCTGGAGCGGGCCCGTATTAGCCGTGAGTCGACACAGTTGAGGCAGTATCGTGTCCAACTGCAGAAATATGTCAAGAAGCATAATCTCGACCCGACTGAGCTTCCCTCTCTTGGTGTTCAATTGTCTGATGAGTCCGCGAATGAGAAGCGTTCGTCCGTCCCCAATCAAAAATGGCTGAGTTTACTACGGATTAAACATCAATCCGAGTAATTGAGCAATTCAAATTACAAGACTTACTGAGCGTTCATTGCCACTCACAAGATCAAGCATGAAAAGTCATTTCCTATGCTACTGGTGAATAAACTTGTTCCCATTCCAAAAAAGCAACTCCTCGCCAGTGTGATGAGATCATCGGGAATGAATGCCGTTTTGCACAGACTACCGACCTGGTCAGGTTTGCTTGTTGTCAATTATCATCGGATTGGACAATCTGCCGCTTGCCCTTTTGACCAAAATCTGTTCAGCGCGACTTCTGAAGGACTTGAACTTCAGCTCAAACAATACAAACGTCACGCCGATGTAATACGCATCTCTGAGCTGGACGAGGTTTTGAAACGTCGAACGGGGAAATCGGTACTGATTACCTTCGATGATGGTTACCGTGACAATTACGATCTGGCATTTCCAGTACTCAAAGCGGCCGATGTGCCTGCGACGTTTTTTGTGGCGACCGGCTTTGTCGATCAGCCTCGAATTGCCTGGTGGGACGAAATTGCCTGGATGGTTCGGCAATCAAAAGTGAACAAGTTGCCGGGCAGTGTCTGGTTTCCAGAAGGGCTGATTATTCCTGAACAGGATCGTAGTTCGGCTTTGGGAGCAGCCGTTCGGAAATACTGGACTTTGACAGGGAATCAGACGGAACTGTATCTCAACGATCTGGCAAAGCAGACGCAAGCCGGACGTTGTCCTGCAGAACTGGCCGAGAAGATGTGGATGACCTGGGAAATGATGCAGGAGATGTCAGACTCCGGCATGGACTTCGGCGGACATACAGTCGATCATCCGATTCTTGCTCAACATTCCGGCAAAACTCAGCGACTTGAGGTTTTTGAGAGCCGGGCTCGCTTGATTGAAAAATTGGGAATCGAACCTCAAGCCTTCGCTTATCCAGTAGGACAGGCTCATATGTTCTCATCCGAAACCAAACATCTGCTCAAAGAGGCAGGTTACAAATATGGATTCAGTTTCTATGGGAACTATGAATCCTGTGTTTCGGTCGACCCCTACGACATTCCCCGCTGCGCGATCGACTTTAACATGCCTCAGGCAATTTTCGAATCCCGCTTGTCACTACCACAAATTTTTGCAAAGAAATGATCGAAGACGTTCTGGTTTTTCGATGGCCTGTTTGCATTCATTCAAATTTATTATTCTGATTGACCATAGGCATGCCCAATCAAGCGAGGGCACGCAACCCGGTGCTCCAGAAAACCTTCCCAAATCTTTTTCCTACCCGATAAGAAATTCTGAATCATATTTGGAAATCAAATGGAATTCACGTTACAAGTAAAAAAATGTAAAGACCACTCCCTCAGGCTTATCATTTACTCTCGATTCTGTCTTTGCTTCTTGCACATCGATTCCATGGGAAAATCCACTGAAGCGCCATTGATGGCTTTCAAATACATCTCCTTCCCATCCACATTCTCGAACCAGAGATCAGATGATTCCCTGGTACCGAGTTTTCCTGAATCAAGATCTACGGTGAATGATGACTTGACTATGATATTTTTGAAGATTCTAAGTTCAGTACCATCAAGAACTCGACGATAGAGCACAACTTCCTTAAGTATCAATATTGGGGCATCACCATCGGAAGGTTCTTCCCACTTATAAAGGAGCTTTCCCCATGTGTTGTTATTCGTATGAATAATAGCGATGCCCAAGTCCTTCCGTTCCTCATTCAATAAGAACAGACCTTTCTGCTTCCCAAAGTAATCATCTCGAGAAAGGCGACCTTTCACCGTGTTGACATATTCACTTGGGTTAATGAGAAACTGCTTGTTCATCAGACTGTCGAATTCATCGTAAATTACACGACAATCAAATTCTCCAGCGTCTGTAGACACACTGATCAAAGTAAGAATTAACAGGGTTCCAATAAACGGGATTTTCATTTTCATGCCTTAATGATTTTTGCGAAATGAAGAAATTCTTTCGTGCTGGATTTCTGCTTAATCTTTGGGTTTCGTGATTCGCAAATCCGATGAAAGAGACCCCATTTTTATTTCTCCTCAAGATTTTAAAATCAGGTGCGTTAATTGGAACGCTCCAATAGTCACTGTTTGAACACGAATAAACAGAATACTACTGCATTGTTGGTATGATGGCCAAGCTCTGTGAGTCCCAAACCAACGCCTGACCTAATCATTTTCAAAATGGTTTCAGCCGTTGCCTGGACACCAAACGACTAAAAGGGCTGTGTTTGCTCCTGCTGAAGGCAAGGTGGCTGGTGCATCGCAGAATTCAGCCCCCCCACAAATCAAGTTTACACCGATTTGCCACAGAGCAAGCCCGAATATTGGTCTGCTGTTCCTAAAACGGGTAGAGGATCATGCATCAAATCTTTCAATTTGTCATTCAACGAGTTCTACCGCTGTGCAAGCCAGCAATAGTATTCCCGATGTTGACTATCAGAATCAGACGACAAGTTGAGAAGGATGGAACGCTAGTACAATGATTCAATCGATTTTGCGTGAGCACGCTTATGTCGAACAATGAAATCTCATATCTCCCGCATGGCCATGCAAGCTTGGCCATGGCACCCAATGGACAATTTTAATTGTATCAAGGCACTAGAGGCAACGGACGAAGCATGGCCTTGATCGGGTGAGCGTTAGAATCCGTGCACAAAGACGTCCAGGAAAATGACGAGCACCATGAGACTCAGCACGAATGCCATGCCGATGTAGGTTGCGGCGATCAGAACCCGTTCGCTCGGTTTTTTGCGGGTAATTCCTTCGTAAATCAGGAAGATCATATGTCCGCCATCCAGTACAGGAATTGGCAGGAAGTTCAGAACCGCCAGGTTAATACTGAGAAAACCAAGAAACATTGATAACTCAGCAATTCCCTGCTGAGAAACCTGATAAGCAACTTTGGCAATTCCGATTGGCCCGTGCAATTCTTTCACGGAAAGGTTTTGGGTGATCAGATTACGGAGAGTCAGATAAATGTCGAATGCGGAATTCTTTGTGTGCGTGACACCCATCTCCAATGCTTCTCCAAAGCTGTCTGCTTTTTGACTAACAGACAGTAGAGTCATCATGATTCCCCGAGTAGGCAGGAACCAGTCCTCTGATCGAGTCGGTACTAAGGTGACCGTTTCCAGTGCTGATCCGTCTCTGACAATCTTGAGACGGATGTCGCGGGAGTTGGCCACCTGAAGTTGCCAGAACGCATACATCCAGTTGCGATTCGACTCATTGAGTTCAATCACGACGGGATCGAGCTTATCCATGATGTCTGGCTTTTCAGTCCCTTTCGGAAGGACCAGTTCGACTTGCTGGATCTGATCGCCTGCTTTGACTTTCCCATCAGCCGGGCTGCCTTCCTGAACTTTCAGGACGGTTGGAATCATGTGAAAGGCGATCCCGATCGACTGCACAGAAAGCGGTGTATTGGCAGAAGAAGGGCGTTCAATCCAGCCGGGAATATCCAAAGGCGTGATGACCAGATCGTGACTTTTTGCTCCCGAGCCTTTTTCTTCACGATTGACGACCACCGCAATTTCCTGTCCGTGACGCTCAGCGAAATAGTCAGGCAACGTCAGGGGATTGATATCTTTTCCCACATCGAGATCGTCAATGCGAACAATTTTATCGCCAGGCTTCAAACCAGCTTTTTCAGCGGGAGAACCAACCTGGACGGCTTCAATCTGGCCGATATCCATCCATAAACCGAGTGTGCGGAAGCCCTGTGGTCCGACTGTAATTTCAACATCTGAGCTTTTATTGTTTTCATCGGTCCGTTTGATATCGAATTCAACTGTGTCTCCC
>DOCI01000074.1:23640-26098 GCA_003503535.1 Planctomycetaceae bacterium
CGATGACGAGCCAGATAATTCTGGAGTCCAGCAAATCCATCGAGCTTCTCACCATCGAGAGAAACAATTTCATCCCCAGGTTTGAAAGGAGGAGAGGCTTTGTTGGCAGCTGTACCAGCCAGTGTTGCATCCCCGTTGGGGACAAATTCTTTTGGAGCCAGGGCCAGGCCGCGAATCGGTTCGACACCAATTTCTCGGCGGGTTCCATTCATCGTCGGGAAGATGCGAGCTTCGAATTCTCCGCCATCATAATGGACCCCTTTGACATCCAGATACTCAGAAGAACTCAGGGCAGTCGCTCGAATGATGTCACCAAAGGTGCTGACATCACGACCGTTGATTTCGGTGAGACGATCTCCCTCACGCAAACCGGCTTCCCATGCTGGTTTCCCTACGAAGACGGTTCCCAGTTCTGAAGGGGGAACTTCTACGCCCTGCTGGAAGGCAAAGGCGAAGAACAGCAAGCCAGTAATGATATTCATAATCACACCGGCAGAAATGATCGCCATCCGCTGAGGCACATTCTTTGCAATGTATGATCGAGGATCTTCGGCCACTTCTTCACTGGTCAATTGAGATGGATCGGCATCGTCCTGGCCGAGCATCTTCACGTAACCGCCGAAGGGAATCAGAGAAAGAGCGTATTCGGTCTCGCCCCATTTCCAGGAGAGGAGGATCGGGCCGAAGCCGATGCTGAAGCGTTCGACATTTACATCGCACCATTTGGCAACGGCGAAATGTCCCAGTTCGTGGAAGAAAATGACCAGTCCGAGGCCAAGTGCCACGATGAGAATATTCTGAATGCTACTCAGACTGACCGCGAGGACGCTGGCAGCGATTAGGGTTGCCACAGAGTTGTCTCCTTGCGCGCCCAATCATCCAGGGCGACTAATTCATCCAAAGTTGGTGATGCGATAAATTCATGCGCTGACAGGACTTCCCGGCAAACGCGCTCGATATCATAAAACGAAAGTTCATTCTGAAGATAGCGCGAAACGGCTATCTCATTGGCGGCATTCAGGACGGAACCCGATGTGCCTCCTTGCTTAGCTACGTCAAATCCTAGCTTAAGCGCAGGGAATGTTGCGAGATCAGGAGGAGAAAAATCAAGATGCTGAGCCGTTTTAAAGTCAAAACGAGGCGCAACTGCATCCCAGCGTTGAGGATACGACAATGCGTATTGAATTGGTAATCTCATGTCTGGAGGCGACAGTTGAGCAATCACCGATCCATCTCGGTATTCGACAAACGAATGCACAATTGATTGTGGGTGCACAACCACCTCAATTTGGTCGGCTTGTAAATTAAACAACCAGCGAGCTTCGATGACTTCCAGAGCTTTGTTCATGAGCGTTGCGGAGTCAATTGTGATTTTCGGTCCCATATCCCATGTCGGATGTTTCAGTGCTTGTTCCGGGGTTTTGCTGGCGATTTCCTCTCGCGATAGCCCTCGAAACGGCCCTCCGCTTGAAGTCAGCACGATTTTCGCGACATCTCGGTGATTCCCCGCCAGTAATGCCTGAAAAATAGCGGAGTGCTCACTGTCGACGGGAATCAATTCACTTCCAGATTCGCGAGCCAGTTCCATAATAATAGGGCCAGCGACGACGAGCGTCTCCTTATTGGCTATCGCAACTCGTTTCCCCGCTTTGACAGCTGCATAGGAGCTGGCCAGCCCCGCGGCTCCGACAATGGCCGCAACGACGGTATTGATATCATCGCAAGCAGCGATTTCGGTGATGGCCTCAGAGCCGAATCGGACTTCTGTTTTTGAGGGAAAATCGCTGAGAATGGCTTCGTTTTGAACAGTTTCATCAGCCATAATCGCCACCGCAGGCTGAAACTCATGGCAGATTTTCGCCAGTTCTCGCCAGTTCCGATGAGCGGAAACCGCTCGAATCTGAATCTGATCCGCATGAGCCCGGACGACATCCAGACAACTCGTTCCAATCGAGCCGGTTGCTCCCAGTAAGGCTATCTGATTCATCGAAGGAATTTGAAACTTCACGAACGGTGCGGTGATAAGAGTTCAAATCATTAACTGACATTGATTTGAATGAATATGTCGCGAAGCTTAGTCTGTTCCGATGTTCTTTCACAAGGGAGACTTAGGCCATTTTCAAATGGTTTCTGCAGTCGCATGAGCACCAAATGACCAAAAATCGCCGGATTTGCTCCTGCCATATGCTGCAGAGACTTATTAAGAATGCTCAAGGTAAAAGTGAGGCGAAACCTGATTTCTGGCGAGTTTTACCGATTAAGTTAAGAAATGCTGAACCGCCAAGACGCCAAGATACAGAGAGAGTTTTGTTTTGATTTGAAAATCCTAATACATAATGAGGTCAACGATTTTACCTCTTCGTGAACTTGGCGTCTTGGCGGTTCCAAAATTTATGATCTAAACCCTGTTCCAATTGGAAACCGGATTTCCTTAGACATCTTGAAAAGGTCTTCCGGG
>DOCI01000171.1:0-3231 GCA_003503535.1 Planctomycetaceae bacterium
GGCATATTGCCATTGATTATTGATAAATCGGACCGCCACAAAGTGCTCGGCTCCATTGGCGACAACCGCTCCGGCAAACCGTTGTTGCACACTCTGCTGGCTGTAGAGAATATAGCCGTCACCAGTCGCATTGTCCTGACCGGGGATCCCATACCCCAGGCTGGATGGGGCGATGTCGACGCGGGTTGTCTGGGGTGGGGTCTCTGGTACCGTGAAGTATGTTCCTGTGATCCCAAATTCCCCCGCGTTGGGACGATCTCTCCACTGGTTGGGGGTAATCGTCAGATCCCCCTCGACATACCCTTGATTGATCCCGTTTACACTCCCTGTGTTTCCCTGCAGCATCTGCACCTGACTGCTGTCGAAATTGACCGAGGCGATCAGTCGATCTCCCGTGGTCGGAGTAAAGTCCACCCAGACATCGTTGTTGGCATATTGCCATTGATTACTGAGATAACGGACCACCACAAAGTGCTCGGCCCCATTGGCGACGACCGCACCGGCAAACCGTTGTTGAACGCTCTGCTGGCTGTAGAGAATAAAACCATTACCAGTCGCATTGTCCTGACCAGGAATTCCATAGCCTAAGCTGGAAGGGGCAATGTCGATTCGGACCGTGGTCAGTTCCACAGTGAAGTAAGTTCCCGTGATGCCAAACTCCCCCGCGTTCGAACGGTCTCTCCACTGGTTGGGAGTAATTGTCAGATCACTCTCGACATAACCTTGGTTAATCCCGTTTACGCTCCCAGTGTTTCCCTGCAGCATCTCAACCTGACTGCTGTCAAACTCGATCGCGGCAACCAGTCGATCTCCCGCCGTCGGTGTGAAGTCCACCCAGACATCATTATTGGCGTATTGCCACTGATTGTTCAGATAACGGACGACCACAAAGTGCTCGGCTCCATTAGCCACGATCGCTCCGGCAAACCGTTGTTGTACGCTCTGCTGGCTGTAGAGAATAAAGCCTGCACCGGTCGCGTTATCCTGACCGGGGATGCCATAGCCCAGGCTGGAAGGGGCGATGTCAATTCTTGTTGTTGGCCCGCCACCGGTCATGCTGCTCGATTCGTAAGCTCCAATATCAACACGACCTCCAATGATGCGATCGAAGCCACTTCCACGCTGATCGGTCGTGAGGGGGTTCATGTCGGCATCTACAGCCAGAGTATTATTTCCCCTGTTGATGGCGATAGAACCACTCAACAGAGCATGAGTCAATGTTGGCCCCCCATTGTCGCGAAGAATAATATCAAGTAAGTTGTGAACATTCACACCGACAATGTTACCGTTCGTGCCGCCAACTAATCCGCCTGCTGAACTGGCATCGCCAATCACATTGTTGGTCGACCCGGTTTCGAGATTTTTATTATCAACATCATTTGTCGTGGTTCCTGTCCCGACAAAATTTCCTGCAACTATGCTATTCTGCAAGGTTGTAAATGTAATACCATCGTTATATGTCCAGAGGCCTCCCCCCGTTCCATCGTTATTTCCGTCGGAATCGGCTCTGTTGCCTATGATTGTAGAATTAATGATATTTGTGTAGTCATCGACGTTAAATATTCCTCCGCCATCCTTATCTGAAGAGTTTCCCGAGATCGTGGAGTTTATAACAACTGTAGTACCACTTGAGAAAATCGCTCCTCCATTATTGACTGCAGAATTTTCTGAAATGGTGGAATTTGTGATCGTCAAGGTTCCACTTGAACGAATTGCACCCCCGTCATAAAGCGAAGAATTCCCCGAGATCGTGGAGTTTTTTACTATTATATTTCCAAATGAGAAGATTCCCCCGCCATCATTTTCTGATGAATTATTTGTGATCGTGGAATTCGTTACAGTCAAATTCCCACTCGAATAGATCGAACCACCTTCACTCGCATTTCCACCAGTCAGAGTCAAGCCACTGATAGTTGCTGTTGTATTGTTCAATAAATTGAAAATCCGAGACTGATTATTCCCGCTGATCGTCAATTTATCGGCTCCTAAACCAATTAGATCAAGGGCATCACTGATTATTAATTCAGTGCCATCGAGTAAAATTGTTTTGCCTGTTAATGTTGAATCGAATTGAATGGAATCAAGCGCATTACGATTACTATTAGCGAAGGCAATTGCTTCTCGAAGACTTGTTAGTCCATCGTTTTCATCAGTGACGTCGAATTCAGTGTCAACCGTCAGCATAAAGTTTTGTTGTTCGAAGGCTCCGACATCAACGGTACCTCCAAAGATGCGTTCAAAGCCTGTCCCTCGCTGATCCGTGGTAAGAGAAAATTCTGATGCAATCTGATTGCTGCCGTTGTTCAATGCAACCGAACCTGAAATTATGGCATGAGTTAGTGTCGGCCCACCGTTGTCGCTGAGTGTTGTATCGAGCACATCGAGAACAGACACACCTACAATGTTATTATTTATGCCATTGATGAGACCGCCTGCAGATGTGGCATCTCCAATAATGTTATTTGTCGATCCCACTTCTAGATTGTAATTTGCAATATCATTAGAAGTGTCCCCAGTGCCGATATAATTGCCCGCTACTATACTGTTTAGAAGTGTTGTAAATGTTCCTCCATAGCTATAAGTCCAGATTCCACCACCAATCCCTGTTCCCCCTCCATTGGAGTTGGCTCGATTCCCAGTAATTGTAGAGTTTACGATAGTTGTCGTGTCATCAAGGTTGAATACACCACCACCATTATTTCCTGCTTTATTTCCTGAGATTGTAGTATTGACGACTTCTGAATCTCCAATGATGGAGATTCCTCCCCCGTCACTTCCAGCAGAATTATTTGATATCGTAGAATTTGTGATTGTTAAAACGCCGTCTGAGTAAACTCCACCACCATCATAAAAAACTAAATTACCTGAGATTTTAGAATCGGTAATCGTCGTAGTCCCTGATGTTTTAATCCCTCCCCCATCATAGAATGCGTCATTGCCAGAAATTGTGGCATTTATTATATTTAAGACCCCTTCGGAGCGAATTCCACCGCTGTCATACCCAGCTGTATTTCCGGATACTGTAGAATTAGAAATTGTCAGAGATCCTCTCGAATAGATGCCTCCTCCATATTTAAGCGTTGAGTTTCCCGAAATTGTAGAATTTGTTATTAATGTATTTCCATCTGAATAGATTCCTCCTCCCGCTACATCTGCTGAATTACCCGTGATTATTGAATTTGAGACCGTTAAGTTTCCATTTGAATAGATCGCCCCGCCAATAAGTTCATC
>DOCI01000171.1:3303-5248 GCA_003503535.1 Planctomycetaceae bacterium
GCCAATAAGTTCATCTCCACCTGTTAGGGTTAGACCACTTATTGTGGCTGCTGCCTGGTTCCCAATATTGAAGATTCGCGACTGGTCATTGCCGCTGATTGCAATCTTATCAGCCCCTAGGCCCATAATATCTATACTGTCTTCAATTAATATCTCATTTCCCGCCAAAGTGATTGTTCCTCCCGCCAACGCTGAATTGAAAGTTATCAAATCAGTAACTCCGCCAATATTCGAACCGACCTCCTGCGCATTAGCCGCTTCAATAGCTTCGCGAAGTGAGAATGTTTCATTATTAGTTGTTTCATCTTCGAGAGTATTAACTTCAAATCTCGGCTGGAATTCGTAAGCGCCAATATCAACAGTCGTCAGGCCATTAGAACCTCCTGCCCCGAATCGTGAATATAATCCTCCACGGCCATCGGAAGTTAACAGAACATTATTCTCATCCCGAGCAAGTGAATTATTACCCGCATTCACCGCGATAGAATTTTCCAACAGAGCATACGTTCTTACAGAACCACCATTATTTTGAAAAGAAGTATCGAAGATTGTATCTTTATCCCTGGTGCCTGTGCCATTCATACCCACAATGTTGCTTTGAAAACCACCTTCTGTAAGGCCTCCAGAGGAGCCTGCATCACCAATGAGGTTGTTCTGGGAATTAAAGTCAACGGTGCCGTTGATATCGCTATCAATAAAATTAGTAAAATCATCAAAATAAAGCGATAAGTTCCCGGCAACGATTGTGTTGTGTAATAATACAGTCCCACTTGAAGCAGAAATACCTCCCCCCGGAATACCAACTGGAACTCCTCTACTTGAAAGGTTATTGGAGATAGTGCAGTTGATAATTTCTAATGCCCCGTTATTGTCAATCCCTCCGCCATAGGTATAAGAAGTGTTCCCAATGACAGAGCTGTTAATGAGTTTTGCATTTCCGTAAACTGAAATACCACCTCCAGAAGATCGTGAATCATTGCTGTAAATTGAGCTGTTGGTAATAGTCAGGTTTGAGCTTTCTGTACTCTCGATCCCTCCACCAGCTTTATTTGAATTATTGTCAGTAACAGTCACACCTCTTAAGAAAAGGGTGCCACCATTTAATATACCACCACCGCTATCTCCTTCACCTGTGCCATTCGCATTGCCTGCCGTAATAGTTAATCCACTAATCTCAGCAGTAATTGAAGGTGTGACACGGAATACACGCGATTGGTCATTCGCATTAATGGATAATTGGTTTGCTCCAAGACCATTAATGCTCAAATTGTCTGAGATAATCAGCTGTTCGCCACCGAGTGTGATCGTTTCACCTGCCAGCGATGCATCAAAATTAATGACATCGGTCTCACTACCAGAGCCAGCAACAGCGTCGCCGAAGGCTGCATTCGAGTTAGCTGCATTAATCGCTTCTCGCAAGCTGACCAGACCGTCGGTCACACTTGAAGCGTTCGCGGGCTGATCGAGAAGAGTGTTGACAGTGTAGGTCGTGAGCAGTGTCCGCGACTCCAAGGCTTCCGAAGCCAGTTCCCGATTCCATTGACGAAACCTTCGTTTGGATTTCTGCAGACACAAAAATTTGTACAACCATCCAGAACTCAACATTTTCATTATAGGCCCAATTACATAGCGTTATCTGTTTGTTCACAGGTAATATTATGCAAGAATGCTCAAGAGTTCACAAGCACTTTAGTTGGATTAATAATCCTACGGCCCAAAATTGGAAAATGAGATATTTCAGAATTCATTACCTGGCTACCGTCAAGACTTCTGCTATTTGGAGCATGAACTTCTGGATCAATTTCTCGTAATTAGCTGGGTATTTCAGGTGTGGTAAAACTACGAGCGACCGCACCCGTCGGTTAATCATCTGCCGCCAGGAGACCAGACGATGCTGTTATTGCAATTCACTGACTCGACTAGAGACATCGTCTGCACAACCCGG
>DOCI01000171.1:5336-6870 GCA_003503535.1 Planctomycetaceae bacterium
GAGACATCGTCTGCACAACCCGGCTGGGCGGATTGCTAAAGAACTACATGCGTCGCTCTGCGTAACCGTCCGACGGAATCGAATCCAAACTCACTCAACTCCCGGCTCCTGCTCCGTTCTGTGGAAATCCACATCGGAAAAACGTTCGAGAAAATGCTTGACTATCAACAAATCCGCTCTCAACATTGCAATCTTGAGCAGCGAAGATCGCAATTTAAACCGAGAATTACCGACAGAAATCAGTGAAATCATTTTTACACCCGACGGGCTCCATTTAAAAACTGAATCGCCTCGGTCTTGCCGCCTCTTGATCCACCACCTTTGGTTGGCATCAGGTCTCGGTACTTGGATCGCTCAATCACAGGCAGCAGGTCTTCCCGCCATTTATCAGACGCCATGTCCATATCAGGTAAGCCGCAGATAACCGTTTCACCAACCTCAAACAGGTGATAGAGCAGGGGGATTAAAAAACAACTCAATGTTTTACCGGATTGCGTGGGACCAGTCGCTACGAACCGATCCCAGCTGCCGGTATCGATTGCCTCGAACCACAAGCGAGTGTAAGGCTGTCTGTTGCAATCAAACCTTCGTCCCTGATACGGGCCGTCTGGAATGATGATCTCCTGCTCGGCAAAGTCCCGCATCGAACGCACCTTGGAGGTTTTCGATTGCCTGAGCAGCCAGCGGAGTTCAGAACGGGTCACCGTCTTCATGAAGATTGATCCTCGTCGGAGGAGGGAGCATCACGATCACAGATTTTCGAAATACACCGTTCGGCTTCCTCGAGTCCGTCGTTGAGGATTTCCACGGCATCGTTGCCGAACTGACGTTGCAGCATCTCACCAGCGGTTCGGAGAATAGCGGCGATTTGACCGAGGCCCAAACGAATTTCATCGCGAGGAATCAACTGGCCTTCACGCTCCAACCGATCCAGCTTGGCGAGGATGGCTCGTTCTTCCCGATAGCGTTCCAGAGCTGGACTGGAGATGGCGGCATCCAAGAGGTCATCATCTTCAGAGAGACGGCGGGCATTGGCGGCGAGGAAGTCGTGGAGTGATCGAACCACACGTGGTAGATTGATTGTCTTTTCTCCAAACGGGATGCCATACTTCTCGGCCTGCTCGTGAAGGACCTTGGTCTGGCGACCCGACATCTCCCGCCAGTGCTTCTGGGGAATCGATTCATAGTATTGCCAGCGACGTTCTTCCTCCTGCTGTTTCTCGTAGCGCTTCAAGGCGGAGCGTTCTTCAGCCGTGACAGTTTCGCCTGCCATGACCTTGCGATAGGCCCGCGTGGCGGTCTCTTTTTCCAGACGTTCGGCGACGCCCAAGCGGGGTTTAGAGGTTGCTTTCGGAGTACTGTTTTTTGTCGTTCGTGACATTGGTCTGAAGTCCACTCCAGTTGTTTTCGAAACAGTCGGTGAAAAAACGGCTTCAAAGAATCGACGTAAGTTGTTTTAAGGCACTCTCAAAAACGGTCCATCTGGCTCCTGAATTGACACCCAAAATGGTCCCTTTTGAGCCCCATTTCACCC
>DOCI01000171.1:6930-9552 GCA_003503535.1 Planctomycetaceae bacterium
CCCTTTTGAGCCCCATTTCACCCGAAATCTCGCTTACCGTCAAAATGGCCCAAAGTAAGCGAAAAATCGAATTTGGGATTTACTAAAACGCTCCGAATGCCTATATTCATAGGACCTGCCAGGTGGCGTTCTGAGCCACATCAATTCTTACTTACCGCCGATAAATCACCCATAACGCACAAAAAAGCCGCCGTGGGGAGAACCGCGCGCAAAACACATCGCCCGGAAGTACCTAAACCCTTGTGGGGCAACGACTTGTGATTTAGCGTGTCGCAGGTGTAGACGTGGTGGTCCACTGAAGTAGAGTTTGGAAATCAACCTGAGTGGACTATGATATGCTTGTTTTGTAGTCTTTTTGTGAGCGTAGACCGACTCCAGATAGTGTTTTCGTGCCCATTTTAGTGCATAAAAACCTGTTGTAAATCTGCTGAATTGTGGCAGATCTGAGTGGATGTCTTTGGTACGTCGAGGTAACTGATGGTCGTGGGCGATCACTGCGAGAGCCCGAACAACACGACCCAGGTTTGAACGAGAAAGACGAAAGACATGGCAAACAAAACCAAAACAACCGGAGCAGCCCAGGCCTCGACTAAACGGGCGACACGCAAGAACGCTTTGGGGAGCGAGCTCAAGACGACGACAGCCAGCAAACCAAAACCGAAGACAAAGGCAGAGACTGCAAGTGCGAAACCCATTACAAAATCCTCCAAGACAGAGACGAAGAAAACGACAACAAAAACGTCTGGCAAACTGAGTCTGCTGGACGCGGCGGTGCAGATATTGACCAAAGCCAGCGAACCGATGACCTGTAAGGCGATCGTAGAACAGGCAAGCGAACAGAAGCTCTGGTCGAGCCCGAACGGGAAGACCCCGCACAACACGCTGTACGCGGCGATCCTGCGAGAGATCAAATTGAAGGGGAACGATGCCCGCTTCACGAAGGTCGAACGGGGTCACTTCTCGCTCAACACCACCGGCAAATAGGAGACCACCATGATGCAGACTCCCGTGACCCCGGAACAACGAATCGCTGATGCCTTGCGGGTGGTTGCCATGCGACTGGAACGGGTGCTCGAAGAAGTGCGACGTTCGACACGGATCGATGCCAACGACCTGCACGAGACGCTGCTTGGCGTAGCCGATGAGATCGATCCCCCAGTCTCTGAGATTGGCCCAGACCCGGAGTAGTTTCGACAACCCGTAACCCAACGCCCCACGTACGCCACGTCGGGGCGTTCTCTCGTGATGGGGATCGTTCGTCGGAATATTGGGATCGACGCGACACGGGCCAACGTGGGCGATAACACTATTGTGATTCATACGGTCGCTCCTTCTGCTGCAGAAATCCGCTCAGCCTTCAACCCCGTGAACTGCTCCCAGCGCTGGACGATCACATCGCAGTACGGACAATCCAGTTCCATCAGGAACGCCTTGCGGCCGGTCAGCTGGCAACCGATCAACGTCGAGCCTGATCCGCCAAACAAATCCAAGACGTTCTCTCCCCGCTTCGAAGAAAACTCAATCGCACGTTCGGCCAGCGCCACGGGTTTCTCGGTCAGGTGGACCATTGACTGCGGATTCACTTTCTTGATGGCCCACAAGTCGGTGGCGTTGTTCGGACCAAAGAATTTATGAGCGGCTCCGGATCTCCACCCGTAAAACGCGAGCTCAAAAGAACCCATCATGTCCTTGCGGGTTAATACCGGATGCTGTTTATCCCACACGACCGCCTGAGAAAAGTACAATTCGTGTTTCTTCAAGAACGGAGGATAGTTGCCAAGGTTGGCATACCCACCCCAGATGTAGAACGATCGACCCGGCAGCAGAACACGTGACGCATTCCCGAACCAGGCATCGAGCAGATGATCGAACTCTTCGTCCGTCACAAAATCGTTGGCGAGTGGTCGGTCCTTGGCTCGCAGCTTATTCGTGGTCTTCTTGCCTTTTTCAGGATGGCGTTCCAGATCAAACTTCTGGTGATGCGTTTTGGATGTCGACTTGGCAAAGCTGCTGTTGCCCGCACTGATCGCGTTGTTCGAGCGCGGTTCGACCTTCACGTTGTAGGGCGGATCCATGTTCACGAGGTGGATCGGCTGTCCATCGAGTAACCGATCGAGGTCCTCGGGTTTGGAACTGTCACCACACAACAGGCGATGGTCACCAAGAATCCATAGGTCACCCGGTTTTGTAATCGCCTCGTCGGGTGGTTCGGGTACATCGTCGGGATCAGTCTGGGGCTCGGGTTGTTCCGGCTGCATCAGCTCAGCGAGTTCATCGCTCGTGAAACCCAGCACATCGAGGTCGTAATCGAGTTCACTCAGGGCCGCCAGTTCGAGAGGCAGAAGGTCCAGATCCCATTCGGCCAGTTCGTTGGTTTTGTTGTCGGCGATGCGATACGCCTTGATCTGGGCTTCGGTTAATCCGGTGGCGACATGGACCGGGACTTCCTTCAGCTTGAGCTTTATCGCCGCCTTGTATCTCGTGTGGCCTACAATAATGACTCCGGCTTCATCCACCACAATCGGTTGACGGAACCCATACTCGGTTATCGAGCGAGCCACCTGTTCAACAGCATGATCATTTTTTCGAGGATTGTTCTCATAAGGTTTAACCTTCTTGATG
>DOCI01000109.1:0-3777 GCA_003503535.1 Planctomycetaceae bacterium
TAGAACGCCGTCCCCTCGCTGACGCGTCGGGTTATGATTGGAGCGACGGCTTCCCGCTTTTCGACTTAGGCTTTCAGTCAGCAGGCCATCCACTCCATGGCCTGCAGCTTCCGGGAATTCATGATGTTCTCTTCACAGTTTCCGCCGCTTGGTAGTAATTCCGGGGAAGGATGTGCAAAATATGAAGAGCTGAATTTCAACTTAGAATGACGACACATTGCAGGCGATAAAGGAGCGATATGAATATTGGGATCATTGGGCTTGGTTTTATGGGGATGACTCATTTTGAAGCCGCCAATTCAGTTAAAGCGGCGAAAGTGCATGCCATCTCAACCAGAGACCCCAAAAAGCAGAAGGGAAACTGGTCATCCATTCAAGGAAACTTCGGCCCCCGGGGCAGCAAAGATGTCGACCTGAGTGATGTCAAAATCTACTCCGATTATCAGGAGTTACTGAAAGATCCAGATATTGATCTGGTTGATATCTGCCTCCCAATTCCGCAGCACGAAAAAGTCGCGATTGAAGCCCTGAATGCCGGCAAGCATGTGCTGGTGGAAAAGCCTGTCACAGTGGAAGTGGCAGCCGCACAACGAATGATTAAGGCTGCTGAGAAAGCCGGCAAGCATTTGATGGTCGCCCATGTGCTCCCCTTCTTTCCCGAGTTTCGCTTTCTGGCAGAGTGCCTGCGACAAAAAAAATACGGCGACCTTCAGGCGCTGAATATCCGTCGCATCATCAGTCCGCCTAAGTGGTTGAATTTACCAGAAGATCTCGCCTCACTCGGAGGATTCGGGATTGATTTGCATATCCACGACAATCATTTTATCTCTGCAACCTGCGGTATGCCGGATAAGGTTTTCTCCATCGGGAAGCTGGAAGCTGGCTATGTGAATCATACGCAGACAAATTATGTGTATGACAAAGGGCCCGCCATTACTTGTGTCAGTGGAGCGATTGCCGCCAGTGGACTGGAGTTTGCCCATGGCTACCAGGCGTTCTTTGATGAGGCGACGATTGAATTCGATGCCGGGACTTACGGCAAGGAATGGGTGGTCAATCGACCATTGACGGTCCTCACTAAGACGGGTCGCATCCAGACACCCACCCTCAAAGGAGGCAGCGAGTGGTACAGTGCCTTCGCTGAGGAAATGAAAGCGGCTGCTCAAGCTCTTAAAACTGGCGAGGTCTCTCCCGATCTTTCCATTGTGCATGCAGTCAATGGATTGAAACTTTGTCATGCTGAGCAGAAAAGTATTGAAACGGGCAAAATCGTTTCCGTGAAATAGCTGATTAGCAGGAGTTGAATCTCAAGTCGACAATTTACAGGCAGGGCACATCATTTGTGCCCTGCCTGTTTTGCGTTATTTACCTGTTTTGACCTGCAACGAATTTCTTTAAAAACTTTCTTCAGATTCCTGAAAGTCGGGCTCACGGGGTTAATTTGGTGGTGACTTAGAGAAAATACGGAGTATTTATGGAGAGATAGGTAATTACTTGCCTGATAATTGTCGGAATCAATTTGGCGGACTCATGTTTAAGGGGTAGATTTGAACTGAGGAAAGCAATCAATTTCGTTCCCTGTCTGGAAATTCAGTTTGACGGATTTTCGACATCGAAATATCCTGTGTGTGGGAGGGATCTAAATTGAGGCTGGTATTCCGTGCATTTCGAGAAGAAATGTCGCCGATTGAGCCGTCCGCTTCTCCTCTTCATCATCCATGGGAGATGAATCTGATTTTTACGAGTCTATTGGACTCCCGCGATTGATCGCCTCAAGCGGTTTCGTGGAATGGAGTGATTCACAGAGTGAGGAAACCGATGACGAAGCATCCTTTGAAATTTGCGGCTGCCCTGGCCGTTCTGGTAACCTGTTCACAAATGACCGCCTTCGGACAAAGTACCGAATGGGCACTGAAAATGTTCGAGGAATCCTCGCACGATTTCGGTGTGGTCGCACGCGGAAGCGATGTTCAGCATCGCATCAAAATTACCAACGTCTATCAGGAAGTTGTGCATATTGCCGACGTGAAAACCTCCTGTGGCTGCACAGCGGCCAAGCCTTCCCAGAACACGCTGCAGTCATTGGAATCTGCTTTTATCGAAGTGGTGATGGATACCAAGAAATTCACTCGTCAGAAGGATTCTTCAATCATCATCACGATTGATGCTCCTCAACGGGCAGAAGTTCGTATCCCAATTTCCGCCTATATCCGTACCGATGTCGTCCTGGAACCGGGTTCGGTTAACTTCGGAACTGTCGACAAAGGCATGGCTGCAGAACGCGTAATCGATATCTCTTATGCAGGACGAGCTGACTGGCACATTCGAGATGTTGAAAATCTGCCAGCCTATCTGACCGCAGAATTGCAGGAAGTTTCGCGGACGGCCACCGGAGCCAACTACAAGTTGAAGATGATTCTGGCTGACAATGCTCCTGTCGGACCTTTCCGTGGTCTTGTCAATCTGATTACCGACGATGGCTCCAATCCTAAAGTTCCCATGCTGGTCGAAGGCGATATCGCTTCAGATATTGTTGTCAATCCAGGCATGGTTTCCATGGGAATGCTCAAGCCAGGCGAGCAGAAAACTGTCAATGTTGTTGTTCGCGGCAAGAAACCATTCCGAATCGGCAAAGTGGAATGCGATTCCGATCTGAATGCCTTCAAAGTCCAGTTGCCTGAAGACGAAAAAATCGTTCACGTGCTTCCGATCAGCATCCTAACTCCGAATGGAACGGGCACAATTGTCGAAGAATTCACGCTGACAATTGATGGCCGCGATGAACCGGTCACCTTCAAAGCCTTCTGCAAAGTTGTCGCCGGAACATAATCCATGTGTCATAACGCAGTTCATTCCTGCAATCAGGGGAAGCGTTAAAATCGCTTCCCCTTTTTTATTGGTTCCTCTGTTCATTTTCTCTTTCCAATTTCACTGAACACATCATTTTTATATTGACTGGACCTACTCACGAGGTAGCTAATAAGAGATTTATTCTTAGATAGAATTCTTCTATCGATATTGAATCCTTATTTACTTCAGAGTCAACGATCGATGCCGTTCCGATCCCAATCCAATCCGGACTCAGAGTTATTGATCTTAACTCCCGAAATGTGCTCAACCGATTTCCAGAGAGAATGGAAGCAACTTGAACAGGAAAGCCTGAGTGGGAATGCATTTCTCTCTCCTGAATTCGTACTTTCAATGGCAGATGTCAGGCCTGCTCATAACCAGCCAATCATTCTGGCTTGTAGAAATCAAAGACAGAATCGACTGATTGGCCTGGGCGTTTTTGATCAGGTTAAAGCGACCAGGGCCCTTCCTCTGCCGCACTGGATTTCTATCCATTGCCCTCATTCTTTTCGTAGTGGTTTGCTGGTCGCAGAAAATTCTCGAACAGAGTTCTACCAACTACTAACCAATTTCCTGACTCAAAAACAGGATGAGCTACTGGGAATCGAATTTCGAAATTTGAGACTGAAATCCCAATGGGCACAGGAACTACGAGATTACGCGGCTGAACACAGGGGCTCGTTTCGTTTGCTGCCGGAATCGGAATCACCAGCGGTCGATTTGCAATTGCTGCCAGAAGAAGGTTTATCGGCTCTCTGGTCATCATCGCGACGCAAATCGATTCGCAAGAATCAGAATCGATTGAGTAAATACGGACCAATTCAATTTCGGCTCGTCGAAAAACGAACTGAATTTGAAGCTGCTCTCAATCATTTCCTACGACTGGAGGAAGCAAGCTGGTTCCTACGACTGGAGGAAGCAAGCTGG
>DOCI01000109.1:3897-4443 GCA_003503535.1 Planctomycetaceae bacterium
TACGACTGGAGGAAGCAAGCTGGAAGGGAAGTCTTGGTACTGCATTGCAATCCAGTCAAAATGATCTGAAATTCATCCGTCAGCTCATTCAGCAGGCGAAGAGATCGGATTACCTGGTGATCAGTCAACTGCTGACCGGGGAAGATGTCGTCGCCACGGCTTTAAATTTTCGTTCCGGCAGAGAACTCTTTGCCTTTAAAATTGCCTGGAATGATCAATTTGAAAAATGCAGTCCCGGCATCCTCCACGAAGTCGCTCTGGTCGACCATATCATTTCTCGGAAACTGCCTTTTGATCGCATCGACAGTTGTTCGAGTGCGGGATCCTATCTGGAAAAGTTATGGCTGGATCGTGTCGCCATCGGTTCCGGAATGCTCAGTATGAGTACGCTGGCTCGTGGTACGGGGAAAGTGATTTCTCAATTGCAATCCCTTAAACGCTGGGCGGCGAATCTAACTCAAACTGCGACTCTTGGGACAGATGACCCTTTGAAATAAAGTTCGAATACTATTCTGTAATACGTATTCTAATAAGAAAGAGCGCGTT
>DOCI01000085.1:0-4006 GCA_003503535.1 Planctomycetaceae bacterium
TGAAAACTCAACAAGCAAGAGTTGAAAGAAAACGAAGTAAGAGAAACAAAAGACTGTCAAAAAAACAGAATCTCAACTGTAGACGGCTGTTTCCCAAAGTCTTTTTTGAGAACGATGGAGCCTCTCCCGCTTATTACGAAGCGGTTCAGCAGGCTACGCGGCTGATCATACGCAATCACCTTTATCTTTTTGGAAAAAGCATGAGTGACTTTTATCGTAAAGCGGCAAACAGTGGATTTCCTTACGTGTTACAAAGTCTTACTTGTTGCCAGGGAAATCATTTCTATAAGAATCTCCAGATAGCTCAAATCATTTCTGCATTAGGCGAGCTGCTAAATCAACGACTTCAGAAAAGCGGTCTGACCGGCGATTTCCCCGTAGAATCATTTGATGTGTGTCCAGGCAGGCCTTGCCTCAATACGATTCTTATTCGCTGCCGTGGGATGGAGAGAGCCAAGCTGAGAGGTGGAACCGCTTACCACTCCAAATGGGAACCGACAGTCTCTGTAAATGGTCAGGAACAAAAAGTTGCATTCTGTCGGCACGCGATCGAAAGGATTTGCGAGCGAGCCATTGTCGGATGGAGATCGTTTGGAGGATGGACTGACGCTTTCGCATACCTTTTCAACTGTATTTATTTTGAGCCTTATCAGACGTCTGAAGGTGAGCATGGCTTCGTGATCTACCAACAATGCCGACCAGGGTTTCTCTCCCATCTTTATGGGTCACAAGTGATCGGCGAGCTCGATCCACAAAAGAAATATTACTATCGAGTTGGGTATTGCCCTGTCGTATGCGAAAATGGCTTTGCGGCTGCCAAAACCATGCTGATACCAGGAATGAGGGGGACACCAGAGCGTTCTGTGCTGGAAGAAATGGCATCGAATAAACGCGACTTGAATGTCCTGGATGATCGTATCGGCAAACTGACACTCACGGATCTGGCAAAATCATTAGATTTCGGACTGATTCGGATGTTTCATAATGCGATTCCGCAAGTCGTGTCATTCAATCATAAAGTCTTTCGATCCCAATGATTTGAAACGACGTAGAACAGATTGAAGAGATGTTCCCAAAAGTGGTTTTTGTATTTGCAAAACCACTGGGAGCATCTCTCCTTCGTTAGACTCCAAGAATCATTGGGGGAGCGAGTCTTCATTGTTTGTCTCCCACATGCTTTTGCCATGCCTCAAAAAGTCGAACCAGTTCCTCGACGCGATTCGTCTCACTCTTCGCGAGATTAAGTGTCTCTGTGCCGTCGGCCTCAAGATCAATGAACTGCCACTCGCCACCTTTGCGAGGACAAATAACTTTCCGCTTGGCCAAGGGCGAACGAGGCTCGCAAGGATGGTAGAAATCACAGACTAAACAGCTGAGATACAAAAGAGACTATGTGGACCTACTCAGTTGGACTGGACCCATGTGCTTAATAATCAAACACAGACAAATATCAGAGTCTCTTGACCCATGTTTTCACATCAAGAACCTCACTGAGCATCATTTGCTGAGCGCAAAGGATTGAGCGGTGCAGTTCCTCTGCTGTCACCTCGCCAGCTTCGTTCGACAGAGCGAGCGTCCCTGTAGCATCGCTCAGGAACTCCACGGTCAAACCTCGGTGAACGGCTTGTCTGGCTGTCGTATCACAGCACATGTGCGTCATGTAGCCCGCGATCGTGACAGTGTCGATGTCATTTTCCCGCAACCTTTCTTCGAGAGATGTGCCCGTGAAGCTCCCCGGCAAAGTCTTCTCAATCAGCAGATCGTGTGGACGTGACTTGATTTCGGGATGAAGTTCCCAGCCGTGTGTACCCTTTTGGAAGAATGGCTTGTCTGGATCGGGAAAGTAATGCTGAATGACAATGGTGGGAACTTTGCCGACTGCTGCATCCATGGCGGCAAGAATCTTCTCCAAGTGTCCGACTGGATGCGTGATTGGCAAAGCTCCTGTGAAGTATTCGTTCTGGACATCGATGACCAAGAGTGCGCGATTAATCAGTAGTTCCCTTATGCAGATTTAAGTGCGGCCATTAGAATGTCGCATGATAAGCAGTGATATTGTTCCGAAATAAGTGATGCCTGGAAGAGTTTGCCAGCATTGAATCCTTCGTTCTCAAAAGTGGTTTTGTATTTCATGTCTCAAAGCGGAAGTCTGTCATAATGCTTTACTGAGATTTGTGTTCGATGAGCTGTTGGGACAGTTGGTGGATCACGGATTGGTGCTCAGGATCAGTGGCAAGATTTCTGTTTTCGTCAACATCCGTAGAGTGGTCATAGAGTTCACGCGATCCATCACTCCACTCGGTAAAACGCCAGCGGTCGGTGCGGATGCTGTCTCCGCGATTTTTCGGGCCGCGACTCACAATCGTGAACACAGCGGATTTGCCTGGTTTTGACGGATCTTCAAGCAAAGGACGGAGGCTTTGTCCCGCAATGCCCGAGGGTGGCGCTACCCCAGTTAAGTCGGCAACAGTCGGGAGGAGATCGACGAACTCTACCAGACCATTGGCGATTCCAGGTTTGATGCCAGGAGCGGCAATAATCAAAGGAGTACGGCAACTCCGATCAAACAATGTGTTCTTGTTCCACCATTCGCGCTCACCCAAATGATAACCATGGTCACCGATGAAAATCACAACCGTGTTGTCCCAGAGTTGGCGACGGTCCAACTCATCCAGAACCCGACCAACCTGTGCATCCATAAACGAAGTGCAGGCCAGGTAAGCGCGATGGATTTCCAACCGCTCCCTGTCAGTGAACTTGCCGAATGCCTCTCCATAGGCACCGAATCCGACTGCTAGTGGTGGAGCAGGGGAAATGCCTTGGGGATCGTGATAGAGAGTGATCGAACCGGGCGGATAAAGATCGAAGTATTTCTTCGGTGCAATGAACGGATCGTGTGGTTTCATAAAGCCTGCTCCGATCAACCAAGGGGTATCGCCAAGGCTATCGATCTTCGCAATCACTTCTCGTGCGATCTGACCATCGGGCTGATCTTCATCGTTACCTTTTGCACTCGCCCAGTGACACCATTTCAGCTCCCCATCAGTGACATTGCGACCTTCATATTTCTCTCGCCCCACGGTCGTTGCCTGAAAATCCTGAGCGGAGTCCCAGGACTTGGGAAGATCAACAAACCTCGCACGTGCTTGTTCGTTGCGACCACCCCCTAAGTGGAAGATTTTCCCGTATGCTGCGGTGTGCCAACCGTTGTCTTTGAGCAACTGAGGCCAGGTGACAACGTCCGGCAGGTTATCACGCAGGATCGTGTTGTTATCTGTTACCTGTGTTTGATCAGGACGCAAGCCAGTTAGAAAGGAAGAGCGACTGGCATTGCAAACGGGATATTGCACATACGCTCGCTCGAAAAGCACTCCACGCTCAGCGAGCCGATCAATATTAGGAGTCTTCACCGTAGAGTTGCCGTAGCAACCGAGCGTGTCACGCAGATCGTCAACCACGATCAGAAGAATGTTAGGTTTTTGGGACTCAGCGAAAATAGCCGACTGAATCAGAAACAGAAACACTGTAAAAGGGAGCAATCCGCGAATCATCGTGGTTCACCTAATCATTGAGATTTTAGTACATTGAAGTTTGAGTTTTTGTACGACTTTGAAATCAAGTTAAACATTCAATCGCCAGATCGTAAAGTTCAGCACGCTCGCAAAACTGACCCACGCCAAATACGGCACAATCAAGCCACCGGCTATCTTCGACTTTTTGAAGAAGAGAATCGTCGTCGCCAAGATCGCCAGCCACAAGACGATAATCTCTGCAAACGCCCAGCCCGGCTGATGCATTCCAAAGAATATCCATGACCAGGCGATGTTCAGAAGCAGTTGAACCCCTTCGGTTCCGTAGACCGAATGCAGTTTTTAGTAAAAAGCGGTCTAAATGCTTAATTGACAACATTATACGTCATTCACCGACTTTTGCAAAGCGTTGCAAAACCTAACAAACTGACGCGTATATGCACCGTAATTCGGGAGTTTCTCCGTAAAATTCCGTA
>DOCI01000085.1:4161-4285 GCA_003503535.1 Planctomycetaceae bacterium
ACAATCGCGAAACAATTCGCTCGTAATATGCCTGCCACCCGACAGTGAAAACTCTTCTGTCGCATCAATAATCTGCTCGATTTGAGACCCAGATTTCACTTGCTGGATCATTTCAAATTCTGTC
>DOCI01000048.1 GCA_003503535.1 Planctomycetaceae bacterium
TCCCATTGAAATGTTCCGAAGCAGGTTTTTGCATCCCGAAATGACTCTGAGCGTGCTCAAAAACTTACGAAAATCTCTCCAAATACGCGATTTCCTTGATTTCTGTTAACCATTGGGTTCCAGGTTCGAAAGAGTGTCAATAGGTGACGGGGCCACCTGAACGGACGCGAACTATTGTAATCCCATACCAATCAACGACTTATGGATTTATACGCGCGCATTGTGGTTCGTTCAGAGTGTAAAACGGGGAGGGACGTTCGATAACAGATCCAAAGGTGATTTCATACGTCGGACTTTACATCCGCTATTTTTCATGCTGGCTTCACTGACTCAGCAGGAACTGGCAATCTTCAGATTGCCTGTCTCAAGAAAGAAAATGAGATTCTCCGAGCCCGTTTGCCCGATCGGTTTTGTACGACGAAAGCGATACGGAAGAAGCTGCTCAAATCCGAAAGGAAGATCGGTTCCAAGTTACGGGAGTTGATATCGAACTCAAACACA
The DNA here is from genome assembly GCA_003503535.1 of Planctomycetaceae bacterium. GTDB lineage: Bacteria > Planctomycetota > Planctomycetia > Planctomycetales > Planctomycetaceae > Rubinisphaera. Next base: position 502 of record DOCI01000048.1, read on the forward strand.
CGATCATCATGCGGGACAACGATGGCAAATTTCATAATGGCTTCGACGAAGTGCTTGAAGTCGGATAGTGCTACGTGAAGAAGAACACACCCAAATCTCCGAATCTGAATGCATTCTTCGAACGAGCGGTGCAAACCTATGAGCACGAATGCCTGGTCCGTTGATTGTGATCAGTCCCCGGCAACTGAATGTGATCGGTCGAGAGTTTCGGACGTGGTATAATTACGAACGAACGCACTCTTCGATGAATCATCTGCCGCCGGGAGATCAGACGATGCCGATTGTGCGCATCTCAGACTCGACCAGAGATGTCGTTTGCACAACCCGACTGGGCGGATTGCTCAAAAACTACACGCGTCGCGCCGCTTGATTGCTGACGGAATCGAGACAGCGTTAGCTGGAATCCCGGCTCCCTTTCTGCGACGCTGAAATCTGAAACAAAAATTGTTTCGAAAAATGCTTGACGATTCAGAAATCCACTCTCAACTTTGTAATTATTAGCGGGCCAAATTTCTCTTTGGAGCGTGAAATTGAGACAAAAACCTGCGGCATAATTTTATACCTGACGGGTGGATTCAATTCTGAAATGCACGGGTTTTAGGCTCGAACTGTTCGTGTGGTGATTTGAATTGGTACTTTTTGCGAGGCCGGTTGTTCAACTCCATCACGGCCGCTTGAACATCCTCGGCTTTCAGTTTCGGAAATCGCTCCCCTACAGGTAGTATTGCCGCAGAAGCCCGTTGGTGTTCTCATTCTGACCGCGTTGCCACGGCTGGCGGGGGCCCCTTTTTTCCATCGATTGTATCCGATTCCCAGTGCCCGATCTGTGAACGATTGTGTGCAGAAACCTGTCGCTGATCCATCGGTTTTTTGGTCGGGTCACATCGGCTGGAGATCCCTGTGCCGTAGCGTTTGCGGCGTTTCTTTGTCGATTGACGCAGCTGCTTGTAGACGTTGTCGACGTCGTCGCACTTTGCGGTCGGCTTTCCCGGCGAAATACTTCCCGGCCGCATCCGAATTCCGCCGCAATTCTCGGGAGATCGTGCTGGGGTCTCGGGACAACTTGCGCGCAATTTCTATTCGATAGTGTCCCAGGGCGTGCATGTGCGCTATGGAATCGCGTTCCTCAGCAGTAAGATGCGTGTGTGACATTCGTGATTTCCTCTTGTTAGGATTGATGGTCGTTTGGTCAAAACAAACCATCTCACGAATGTCACTCTTTTTCCATCAACCCGTGCATTTCAAAATTGAATCCACCAAGTCTACATATAGTAAATAAGGATATTGAAACTGTCTCTACGCTACTACATACTTACAGGTGCCCGCGCCTTTTCGGGCGGTACGAACTTCTTGTTGACAATGTTTGTCGCTGCGACCATACCAGCAGTCGTTGTGGGTGATTATGCGAGACTGCTGAACTGGGCAACCTTTGCAGCACCCTATATGTCACTCGGATTAACTCCGTATTTCACCCGGGAACTGGGAAAACGCAGTCACGATGAATCTCAAATCATTATTTACCAAGGCGTCCGGCAAGTAATCATACTTGTTGTGATGGCGACGATCCTGTTAGGTATTGCGGTGGGGTTTGAGAAATTCCGAGGTCCCGGAGTTAGTACGCAAGCTATTTACTCTTTGTCCATCAGTAGCCTGATCGCAGGTTCACTTCTTATTGGTGGAATGTTCCGGGGACTTGGGCTACCCTTGTGGGCCGAGTTGCCATTGTATTTGGTCGCTCCAAGTATCATGGCTGTCGGGATTTTGTCGCTTAGGCCTCAAACCTCAGGCGAATTGTTCCTTGTTTTTTGCTCTGCTCAACTTTTCGCTTTTCTCATGCTCACCGTTCGTCTGGCTAAGTACGCGAACTGGCATTACGAAAAAGTGCCAAGTCCCAGGCTTAGCATCGTGCTCTTAATCAGTATCGCTTCGACGAGTCTTATTACCGCTGGACAGTTGGCCCTGGCTGGAATTCTATTCGATTCCAAGTCGATGGCAAACTTGCACCTTGGGTACGTTTTTGCGAACTCGGTAAATCTCGCATTTTCTTCCATTCTTGCGGTACATCAAAAAGATATCTCTCGAGCTCACCACCTCGCTGGCGAAGGTGGTCTTCAAAAAACCTTGAACCAGATAAACAGAGCACTTTTTTCTATTGGCGCTCCGCTATTTCTTGCCCTGGCTTTAGCGGTGCCGGTTGTCCAGGCACTTTTGCCGGAGGGCTATGATAATTTCACAAAAGTTGCATTCCTGTTTCTGATTGGGCAAGCCTTCAATTTCGCGGGTGGACCGTCAGCTATGTTTTTTCTGATGGTTGGTGGGGAGAAATACCTGAACTACACGCTGATGACTTCAGCCGTTGTCGGCTTATCACTTGCCTTTTTGTCTGCAGCGTTTTCTATGGAGGCTTTTGTTGGAAGTCTGGCTTTGATGACCCTGGCATGGAACCTTACGCTGGTTTGCCTGGCCAAGTGGCAATATGGCGTGCATTTGCACGTGTTTTCTTTCCTTTTGAGATAATTTGTACAGTGCGAGGTATTGGCCATCAGAGAAGCATTATGCTCTGGGAATGACAACCCAAACGCTTGAGCACTGAGCAGTCAATTGCCCAGTTTGTACTCTGCCACTTAAACAGTTAGGCTATTGAGTCAACCTGAAAACGAACGGGAAGACGGGATTTCACGATTGTTCCTATAGGATTGTGCCTAAAGCATACGAGGGCTCCCTGGGGCCCTGGCTGAGCAATTTTGGTCTAGATCAACTATTCGATGATGATTATTATCCCCGGCCATTCAATAGTAGACTTTTCTTAATCACCCTGAGAGTCCGCTGAAGCGGCAGGAGCAATAACTGTGAAATATTCATTGGCCAAGCGATTTGTGAGTTCCGTGCCGGGACTGAGAACTTTTGGGGCTCGTTCATTCACTTCGTTTCCAACTTCAATTTCTCCATACGTCTATCGATTCATGCGAGCCTCTCTTTTTCGAGATGAGCTAAAACGCTTGAAGACATTTGAGATTTGCTTCGACAAGCTTGCCGCTTCCGGAGACGTAGGGGACTATCTGGAGTTTGGAGTCGCGCGTGGAACTTCGATGATTAGTTCGCATCGCTATGCGAAACGACATCGCTTCGATGATATGCGTTTTTTCGCATTTGACTCGTTCGCGGGGTTGCCCAGCGATGAAGAGCAATTTACTCAAGGAGACATGTCATACTCTCAGGAGGAATTTTCCCACTTTTGTAAGAAAGCTGGAGTGGACTTAAAACGAGTCACTCCCGTGCCAGGATATTTCGACTCCACGCTGACTGATGATATGCTTACGAAACTTGACATCAAGCCTGGTCGCCACCTGGTTCATATTGATTGTGATCTCTATGAGTCCACTGTCGTGGTTCTCCGTTTTCTAGAGCCCATTCTCGAAGAAGGGGCGATCATCGTTTTCGACGATTGGCACTCATTCGACTACAAGAAGGATCCTGAAAATTGGGGTGAGCAAAGAGCATTCCGCGAATGGCCTAGCCATGACAAGTTCGAAAAGTTAGCAGAACATCCAGAATGGAATTGCGCTTTCATCAAAACCAGGACGTAACTTCGCAGGAACAGGCCCAACTGACTTGGAGTCTCAAGTATTTCAATGCCGGTTTACGTTATTAAATTCGATATGTTCATTGATTCTTCGTACTTTGTGGCAGCGGTTTGATTGTGCCCATTCTAATTTGAATTCGGCAATGAGAATTCTCCACTAGACACAATTCGCTTCATGGGTATGGAGAATCGGGGTCTCACTATTTAAAGCCAGCAGCAGAATTAGGTGCTCAGGTGATCTGGTTAGATAATTCAAGAATTCTGGCAATTTATGCAGTTGTCGTTCTCCACGTTGCTGCTGGAGTTGTAACAGGTAATGAAATAGGTTCTGAATATTGGTGGATTGGTAATATTTATAATTCTCTTGTCAGGTGGTGTGTTCCTGTTTTTGTAATGATAAGTGGCGCACTGATGCTCCATACGAGTAAGAAAGAGGACTTGACGGTCTTTTACAAAAAGAGACTTTCCAGGGTTCTCATCCCGATCATCGTCTGGTCTTTGTTTTACTCAGGCTGGGCAGTGCTTAAAGCCTCGATTAAGGGTGAAAAGATATACTTAGTTGACCTGTTGAATAGAGTACTGGATGGGATGCCACATTATCATATGTGGTTTCTATACATGATACTGATCTTGTATCTGTTCACTCCATTTCTTCGACCCATTGTTGCTTGTTTTTCCAGGCGAGATTTAAGTGTTTTGGTTGTGTTCACTTTTTTAATGGCCGCGATAAATTATGCTTATATAATGGTGGTCAGTGCTGAGCCCAGACCAAGTTTATTTATAAATTGGTTTTTGTTATACTTACCCTATTATTTCTTGGGACATCTCATTCGAGAAGACGATGTACCCCGATCAACAGTCTTACTGTGGCTTACATTCGTGGTTTCCAGTTTGGTTACATCCGTAGGGTGTTACCTTGTGTCAATAAGAAACGGACTGGACTCAGGGTTGTACTTTTATGGTTATTTAAGTGTGAGCGTGATACCGATGTCGATCAGCGCAATGTACCTGCTGAAGAAGCTGAATGCACCTATAATCAACAGTGAATTCATAAGGAAGATGTCCGCACTTACTCTTGGTGTTTATCTAATTCATCCTGTTTTATTAGAGGTGATCAATCAACTTGGCTATGGTGCGAATGATTATAAGTATGCCATATCGGTCCCTGTTATAGCATCAGGGATATTTGCAAGCTCATTGGCTATTTCCTGGGGGTTATATTCGGTCTCTTATTTGAAAAGAATAATATAATACGGATTCCGTTATTAAGTGCACAGCTTTTTGCCATGGCAGGGCTTACGCATCGATTGTT
>DOCI01000017.1:0-3407 GCA_003503535.1 Planctomycetaceae bacterium
CAGTTCTTCAATCTGCTGTTCTTCCGGCAAATCTCGATGGGGCTTGTAAGCCCACAGCAAACTCAGTGGCATCAAAATCGTTCGCGACCAGGCCGACATATCGTAAATGGACAGCCGAGTCCAGCGTGGTAGCAGGACAAGTTCGGGAGGCACAGCAGGACACTGGTGATAACTGATCAACCCCAGTAGAGCCATATAATATCGAGTAAAACTGTTAACCTTCTCCGCCCCGCCTGCTGCCAGAATCGCCTCTCGAGCACGCTGCATGTAGTCGGCTTCGGGAGAATGCCCGGTAATTTTCAACGCCCAGTACGCTTTGACAGAAGCACTGATTTCCAAAGGCCCATTTGGAAACAAGGCCCAGCCACCATGCGAACATTGCTGCTCCACAATATACGCAGCTGCGGCTTTGGCAGATTCTGAGTCTTCTTCGCCTAAATAAGCAAGCAGGAGAATGTACTCCGACTCGAGAATCGTATCCCCTTCCAACTCGGCGACCCAAAACCCTTCTGCGTGCTGACGCTCTTTCAGAAACTGAGCCGTCGCAGAAATTGCTTTTCCCAATGGACTTGGATCGATCTCATTTCCAACAAATAACTCTGATCGACTGACACCCGCAGTAATCTCGGCAGCAGGACCGGGCTGAAAATCGGTTTGTGCAAAGCGTGCATCTGGTCGTCCTGACTCCATCTCGTCTCACTCCATCCTGAAGAGATCTGCATTGTCACAATTCATCGAGCAACGGCGGATAATATGCTGTGAGCCAAATGATAGTCAAATCTGGATAATAAATCATCCTCTGTTTCCAACCCAATGAACAAATATCTCCTCAGGAATCTAATTTTCAGAACCGCAGATTTACACGGATAAACGCAGATTTTATTGCATACGTGATCTCCTGTTAATAACGGATCATTTGAAAAAAAATCAACCACACCAGATGATAAAGTCTTTTTAATTGTTTCCCATCCCGTTGTGCCTAAATGGATTCCCACATGAGTGAATATCAATACATTGAATTTCAGGCTGTTGATGCACCAGTTATCGAGGATAACATGGAATTTATGTACAAGCAGTCCTCGCGCGCAACCATTACGCCCTGGTATTTTCAAAATGAATACAACTTTGGAGACTTTCACGGCAACTCCACCGAAATGCTCCGCCGCGGATACGATATTTACTTTCACTATGCGGACTTTGGAATTCGCCAGTTAACTTTTGCACTCCCGGAAGGTCTCCCCTGGTCGAAAAAAGTTTTCGATAAATATTGCGGAGACGAAATGCTGACCTGGAAAAAATTTAATCGCATTCCGAATGGAATACTTTCATTTTGTCCGGAAGCTGATGGGGGAAGTTATGATGAGCTGATCGAATTTGGCTTAATCACTTCAAAATTGCCTGCCTTGCGAGAGATGTTGATTGCGGGGGATCTGAGGCCGCTTTTCCTATTCTGGCTGGCATGTTCCTGGGGTGATGATCCCGTCCCGCCAATTCCAGCAGGTTTGGAAGAACGAAATGGAGCATTGGAAGCTTTAGCAGAGTTTTATGAAATTTCCGAGACTCTGCTCCAAACTGCAAGTCGTCTCTGCGAAGCAAGCATTCCTTCAGGGGCTGACTTGCGATACGAAACCTGGCTCAAATCACAGAAGAAACCAGCACTCGCCAAAATCGTTCAGGATTTACTCACTGATGATCCCAAAGCGGTGCAACGCAAATTGATGACTGAAATCCGTGGAGAGAATTCCACAAGTCTCTGGCCGTGTTCGGAAGTCGAAATGACATTTGAGCAACTGCACAATCTTGCCTATAAAAAATGATGCAGACCGTAATAAATTTAAGAACCGACAAGCTGCATGACATAAGACGATTAACCTTGCGAATTTCACTTTTGAGACTATTCTCAAGGAGTAGACTATCGACTCTTAGCCGGAATGGATGGGATAATGGATTTCGTATCGCACGAACTGACACGGGACATGCGTCTGTATGTGCCGCATAACGATGGCTGGGAGGCCGTCGTTAAACCGAATGCCGTCAAAGAATACTGCTACTACCGCAACCCCGGCGAAGAACATTTTCATCTGTTGATGACGGGCGAAATTTATGTGATTAAAGGCAGTGAGAAAGTCTGCCTGAACTGCGCGATTCGCCAGGGCATTCTAACCGATAACCGCCTGCACTGGCAGGAGCCAAAGAAATCACGGAAGACTTCGGCGGATGAGAAGTTGATTTAGCCAACTCGACATTCATAAACAACTCGCTTTTTTTATTTGGAGGATAATACCTGCGACGATTACACCCCATCCCGAAGACAATATATTCCAGTCGAAACAAGGTTGATAAAGCATTTAATTCAATGGCGAATAAATCATGACGAATTATTTGATGAAGGCCGCACAGTCCAAAACGAGATTGCCAGTATTCTTGAGTATTACATTTATGAATGCTATGGCTATTTGCCAAATTTAACCACAGGCTGGTTCACTGATGGTGTCAAAGAATTTGAGATTCATCATTCCCCGAATAAGCCAAACAGCTTCAAGCTTCTTGGCTCTGTCTGGATGCTTGGTATTGAGTCTGGTTCAATTGTAGAACCATTTGAAATTGACATCACCTTAGATCCTTTGAATGATCAATATTTTGCAACCACAAAATTTCGCTTTGGCTTCAAAGGTTCTAATAGACCGTCCAAATTAACTAAGTATAATTTTCATGTCGCTGGAGCCATGGATAATCGGCCTCGACGCAGTTGCGATTGGAGAATTGCAATAGAACTGTCTTCGCCTGATCCAAACGATCACGAACTCGAGTGATATACAGATTGCTTCCCCTGCGATTTTAACCGCTTTCCCCTAATTCGGAATAGTATTCGCACTTCATATTCCACGAGACTGGTTTGACTGGTTTCTGCGCGAATCCTAGTATCATCTAGTTAAACTGTGATCAATGAGCGGTCGGATTGCCAAACGTTCATTCCATCATTGACTGAATTTTAAATTTCCGGCGTGATGCCGTTGAGATAATGAAATAGAAGGTTGTCAGGTAAACACATATGAATCAGTCACCGTTTGGGTCCAACGAGAATCCAGAACCTCCAGAAGAAGGGTCTTCGCGAAAGAAAGAGAAAAAACCGTCCAGTGTTTCCTTCTGGTTGCTGCTGATCGGCGGCGTACTTCTCGCGGCTGTGTTCACGTATATCACGAATGATACTCAGGTTAAGAAGATCAAGCTCAGCGAATTTGAACGCAAGCTCGATTCCGGAGATTTCAATAAAGACAACGTCCACGAACTGGTCTTCGGCATCACATCGGTCACATTTCAGAATCTTTCCAAAGAAGAAGCGGCCGCTCTGGGAAAAACTCCAGAGGCCAGTGCAGACGATTCCAAACCGTCATCAGATGTTCCTG
>DOCI01000017.1:3550-4354 GCA_003503535.1 Planctomycetaceae bacterium
CGAAACAGAATCTGAAGAACCAGCAACAGATGACGGTAAAACAGCGGACACAAAAAGCCTGCTGAAGTATCGCATCAATATCGTCGGGATTCCCTCGGAAACGCTTGCGGGTGTGAAGCAAACGCTCAAAGCCAATGATATCGATTACGATGGTTCCTCGCCGCCGGCTCAAATCGAATCGCTGTTGTATCTACTCTTCCTCGTCTTATTCATCCTGTTCTTCATTATGATGTTCCGAAGGATGGGTGGAGCCGGTGGGGCGATGTCATTTGGACGAACACGCGGCAAACTCGTTTCGCAGGACGATGTCAAAACAACCTTTGGCGATGTCGCCGGCATTGATGAAGCGGTGAGTGAACTGCGGGAAGTTGTCGAATTCCTGAAAACACCAGCTAAGTATCAAGCATTAGGCGGCCGTATTCCACGTGGAGTTTTGCTGGTTGGCCCTCCGGGAACAGGAAAAACTTTGCTGGCTCGAGCAGTCGCCGGGGAAGCGGGAGTTCCGTTTTACGGACTGTCAGGTTCCGATTTCGTTGAAATGTTTGTCGGAGTGGGAGCCGCCCGTGTGCGCGATACCTTCCAGCAGGCCATTCAACGTTCTCCCAGCATTATCTTTATCGATGAACTCGATGCCCTCGGCAAAACTCGCGGCAGCGGGATGCCGGGCGGACACGACGAACGCGAACAGACTCTCAATGCCCTGCTCGTCGAAATGGATGGGTTTTCAAATGAAACCTCAGTCATCGTCATGGGAGCCACGAACCGGCCGGAAACTCTCGACCCTGCCTTGATGCGTCCCGGTCG
>DOCI01000017.1:4414-15877 GCA_003503535.1 Planctomycetaceae bacterium
CCTGCCTTGATGCGTCCCGGTCGATTCGATCGGCATGTGTTAGTGGATAAGCCGGATTACAAAGGTCGCGAGCAAATTCTGAAAGTTCACGCTTCACGCATCAAAATGGGAGAAGATGTCCATCTGGGTCGGCTCGCGAAATTGACCCCCGGCTTTTCCGGTGCAGATCTGGCTAACCTGGCCAATGAAGCCGCTTTGCTGGCTGCTCGAAACGACAAGAAAAAAGTGTCGATGGCCGAATTTGAGGAAGCCATCGAACGTGTCGTTGCCGGACTCGAAAAAAGCACTCGAATTATTGGGGATGAGGAACGAACACGGGTGGCCTATCACGAATGTGGCCACGCGCTTGTCGCCTGCTGTCTTCCAAAGACCGACCCCGTTCATAAAATTTCGATCATTCCCCGCGGTTTTGGAGCGCTGGGATACATCCTGCAGAGACCGACTGATGATCGTTATCTGGTCACAAAATCCGAACTGGAAAATCGGATCTGTGTGATGCTCGGTGGTCTGGCATCTGAACGCGTCATCTATAATGAACAGTCAACAGGCGCCCAAAATGACCTCGAAAGAGCCTCCGATATGTCACGACGGATGGTGACAGAGTTCGGCATGAGTGCGAAAATGGGAACCGTTAACTACTCGACGGCCAGACGTTCTCCGTTCTTAGCAGGAAGCGGAACCAGTGTCGATTACGAACATTCTCAGGACACCTTGCGTGAGATCGATCAGGAAGTCAAATCGATTATCGATACCTGCCTGGCAGAAGTGACTGGTATGCTGGAAACGCACAAGGACATCCTGGAGCACATGACGCGTGACCTGATTGAAATGGAAGTGATGGACTCTAAGCATCTGGAATCGATTCTCAATCAGTATGAAAACGGCCCTAAAATCCCCTCCAGCGCCCATACCGACCCGGCAATCAATCATGGGCAGGAAATGGCGCTGGAGCATCAAGAAAAAGAAGAGTCAGAAGAAACGCCTTCAGATACCGAGAAGCCGGACAAAACTCAGGAATAATGCCCAACGGGGTTTAGACTCATCAGAATTGAGAAACCGCAGAGAATCAGCTATCGTGCACATTCGTATTAAGCTCGCGAAATCAATGCCATCTGACCATGCTCTAAATCAGCATCGGGATTGGCATCAATTTAAATAACTCCTGAACTACCACCCACCTCAAATATTTCATTGTTCAAAGGAACTCCCACCATGAATCAACTCCTCAGTCTTTCACTGACTGCAATGGTTGCCATCAGTCTGATCGATGCTTCGGCAATGGCAGAAGATTGGCCACGCTGGAGAGGGGCTAACAACGATGACAAATCTGGGGAAACTAATCTCGACTGGAGCTGGGACGAAGATGGTCCTGAATTGGTTTTTAATGCCGAAGGTTTCGGGCGTGGTTACGCCAGTGTCTCGATTGTCGATGGGATACTTTACACAACCGGGAATGTGGATGGTGGTGAAGGAGATGGACAAGCTGTCATCGCAGCCGATGCCGCAACCGGATCAATCATGTGGACAACCTTTCTGACCGAAGGAAATCCAGAACACAGTTATCCAGGTTCCCGCTGCACTCCAACTTACGACAATGGCAAACTGTATGTTGTGGCTTCTTCTGGAAAAATTGCCTGTCTGGATGCCAATACCGGTAAGAAAGTCTGGGAAAAAGACTTTAAATCAGAATGGAACGGCAAAATGATGTCCGGCTGGGGATATTCAGAATCTCCATTGGTCGATGGCGATCATGTCCTTTGCACTCCCGGTGGTGACGATGCAATGATTGTCTGTCTGAATAAAAAAGATGGTTCCGAAGTCTGGCGATCCGCTGTCCCTGAATTTACGGAACCGGAACTGGAAAAAACGGAAGGCAAAGATGGAGCCGGCTATTCTTCAATTGTTGTCTCCAACGGAGCGGGCGTAAAACAATACGTGCAGTTGATCGGTCGTGGAGTTGTTGGAGTACGGGCTTCCGACGGTAAATTCCTCTGGGGTTACAATCAGGTCGCAAATGAAGTTGCCAACATTCCGACTTCTATCGCTCAAGGTGACTACGTCTTTGCCACATCAAGTTACGGCGGCGGTGGTTCGGTTTTGCTCCATCTGAAAAAAGATGGAGACGGCGTGGCAGCTGAGCCTGTCTACTGGCTGGAGAAACGAGTATTCAACAATCATCACGGCGGCATGGTTTTGCTGGATGGTTATTTATTCGGTGGCCACAATCAAAACCAGGGGTTTCCAACCTGTCTGAAATTCGACACCGGAGAAATTGTCTGGGGTGGCGATGGGCTTCGTGGTGAAGGCAAAGGCTCAGCGGCTATTCTGTATGTTGATGGCAAAATTATTTTCCGCTATCAGGATGGTGTTGTAGCCATCATCGAAGCGACCCCCACCGATTACAAAGTGGTTAATACATTCGTACCGGTCTATCAGGAAGATAAAAGCTGGGCTCATCCCGTGGTTGTCGATGGCAAACTTTATCTGCGTGAGCAGGACCGTTTGATGTGCTATCAGCTCAAGAAGTAATTATTTGACAGAAATCCGAAGCCGCACACATTTTTTTGCGTGCGGCTCCTTTTTTATCGGCTCTCATAAAGATTTTCAAAATGAACGCTCGGATGAAATCTCTGCTGGGTAAGCGTCCTTTAATCGCCCCTTCAATGCTGAAGTGTGATTTTGCCAATCTGCAGACAGATATCGAAAAACTCGAAGCGGCCCATGCTCCTCTGCTCCATATGGATGTGATGGATGGACATTTCGTGCCGAATCTTTCGTACGGAGCACTCGTCATTGAAAAGATTCGCAAATGTACCGAATTGCCGTTTGATGCTCATCTGATGATCAGCGATCCTGAAAAATACTATCAGGACTATGTAAACGCCGGATGCGATGCAATCACCATTCACATCGAAGCCGTTCCTGAACCGGGAGAATTGCTGGAAAAAATTCGAGCGGCAGGGTGTTCTCCGGGCCTCGTTCTGAACCCCAATACACCTGTCGAGTCAATCAAGCCTTGGATCTCGGCCTGTGATCTGGTGCTCGTGATGAGCGTAAATCCGGGTTTTGGGGGACAGAAATTCATGCCGATAGCATTAGATAAACTCTCTGCCATCAAAGAGTTACTGCGAGACGATCAGTTTCTCTCTATTGACGGTGGCGTCGCATTGGACACAATAGGTGAATGTGCACAGCATGGGGCAAATTTATTCGTCTGTGGAAGTTCGATCTTCGATAAGGACGATTATTCTGAGGCGGTTTCGGGTTTATTAGCTGAAATCGATATCAAAACTCGATAGACTGTGCCGTTTGGATTCCGATGCAAAATTGCATTTGAATGTATCCGTCTGGAACGAAGAGGTTCCAGGCAATTATTTCGCTAATTCACGGTTGGTGTATGTGCAAAATCTTTCTGGTTCGTCCCGGACAAACCGATTACGATTCCCAGCACAGAGTTCAAGGCTCTTTGAACCTGCCTCTCAATGAGGGTGGATTTCGAGAAGTTGAAACCTTGATCGAGTCGCTGGCAGATCAGGAAATCGATCTGATTCTTTCAGGACCTAACGAACCTTCTCACAGCACTGCGGAAATCATCTCCGAAAAACTGGATGTCCCTTTTAAGTCCTCTGAACTTTTACGGAATGTCAGCCAGGGAATCTGGGAAGGTTTAGAAGTCGATGAAGTGAAGCGAAAATTCCCGACGGTCTACCGTCACTGGGAAGATGCGCCTCTGGAAGTCGCCATTCCCAATGCCGAACCGATTGAAGCAGCGGTGAAACGTGTCACCAAGTTAATGAAACAATATGGTCGAAAAGACAAGCAAATCCTCATCGTCGCCCCTGAACCGCTGGCGACTTTAATCGCCTGCAATGTCGAAGGCCGAAAGGTCTGCCTGCATCATCAGCCTCAGGACATAAAACGCTGCAAGTTGCAGACATTGCATCGAGCTTAGAATGCCCAGAGATGAGTGGCCAGCGTAAGAGCGGTGTAATTGAAAAAACACTTAACAGTAAACAATCAACCTTCAACCAACCAAAGTATTTCGATGACTGACGAAGAGCCGAATTCAAATGACCGTCCTGCGAAACGTGGCGTTCCTGAGGGATTGTGGCTGAAATGTCCTGAGTGTCAGGCCACGGTTTTCCGTAAACAGGTCGATCGATTACTGGGTATCTGTCCTGAATGCGATCATCACTTCAAAGTCGGAGCTCGAACCCGCCTCGAACAACTGCTCGATGTCGGCAGTTTTGAAGAGTGGATGACCGACATGCACTCCGTCGACCCGCTCGGCTTTGTCGATTCCCGTCCCTACAAAGACCGTCTGAAATCCGAACAAAAAAAGACCGGCATGGTCGATGCCTGCATCGTCGGACGCGGTTACTTACGTGGACGCCCGGTTGTCATTGCTGTGACAGATCCCGATTTCATCATGGGCAGTATGGGATCTGTTGTGGGAGAAAAACTGACTCGGGCGACTGAAAAAGCGACCGAACTTCGACTCCCATTGATTATCGTCAGCGGTTCCGGCGGAGGTGCCCGCATGCATGAGGGAATTTTATCCCTGATGCAAATGGCCAAAGTCTCCGCAGCACTGGGAAAATACAATGAAGAAGGCGGTTTTTTTATCTCTGTCCTGACAAACCCAACAATGGGAGGTGTCGCCGCCAGTTTCGCATCTCTGGGAGATATTGTTGTTGCTGAAGAAAAAGCGATGATTGGTTTTGCGGGCCCCCGAGTCATTGTCGCGACTGTCAAAGCACCACTGCCTGAGGGTTTCCAGACCAGTGAATTTTTGATGGAACACGGCTTCGTCGACCGGATCATTCACCGTAAAGACTTACGTTCCGAATTAGCCGCATTCATCGACTACTTCGAAATTGCTCCAGCCAAGGTCTGATGAAACGACAAAATCATCTGAAAATCAGAGTCGAAAATAACTTGATCCAATTTGCTGGCGACCTTGGCGTCTTGGCGGTTAAATAAATAGCTGCAGTTTTTTCAATAAGCTTGAACCAATTAAAAACTCGAGCGTGTGGGTCAGCCTCAACCGGCATGGAAGTCAATATGCAATTGATTAAAAACCTCTTTCAGCGAAACCAACCCAAAGTCGATCGTATCAACCTGAAAACACGGTTTGAGCGAATCTCTCAAATGGGACTGGGCACAATGTCCAAAGTCTGGAAGGCGAACGATCGCCAGAACCAGCAGTTTGTCGCCTTGAAATTGATCGATCGCGAAGCCCTAGCGAAAATGAATGCCCGCTTTCCCGGCTTAAATCGTCCGGGAGAAGGTGTGGTGGGAAAATCGCTCGAACATCCTAACATCGTTAAAACCTACGAATTCGGTCTGAGTACCGAAGACGAACCGTTCATTGTCATGGAATACATCGACGGTTACGGCCTGCAACAGCTGATTGAACTGCAGAACGAAACCCTGTTGAAACATCGAATGAAATGGATCATCACGATGGGCGAGGCTCTGCAATACTTTCATGATCAGGGCTGGATTCATCGCGACTTCTGCCCCAAAAATATCCTGACGACAACCACGGGACAAATCAAACTGATCGACTTCGGCCTGGCGGTTCCAAATACGCCTCCCTTCCAGGCTCCGGGAAACCGAACAGGAACAGCCGACTACATGGCTCCTGAACTTGTTCGACGTCAACGAACCGATCAGCGAATCGATGTCTATTCCTATGCAGTCACCTGCTATCAGATTTTCTCGAATCAACTGCCATACGCTCAGGGACGAAACCTGCAGACCATTGTTAAGAATATGAATCAGCCCCCAAAAAATATCCGGGAAACCTCACCCGGAATCCCGGAACCTGTGGCCCAGATCATTGAACGCGGGCTCGAAAAAAATCCCGACGAACGCTGGCAATCCGTTCGCGAAATGACAATCGCCTTCCGCAACCTCGTCCGCAAACGCCCCGCAACACCAAAGTGACTTAGTCGAGGGTCTATGGTCTAGAAGTAGGTAGGGTTAGCGAAGCGTAACCCAACAAAAACTGTAAAATCACTTTCCGATTTGAATTCAAAGACGTTGGGTTTCGCGTTCCGCTAACCCGACCTACGGCTTGACCCCATAACTTTTCACCCCTCGACCCTAGACCAAAAGCCCTACACCTCCAATGACTCCACGTGAATTGACAGCTTCGTTGAATCCCTCGCAACGGGATGCCGCAACGACGGTGGAAGGCCCTCTGCTTGTTCTGGCAGGAGCAGGTACTGGGAAGACACGTGTCATCACGACCCGCATGGCTCTTCTGATCAACCGCGGAACTGCAGCCGATCGCATCCTCTCTGTCACCTTCACCAACAAAGCTGCCAAAGAAATGGCAGAACGTATTCGGGAATTGATTGGCCGCCGCAAAGTGAAACCGCTGATCTCCACGTTTCACTCGTTGTGTGTGAAAATACTTCGGGACGAAATTGAAGTCCTCGGCTATCGAAAAAACTTCACCATCATTGATCGGGGCGATCAGGAGTCACTCGCACGTGAAGTGTTACGAAGTATCCGAGTGCAGGAATCGACTCTCAAACCGGGAGACCTGCTCGCGATTCTCAGCCGCTGGAAAACGAATGGCGTTCAGCCGGAATCTGCAGGAGATCACGCGCTCGATGATCGGGAATTCCTCGCCTCGATGGCTTATCGCAAATATTGCGACCGACTCCGGGCTCGCAACAGTGTCGACTTTGATGATCTACTCCTGTTGACCGATCAACTCTTCGCCAACCACTCCGATGCCCTGAAACGCCAGCAGGATAAATTCGATTATGTTCAGATCGATGAATATCAGGACACCAACCAGCTGCAGTTTCGCTTGATACAGGCTCTTGTTCGACCTCACAGTAATTTGTGCGTGGTCGGTGATGACGATCAATCAATTTATGCGTGGCGAGGAGCAGAGGTTAAGCACATCCTCTCGTTTCAGTCGCATTTCCCAGCGGCCAAAATCGTCCGGCTTGAAGACAATTATCGATGCACGGATGAAATCCTGAACGTCGCTAATCGCCTCGTCAGCTTCAATCGCGAACGTCATCACAAGGTTTTGCGTTCTACAAAAAAAGCGGTCGAGCCAGTTCGCTACGAAAAATTTTCCGATGAAGTGTCCGAAGCCGAGCGGATCGGTTTGGAAATCAGTTACATGATTGCCAAGAAGAATCGGCAACCTTCCGATTTCGCAATCTTGTTTCGAACCAACGAACAACCCCGAGCTTTTGAATCGGAATTGCGTCGACGACAAATCCCTTATGTGATCCTGGGAAGTCAATCCTTTTTTGATCGCAAAGAAATTCGGGATTTGATGGCCTATATGCGGATTATCGCTCAGCCACGGGATGAATCGGCTTTGCTGCGAATCATCAACACACCTGCCCGCAGCATCGGCACAACGACGATCGAAAAAATCATGCGACGTTCGATCATCGAAGGCTCTCCCTTCTTTGAAGCGACACGTAATGCAATCGCCTCGGGAGAACTTTCTGAACGAGCCGGGCAATCGGTGTTGAGGTTTGAAGAACAACTCAAAACCTGGCGTGGCATGTTTGCCATTCAGAATCAATCGCTAGGCCAAAGTCTACGCAAGTTGATTGAGTCACTGAAATACAAATCCGAAGTCGAGCGTTCCTACAAAGAACCGGCTCAGGTGCAGACGCGTCTCGAATCGATTGAACAGTTGGCCGATTCTGTAGACGACTATACACGACGCGTCGCAAATCCGCGTCTGCAGTCTTTTCTGGATGAAATCGCACTGAACGACCGCGATGAATTCGGCACGGATAAGAAAAAAGAACTCGACCAGAATGCGGTTAAACTCCTCACGATTCATAGTGCCAAAGGTCTCGAATTCCCTCGAGTGTATCTCGTCGGGATGGAAGAAGGCTTGCTGCCCCATAAACGCTCGGTTGAAGGCACGCGTCAGGATATCGAAGAAGAACGTCGGCTGGCCTATGTTGGAGTGACTCGCGCTCAGGAATCTCTTACGCTGACCTTTGCGGAAACCAGAAGAAAATGGGGCAAGCCCCGCAAAACAGTTCCTTCACGATTTCTCTTCGAGATGCGAAGCGACAAACAAAACGAAGAAGCTGTCGAGGCTGAATAAATATGGGAAGACTTCACCTGAAAGTTGTGCCCTCCTCTTCCCGCGACCAAGTCGTCGGCTGGCTTGGAGAAGCATTGAAAGTCAAAGTGAAAGCTCCTCCAGAAAAAGGTAAGGCCAATACAGCCGTGATTGATTTAATAGCCTCCAAACTGAACATTCCTCGCGAATCCATGTCCATCATCAGTGGCGAGTCTTCTCCTGTCAAAGTGATTGAAATACAGGGAGTTGATGATCTTCAACTGAAGCAGCGGATTGAAGAAGCCTTGAACTCGATCTGATAAACTGATCGAAAAGTACATACTCGTCTCTCCTCAATTCAATTACATTACAACGAATATCATTTCATCTGATACATTCAACAAATACATTGATCACACATGGCTAATCTCCCTCCATTATTTGACACACACGCCCATCTGGATGAACCCTCACTGGCGGCAGAGACAGAACAGTTACTTGCCGCTTGTCAGGAAAACGGCTTGGTTGGTGTCCTGACCATTGGAACCACAGTGGAGAGCAGTCGAGGCTCGATTGTGTTGGCGGAAAAACATGAGAGCATCTATGCTGCCGTCGGGATCCATCCGAATTATGTCTCCCAGGCCGGCCCTTCCGACTGGGATGCAATCGTCGAGTTAGCTCACCGCGATTCCGTGAAAGCAATCGGCGAAACCGGACTGGACCGCTACTGGGATCACTCGCCAATCGAATTGCAGATCGATTATTTCAAGCGTCATCTGCAATTGACCCGCGAGACCGGGAAACCGTTTATCGTGCATTGCCGGGATGCCGAGCCGGATGTGCTGGAGATCCTGGCGGCTGAGTATCGGGAACATGGCTCCCTCAATGGTGTGATGCACTCATTTTGCGGTTCAGTCGAGACAGCTCAAAAATGCCTCGACTGGGGGATGATGCTTTCCTTCTCCGGCATGCTCACCTTCAAACGAAATGTCGAACTTCGCGAACTGGCCGCAACTGTTCCGCAGGATCGCGTGCTGGTTGAAACCGATGCCCCGTATCTGGCACCGATGCCGTATCGTGGCAAACGCAATCAACCTGCCTATGTGAAGCATACTGCCGAAGTCCTCGCAGATTGTTACGGTATGAGCTATAAAGAACTGTGCCAGATAACGACGGCTAACGCGATGCGTTTCCTGAAAATCAAATAAACTCAAAAGCAAAATCTCCACGGAGGAAGATCATGGCTCGCATTAAAGAAGTTCGGGATGAACGAAACCCCGGCGAAGAATTGACCGTCAATGGCTGGGTGCGAACCCGTCGGGATTCCAAGCAGGGCTTTGCCTTCATCGAATTGAATGATGGAAGTTGCCTGGGAAATCTGCAGATCGTTGTCGATCAAGACACCAAAGGTTTTGCCGAGTCGACGAAAGAAATTTCGACTGGAGCTGCACTCACGATTACGGGAACTCTCAAAGAGTCTCCCGGCAAAGGCCAGCGTGTCGAACTGCAAGCCAGCGAACTCAAAGTCCTCGGTACCGCCGATCCCGAAACGTTTCCTCTGCAGAAAAAACGACACTCGTTTGAGTATCTTCGCGAAATTGCTCACTTACGACCACGCTCCAATACATTCAGTGCCATCGCCCGCGTTCGCAATGCCGCTTCTGCAGCCATTCATAACTTCTTTCAAGAGCGTCACTTTTTGTATGTGCATACGCCAATCATTACGACAAGCGATTGCGAAGGAGCCGGGCAGATGTTCCGGGTGACGACACTCGACCTGGCTCGACTGGCAGGTATCCAGACAGAAATCGATTACTCGCAGGATTTCTTCGGTAAGGCCGCTTCACTGACTGTGAGTGGTCAGCTCGAAGCAGAAATCTATGCGACGTCCACCGGCCCCTGTTACACATTTGGTCCAACATTCCGAGCTGAGAATTCCAATACAACTCGTCACCTGGCTGAGTTCTGGATGGTCGAACCGGAGATCCCCTTCTTCGATTTAAATGACAATATGCAACTCGCCCAGGAATTTATCAAGCATGTGATTTCTCACGTACTCGAAACCTGTGCAGAAGATATGGAATTTTTCAATCTGCGGATTGAGAAAACCGTTCTTGAAACACTCCAGCACATTGTCGACCACGACTTTGAGCGAGTTTCCTACACCGATGCCGTCGAGATCCTCACCTCTTCGAAAAAAGAATGGGAATTCCCGGTCGAGTGGGGCCACGATCTGCAATCTGAACACGAACGCTTTCTGACCGAAGAGCATTTCAAAAAGCCGATCATCCTGTTCGATTATCCTCGAACCATCAAGCCATTTTATATGCGGTGTAACGACGATGGTAAAACCGTGCGAGCGATGGACGTCCTTGTCCCGCGGATTGGAGAAATCATCGGCGGCAGCCAGCGTGAAGAACGGCTCGATGTCCTCGAAGCCCGCATGAAAGAGTGCGATCTCGATCCGGAAGAGTACTGGTGGTATCTCGACTTACGACGCTACGGCACAGTACCCCACGCCGGTTTCGGCCTCGGTTTCGAACGACTCATCCAACTCCTCACCGGCATGCAAAACATCCGCGACTGTATCCCGTTCCCACGCACACCGAAAAACGCGGAGTTTTAAGAGGTGAGAGATTAGGGGGAGAGAGGTTAGAGTTATCACGATAAATGAGTGACGGGTGGCCCAGGTTGATGCGAAGCATCTACCTGGGTGGCGTAGCCACAAGAGGTCAGAGTGTATTGATCCTTGGAAACTTACTCACTCTTTCGATTTCTTTCGTCCACGTTTCTGATGTTCCATCGCTTCCATTTCTGTGGCGATGCCTTTGTCGCCCTGGTCGGTCATCCATTGATTGAGTTCTGATTTTAAATCCTCGATCACTCCTGAGTATTGCCGATTCTTGGCCAGGTTGTGAATGTTATGAGGATCTTTGACAACGTCATAGAGTTCATACTCGGGACGATGCTGATATTTTTGCGTGTATTTTTGAGCCTGTTGATCTCCTGCTTCGGCTGCTGCCAGCATCGATTCAAATTCTGATCCCTGAGTACACGCATTGGTAAACGTTGCTTCGGAATTCAGATTCCAGATGAGTCGGTATTGCTGATTTCGAACTGATCGAATCGGATAACTCTCGGATCCATTGTTGATGCCGCGAGTTGTCATCAAGCCGAAGGTAAAATCTTTGTGTGAGGTTTTCTCTCCCAGTAAGACCGGTAGAAAACTTTTTCCATCAAGTTCTGCAGACGGTTTCCCGCCAGCGACTTCAACGAATGTCGGGAGCACATCGACATACTCGACTAAGGCGTTGGTTACCGAATCCGGTTGAACATGCCCTGGCCAGCGGACGATCATCGCAGAACCCAACCCCGCTTCATAGCAGGTCCACTTG
>DOCI01000017.1:15986-16272 GCA_003503535.1 Planctomycetaceae bacterium
CATAGCAGGTCCACTTGGCAAACGGCAGGCTGTTGCCCTGCTCGGAAACCACCATCACAAGCGTGTTCTCATCGAGTTGATTCTGTTTCAACAATTTCAGAAGCTGACCGACCTGACTGTCGTAATAAGTGATCTCGGCCAGATACTTCGTGAACTGCTCGCGGACGTGAGGCGTATCGGCAATGTAGGGCGGTAACGTCAACTTGTCGGCATCGTATTGAGAGGCATCCCCTTTGTTCCAGGGTGTGTGAGGTTCGTTCGAGCAGGCGAACAGGCAGAAAGGCTG
>DOCI01000017.1:16414-17199 GCA_003503535.1 Planctomycetaceae bacterium
GTCTGCTTTGCACTCCTTGAAAAATTGCTCTATGACCTGCATGTCAGGATTATTTTTCTTGCTGGAGTACTCAAACGGAAAGACTTCCTTCGGGGCGATGTGCGTCTTGCCGGAAAGATGCACGCGATAGCCAAGCGGCTTGAGATAGTGGACGATGCTCTTTGTCCCTGCCTTCGCAAATGTATGATTCGGATACGCCCCTGACTTCACCGGATACAACCCCGTATAAATGTTATGCCGAGTGGGTGAACACATCGGAGCCGCCTGAAAACACTGCGTGAATTTCATGCCTTCGTTGCATAACGCATCAATATGCGGCGTTTGAGCTTCACCACCATAGCAACCGAGGTCACGATAAGTGCAATCGTCGGCAATGATGAAGAGCAGATTCGGACGCTCTGCTGCACTTAATGAGTAGGACATCGAGAAACATATTAAGCCAAAAATGAATCGCATCGCCATTCCCCAAGATATTATGTTCAAGCACGCAACACAGCAGTATTTTCAGACAGAGACGACTGTAGCAAAATCGATCAACTCCAATAGATCAATTATTACTGAAATGTCGTAACGTGCATCATAGCAATGAGTAATGAAAATTCCACTCGGAGAGAAATTATTGGCACGCCAAATGCATTTTGTTAGAGACGCAAGAGGGGAGTTGGCCCGCACTCTTCTTGCATTCTAAACATGGCGTAACCGACGGTGTAGTTGGTTACGCCTTGTTTTTTTATGCGCGGGCGGTAACTCACGAATGTGTAAGCACAATGATCGTGAGAATACCC
>DOCI01000017.1:17347-18064 GCA_003503535.1 Planctomycetaceae bacterium
TTGTACCAGATCCAGGTATCGATTACGTCTTCGGTGAAGACATCTCCCCGAAGCAGGAAATCATGATCGGCTCTCAAGGCATCGAGAGCTTTGTCGAGACTGACCGGTGTTTTCGGGGAATTATCCAATTCGCCCGGCTCAAGATCATAAATATCTTTATCGAGTGGAGGACCGGGATCGATTTTGTTTTGTATGCCGTCCAAAGCGGCCATGACAATTGCAGACATCGCCAGATAAGGATTCGATGAAGAATCTGGAAATCTGAGTTCAAATCGCTTACTGTTTCGGTTTGAAGTGTGGACTGGAATTCGAATCGCAGCCGAGCGGTTTCGAAAACTGTAGGTCAAGTTGATGGGAGCATCGAATCCTGGCACCAGTCGTTTGTAACTGTTTGTGGTCGGACAGCAAAATGCCATGATCGCTGGTGCGTGATGCAGAATTCCGCCCATTGCATGCAGTGCCAATTCACTCAGACCCCCGTAGCCGGAGTCCGCAAATAAGGTTTCGCCATCTTTCCAGAGAGAAAGGTGCATATGCAAACCTGAACCATTATCGCCCCAGAGTGGCTTCGGCATAAAAGTGACTGTTTTACCGGCTCGGGAAGCGACATTTTTAACGATATATTTGAATCGCAGTAGTAAGTCAGCTGCCTGGAGCAGAGGCTTGTGAGCCAGATCGATTTCTGCCTGACCGCCAGTGGCAACTTCATGGTGATGA
>DOCI01000017.1:18189-18529 GCA_003503535.1 Planctomycetaceae bacterium
CAGTGGCAACTTCATGGTGATGAGCTTCGATTTCGATGCCGCATTCTGTTAACGCCATCATCATGTCATTCCGCAGGCTGTGCAGAATATCGCCTGGAGGAACTGGAAAATAGCCCTCTCCCTTGCGAATCTGGTAACCGGCGTTGCTCTGAGGCCCTTCCGAGAATTTCCCGCGAGCCCATTCCCCTTCGGCACTTTCCAGGTGGTAATATCCCTGATTAATGGTTTGATCGAAGCGAACATTATCGAAAATGAAAAATTCCGGCTCAAGTCCGAAGCGGATTTCATCGGCAATGCCTGTCGACTTCAAATAAGCGTCTGCTTTTCGGGCAACATTGCG
>DOCI01000016.1:0-2398 GCA_003503535.1 Planctomycetaceae bacterium
ACCGCCACGGCGGCATCCTGCACAAAGTGTTGCGAGAGTTGGCGAAGAATTAATTCAGTAGATTTCGAATTCAATTCGATTAGCACGAAGCCCAAGCGAGTGTGTCCCTCAAATGTGACTCACCGATTTGCAATTCGTGCTTGCTATCGTTTACTCGCAGCAATGCCAGCCATTATTCCAGTAATGGCAACTGAGTAATTTTTCGAGCACAAGTTCGTGAGTCACGTTCTTACTGGCGATGTTGAAGTGCGTGATTTTTCTTGCAGGCAGGCAAGTGCTTTTGAGTTCTGCGTTAATCATGACTGTCGAACAGTTACTGGCTTGTAGAGGGACTCCACGGAAAATGGGAATGCGATCTTTCAGGCCTCTTTCTTCGTAGAGATTAAAGCAGTAGCGGACATTGCCGGGGACTTCATTCTTGCAGAATGTTGTTTCAATTAAAATCATACTATCAACGCACATTCCCATTTCTTCGAGCTTCTGGCAAAGCACAATCGCCGCATCACAGCCCAAACTGTATGCGATGATATTGACGGATTGACCTGGGGTATTCTCTCGGCAATAACAGGCGATCTGACCTGCTTTTTTGATCGCTGTGTAGGGATGGTGTATGGAAACGGTCATTCCCTGCTGCATGACTCCTTCTGCAAGATGATCGACTTTCGGCCAATATCCTCCCACTCCCCGAATCATGACGACGTGGGGAGCGACACATTGCGTCTGACCCTGAGGGCTGAATTCATTTCTGGCGAATACGGAATCATTCAAGGTAATAACAAGTACCAGCACGACAATTGATAAGAATGATATTTTCCGCATAACTCTCAAACTCTCACGCAATAACCCTGGATACAATCAATACCTCAACCAGAAAATCGACTTCAATGCTCAACAGACTTAAGCTTCGATATACAAGGGGTTTGATTAGTTCAGTTGAGCGTTCGGATGTAACACGTTTGACGGTTCCCTTCTTTTATCCATATGGGATCAGTGAGAAACGTATGTCACCGGAAAAGCCTCAATACGAGTCTCCTTCGCAAATACAGCAGCTTTGCATGCGTATTTTTGCTTTTGTCAGAACGAAGCTCATTCCGACTTCAGTACTCAAGCGGAGAATGAAAACCAGCAAATCTCCACTGATGAGAGAGTTTTTCCGGAATCCTGGCGGCTGGCAGTCCATGGAACTTATTTACGAGAATGCGAAGCCAGCAAATCTTTCCGATTGGTACGCTCTCAAAAGACTTCCATTGAGTATGGAGGCTCGCAATCGTAGGAAATATGTGCTCCACGAGTTTGTCAGCTGGATGCAAGAAAATCGCGAACGGGAAAAACTCCGGATACTTGCGTTGGGATCTGGACCAGCACTGGAGATACAGGAGGCAATACTGGCGACTTCATCAAACGTGATTGTCGATGCCGTCGACCGGGATGCTTCAGCAATTGAACGTGGCCAGCAAGTCGCACAGGAGCGGGGATTGAATCAGCAGATATCCTACTGCTGTGGCGATGTCTGTGAAATGATGATTCAGTGGAGTGAGAAACGATACGATCTGATTTCGCTGATTGGAATTATCGAATATCTGCCTGACGAAGTGCTGCTCAGCTTGTTAAAGCAGCTGAAAAATATGATGTCGCCAAATGCGGAATTGTTCACGCATGGTTATCAGAATCGATTTGGCGCTCAGGAATCCTTGGGAAAACTATTCAATATTCAACTCATCGAACGCACTTCAGATCAGGTCACAGTGTTGTTGAATCAGGCAGGCTTGCGTGTGGTCAAATCGGAAGTGACACCACTTGGGGCGTATCCGATGATCGTCTCGACTCAGAGCAGAGAACCAGCTAAAGAACCCATTTCAGCAAATCGTATCGCGGCTATCGTCGATACGGATCGGAAGAAAAGTCGACTGGAATCTTAACTCAGTATTGGACTTCGAGCAGTAAGCGTGCTGGGATTCTCTGCAGCAATTCCTTAGTTTTGACAACCACCGCGTGCGATTCCATCCAACTGGGAATCGTCTCTCCTTCCAGCCACCAGGTCGCCACCCAGCGCATTGAACCGTGCGATGTCTGGAGTTCCACCAGCGATACAATTCTTCCACTCTCAGTCTGAAAGTTGTCATTGTCAGTTTCTGAAAGATGAGAACTCAGAGGGAACAGCAGAATTTTTCCAGATGGGAGGTCATCAGGAAAGAGTGATCCTTGTCGTGGAGAAGAACTTCGTTGCTCAAAAAGCGTGGCGACATCGACATGTTGAGATTTCAAATACTCGCGACGTTCCTGCACTATCTCACCTACTTGAGAAACTGCGAATTTCTCCTGTGGGCTCTCGGTCTCAAAAGTGATAACGGGCGGATCCTGTAACGCCACTGAATGATGATGAGATTGATCTTTATTG
>DOCI01000016.1:2580-4133 GCA_003503535.1 Planctomycetaceae bacterium
GGACATCGTGAATGAGCATCGTTTCCCAGAGTCGCCGACTGAATTCCTGCAGGTCAAAATTGATTCCATCAGTCAATAGGGGAGACAATTTGCCCGTTCGCCAAAGTGGGCAAGTCCGATAATTATCCAGCGTTCGTCTGGAAAGAGCCGTCACTCGGGCATAGACATAAGCAGAAAAACAGGAATATCGCTGATGAATTTTCCCATCGGTCGAGCAGACAACGACATTTTTACCATCTTCAATGAAGTCTCTGGAGGACTCGAGGATGATGAGCCGTTCTTCCAGGGAAGTCGCTGAGTTCGACGTTTCCCAAGTCCCAAGCTCGCTGGCTAGAACGATCCAATTCTGAGGAAAAGCGGGGTGAAAAGCCTTTGTTTTTGCGACAACCACCGGTAACGCAGCTACGCCCGTTCCTCTCCAATATCCAAAGTTGAGCAGGAGCCATTGCAAGGTGGCTGGAAGTTTGACACCCAGTTCGCGCTCGGCACGAGATATGACTTCTTGAGTTTCAGGTTGAGGCCCCCGAAACCAGGTTTGATTCGCACGCACAAATTGTTCGAACTCAGTTAACGACATGACTTCCATTTCAATATTCGTGAACTCAACATCAACTCACACACTCGGTTGTGAGTCGTGCTTGTAAACTAAATTATTCCCTCTGTTCTGGAAGATAAATCAATTCCCATTCCTTGGGAGAGTTGCTGTTTTTTCGGGAAAGAGAGAGAAAACCGGAACTCTGTTCTCCTTCCAAACGTAATTCCCAGCAGATTTCCGATTGCATGAGCGGGATATACATCCCTTGATCAATCCGCTTTACGAAACCACGATCTCCACTGACAGGCCCTTCATATTCCAAATATCGCATACGATGATCGGGTAACTGGACGACCGTGAGTTTGATCTCATTTTCTGATAAATGCTGCAATTCCTGTACCGGATGTACATCAGCGGTCACGAATGGTTCCGGTAATCGCCATGTCTTAAGAGTTTCGCCTGATTCCAGCATGAAATCCCAATGCAAGGCTGGGTGGTCATGTTCGAGGAGTACAAAGCGTGGCATTTCAATTTACAGTCGAAAATCTGTCAGTAATTCATCCCAGAACCAGCAATCTTTGATTGAACTGCCGAAGGCTCTACTCATCCTAAGAAATTATTCTCCGTGTGCCAATTGCGATTTTAAGCACGAAGGTCTCTCTGAATTTCAAATTATGACTATTTCTTTGCTTAAATTATGCGCACAATAGCTAGACGGTATACTGTTTGCATAACAGATTTGACATGAAATACGACTTTGATCATACAAACTGCCCGTCCACACCTAAGATTGGCTCACTACGAAACAGGCGCTCAATATGACTCCCAGAGAGATTTTAGCTCTTTGTCGAGAACATCAGGTTCGTGCAATCGATTTGCGATTCATGGACTTTCCCGGCACACTTAAGCACTTCACAATTCCGGTGCAAGTCCTTACAGAGAAATCATTTGAGGAAGGTTTCGACTTCGACGCCTCCTCCATGTATGGCTGGCAGGCGATTAATGAAAGCGACATGCT
>DOCI01000263.1:0-1630 GCA_003503535.1 Planctomycetaceae bacterium
AAGATTCTTTCGGGGCGGCGCAGCCGTGCGCAGTTTATACTTAGTCGATCCATTGAATGGGAACGCCAACTGATCTCTGTTGTTCATACCAACGGGCGGAGCTCCATTTCCAGTCGACAGCCCTATCGGCAAGTCCTGCCCTCACAGGATTGAGATGAAGATAGTTCAGTTTCTCCGTCAGCTTTTGCTGCTCTGAAATCTCAAACGAAAAGTATTTTGGTGTCCAGATGCCTTCACTCAGATCGACGCTCATCGAATAGTTCTGACGATTTTCTTCCCACCATTTGCGAATTGCATGACTGGAAAGCCGTTTCCATGTTTGCATAAAACGACTTAACTGACCCGTCTCAGGAAACCAGACGAGCAGATGCATATGATCCGGCATTACAACAAATCCAGCACAAATCGCTGCCTGCCTGCTTAACTGCTGGTTGAGTTTTCCCAATAAGATCCGTTTTGGCGGGTCGGGCTGAAGTAAGTTGCGGCGACGATGACACGAAAATGTGACAAAGTGACAGTAAAGCTGATTCTGGTATTGTTGTCTGTTATCTGACATCAATGAATTATGTCGAACAATACATCAAGATACTACTGCGCACGGCTGCGCCACCCCGAAAGAATCTTTCGGGGCCACCCGAGAAAACGGATAGCCCAAGGTATCTGCATTATCGAAAATACGACTGGCGACTCACGCGAAATTCGTAGCCATCGCGGGTGCTGTCGACGACAAAATAGGTTCGGCGAATATCAGTAGCAGAACGATTGGCATAATCGTGTTCGAGCTGAGCGAGCATTGCCTCCGTTCGTGGCGGATAGAAATGTAACACCCGGGAAGCAGAGACATCGATACTGGCGCGGCGAAATAAATCCTGATCAGCCGCCTTCAATTGCCCGCCTTGCCAGGTCATGTACATGCGGGTTTCATTTTTTCCTGATGTCGTTTTGCGGATCGAGGGCGGGTTCTGTGTCAGATTCGACAAATAAACCAAAGTTCCATCGGCTTGGATCGTGCCGAGTTCAATGCCGAAGAACTCCAGCTGTTGAGCATAGACTTCAAGATCTTTCTGGCTGGCAAACTGAATGTACCAGCGTTGTTCGCGGGGCAAGCCGGATTGTCCTCCGTCTGCTCCCAACGCTCGTCGTCCAGAACCTTCCCGGCTGCCGACGTTTCCACTCGACTGGGCATCGGTTTCGTACTGACGCAGCATTTGTTCGGCAGAAACATCGGCCAACTCGGTTACGCTTTCAAAGATTTCCTCGACTTCCACATCTTCCTGCTGCACATCTTCGAGAGACGCATCGGGTACGGGGTCTTCGGGAGATTCGACCAGTAAAGTTTCATCAACGGCTCCGTCTTCCACTCCGCCCGGGAATTCAATCAGCTCGACGGGAATCGGCTCAGAGGTTTTCGCAGGTCGATTGAATAACCAGGTCGCTGTCAAAGCAGAAACACAGACGATCAGACCAATCACCCCGGCTATTAAAATGGAGCTAACACGATCATAGCGCGTCACCCGCATCTCGGGAGCATAAATTGTCGAAGAATCGTCGCGGCGATCAGCCATGGATGTATTGCGCTAAACTTGTAAATTCAACTTGTTCCCAAGGTCCTCCTTGGGAACAAGTTGAA
>DOCI01000263.1:1766-10281 GCA_003503535.1 Planctomycetaceae bacterium
TCCGGGGGCTTCCGCTGAAGCGGAGCGCCCTCGCCACCCCGTTTTGATTTGACAATCCTAATACTATCTGGATTCAATCCTGGAATTCAATCTTCAAATAAAAAACCCCACCTTATTCAAGGCAGGGTTTTGTTATTCAGCATCTTTGCAAATCATCACGAGAAGTGATTAAGCAGAGAGGTAGCCGTTGGCGTCGAGGTAGGCGACAACTTCCTGAGCCAGTTCGTCGATGCTTTTTGTATCGGCATCGAGTGTGATTTCGGCTTTGGCTGGTTCTTCGTAAGGGTCATCGATACCGGTAAACCCTTTGATTTCGCCTGCACGAGCCTTCTTGTACAAACCTTTAGGGTCACGTTCTTCACAGGTTGCCAGTGACGCATTCACATAGACTTCGATGAATTCGCCTTCGCCCATAATTTCGCGAACGCGGTCGCGGTCGGCACGGTAGGGAGAAATGAAAGCCGTCAGCACGAAAATGCCGGCATCGCTGAAGAGCTTGGCCACTTCACCAATTCGGCGAATATTTTCGGTTCGGTCATCTGCAGAGAAGCCGAGGTTTTTGTTGAGTCCCATGCGAACATTGTCGCCGTCGAGCACGTAAGTGTGAATTCCCTTTTCGTGCATGAGGTGATCGACAGTGTTTGCAACAGTACTTTTGCCCGCTCCGCTCAATCCAGTAAACCACAAGATGGCACTTTTGTGCCCCATCAATTTGCGTCGCTCGACTTTTGTCACTGTGTGGTCGTGCCAGGTAACGTTCGTAGCTTTCTGATCAGTCATCGGTTTCTTT
This sequence comes from Planctomycetaceae bacterium, assembly GCA_003503535.1. Taxonomy (GTDB): domain Bacteria; phylum Planctomycetota; class Planctomycetia; order Planctomycetales; family Planctomycetaceae; genus Rubinisphaera. The sequence goes on from DOCI01000263.1 coordinate 2,557, forward strand.
CACTTGATTGTCTGAAAATCACAAGTTCGATGCCCACAGGCATCATCAGTACAGGTATTTTTGTCCGAAATACAATAGAATGAGCATGTTAGGGAAAGATTTTACACGTGGAAAGCCCGTTTCGTCTCAAAATAAATACAAATTGACCTGAATCGTACCTCGCTCATAAAATGAATTGGTAACCGTTCTTGAAATGAGTCGCAGAATTCAGTCAGACTCAATTCAAAAAGCGGTTTAAGACCGACTGTTGCAGCCGTAAAGTGGATCTGCCCGAACAGGACCGGATCACTCAGCAAGAATGCCGCGGTTGCCAGCCATCCATTCACCCGACACCAACGGAGGAATGCGGCCATGGTGAGAATAATATCTGGTGATGACCAGTTGAAGAATCTCTTCGCGGGGCTCATCGAGAATACGTTCTACACAGAAATCGGCGTGGCGGATCCGCATGTCGTCGATTATCTCACGCAACTCATGCTACGCTTCGTACGCAACGACAGCATCTTTAAATTTCGAGATCCGACAGGAAAACGTCTCGAAGAAATCGCGGGGATGCTGATCGAAGCCGAGAACTGCCGGGATCGTCCCAAACGGGAAATTCATCGGCATATCGGAGATTTCACGCTCTTCTGGTCGGGAGTCTATCCCGAGGCGTTAAAATTTCTGAAAGGCTTTGATCGGAAAGACCATCTGCTCGATTACCGCGAACAGGGTAAACGCTCCTACTACATCGCCAGCACGTTCGAGCAGGATCCGTATGAGAATGAAGCTCCGATATTACGCCGTTTAAGTGAACTCTATGACGTCTGCACGAAAGGCTTGTATTCAGTTCGCAAAGAATGGGAACTGAATTATTGAGAATCAATCGCGCGAGCATTAAGCAACTCGGTTCCCAAGATGATTCTTCTGAATCGCTTTCTGCATGCTCGACCAGACCTGAAAAATGGAGACTGCGGACATGCACTGCATGTTCGCGGATCCTTTCATTGGACATTCTTTGCGATAACTGGCCGCACAGGGAACCTGGGCCTGGATCAACTGATGATGCTCGCCCGGTGGTCCGGAGCGTTCTTTTGAAGTGCAGGTGAAGATACCGACGACCGGAGTTCCCATACCTGCTGCCAGGTGCATGGGTCCGGAATCATTCGTCAAAACAATTTCCGCAGCCTGCAGAACCAATGCAAGTTGTTTGAGTGAAGTCTTGCCTGCCAGATTCAAAACCTGTTGATGAGGTGATTTCTGCCGGACAAACTGACAGATGCTTTCCGCATCCTGTTTCTCACTTGCGGTCCCAACGACGACCAGCGACATGCCGTATTCTTTGCATGTGCGTGATGCGATTTCTGCAAAGGAAGCAATAGGCCAGCGTTTTGTCACCCACATCGCTCCGGGGTGAATCACAAAAAACGGCTGAGGAATTTCGCTAATCAGATCATCGACGATTTGTCGATCAGTTGGTTCAATCCCCAGTGTAATTGCTGGAGCAGGACCGGATTCCCCGAGCGCTTCTGCAACTTTCCAGTAACGGGCATGGGCGGGAATCTGTTTGTCTGTTTTGGGTAATAATCCATGACAGGTTAGATGAGAATACTCGCGAGCCGTTTCGAGACCAATGCGAAGCCGCGAGCGCGTCGCGGCTGTCATTAATCCTGTCCGAAATAGCCCCTGCAAATCGAGTGTTAAATCATAGCGTTGTCTCCAGATTTGTTTCAGGAGATTGAAGTTATCAGTCAATGTTCCTTTGCGATAATAAATCAGCACCTGATTCAAATCGGGATGCCCTTCGATCAGGCCCGCCAGTTCACTGCGGATCACCCAGTCGATGGTCGCATTCGGAAAACGCTTTTTCAGGACCGGCAATAAAGGCAATGTCTGAACAACATCTCCCAGAGCACTCGGCTTGATGATCACAATCCGTTTCGGGTCGATCTCATTGAACAGTTTGACGATCCGCGAATCAGACATAAATCAGCACCGGTCAGAAAAATTGAGAAGTATTTTCCGACCATCATAATGGCAGCCGTTTTTTTGAGGCAAGATCAACTCAAACGACTCGGGTCAGCAGGATTTGACAGCCATCATCAGTCTCGGACTCGATCAAAACATCAGGGCAACTGGCAGGCAACAATAGGGTTGAGCCCGTTTGACAACGGTAACTTGTTGCGTCAGTGGCAATTTTACAAGCCCCCTCAAGCACCATTAAAATGCGGCATTGATTTTCTTCAGAAATCGTCCGGGAATTCGGACACGAAAAGCGTTCCACCTGAAAGTAGGGGGAATCGATCAGAAATTCTGACTGATTGGAATTATTCTGCGGACTCAAGCCGGAAGAAACCGGTTCCACGGGACCGCAATCAAAATCGATACATTCCAGAGCTTCTTTCAGATGCAAATCCCGAGGCTGGCCATTTTCATCTACCCAGCCCCAGTCATGAATGCGAAATGTCAAATCGCTGGATTGCTGAATCTCGGCCACAAGGATCCCGTCTCCCAGAGCATGAATTGTTCCAGCGGGTATGTAATAAACCTCGCCTTGTTTCGGCTCGATACGATGCAGACAGGACGTGATGTTTCCCGCTGCAAGCGCTTTGACGAAGTCGTTTCGGTTAATACCCGATTTTAGCCCCGCATACAGCCAGCTGTCTTTCGCCGCTTCCAGGATCACCCAGGCTTCGGTTTTGCCGTTTTGTTCTCCCGCAATTCTCATCGCCTGATCGTCATTGGGATGGACCTGCAAAGAGCTGGCTCGATGGCTGTCCAGATATTTCATCAAAAGCGGAAACTGGTTGACCTCACTACCGCTCCCCAGTAATTCCTCAGGAGACTCTTTAACTAACTCATTCAATGTTTTACCAGCATGAGGCCCCGATTGAACGACGCTTTGGGATTCCCCCATGTCGCAGATTTCCCAGCTCTCGGCATAGTCCTGGCGTTCCTCCAGAGATTTCCCCAGCCGATCACCAAGTTTTCGCCCTCCCCAACGTCTGCATTTGAGAATGGGGGTAAATTGTAGCGGTTCCATGCAATCCAATTCCCGCCTGACAGGCGGAGTCCTATTCAGTGTGAGTTGTGTCATGCCGCAGATTCTATCTCCAGTTCACAAATACGGAAATAGATGATTATCTGTCTGTTTTCTACTTCGTGAAACAGTGCCAGAGTCTGTGGAAATCAAAAAACAATCTACTATTGCAAACTTCCTGTGAAATCATAACCCGACGCGTCAGCGAGGGGACGGCATGAAACTCATCATCCGTGACCTCTTATCAATTTTCCTCGTTCCTAAAGTCCTCCCTGAGATATGGGAATAAGTTGTCCATTAAAAGCACGGACACAACGGCTGGCGTTTTGAAATACTTCAGTTCTAACTTGAAAATCCCGTCAACAGGCATCCATGTGCAGGAACACACCCAACATTTTCATCGACGTTCAGCCCGGCATCTGAAAGCATGGACTGATATTCATCGAGCCGATAGCAACGTCCCTCACAAACCGAAAATAACATCGCCGAGTAAGCAGCGACCGGACGAGGACCCGTGGAAATGGGAGGAGCTCCTTCCGGAATGGAATCCAGGAAGGCGTCAAGAATAACCATTCGCCCCTGAGCAGGAAGTTGGCTCGCAAAATGTTTGACGAGTTTTCGGGCATGTTGCTCGCTGTAATCGTGCAGGATATTCGCCATCAGCACGACATCGGCTTTCGATTGATTCTGATACGTGTGAATGTCATCGAAGCAAAACTCAACCCGGTCACTCACCCCCGCTTCAGCGGCATATTCTTTCGCAACTTTCAACGGCGATTCCCGATCAATGATTGTCGCTTTGAGGTTCGAAAACTTCTTCAGCAACTCCAGTGAATAAATTCCGTGCCCACCACCAACATCCAGAAGATGTCGACAAGAAGAGAGATCAAGTTGCTGAGCAACAGCCGGTGCCACATTTCGTGCCCGAGCAGCCATCGCTCGCGTTAACGCATCCGAGATTTCAGGATCATCCAAAGCAGAAGGCCCGGCATCATTATGATAGACAAAGGAAATATCACCGCCCGGGGAATCCTGTTCGAGTCGGGTAATCATCTGCTGGACATCGGCTCCCAATGCTCCCAGTCCAATGTAACCTCGCAGATTAAAAGGGGATTCCGGCGAGAGTTTTTCTTGACCATACGCCGTCAGTTCGACGAGATTATCCTGGTTGACCTGCAAGACGTTTAGAGCACATAACCCAGTTAATAACACGGTGGCCGAACGTTCCTGCAAACCGAGTTTTTCCCGCAAGGATTCGTAAGAGAGTGGACCAGCGGTCAGGAGTTTACCGACATCAAATCGCGTTGTCCCAGCCACTAACAACTGCGACAAATAAGCGGCTCGCAGATCATCAAGTAGTTGAGTGGGATCGAGAATGGAATCGGTATTGAGCATGTGAGGTCATTCGCAAAAGAGTGAGTCGATTTCGTCAGGCTGTGCCTGACCTACAACTTTAGTCACGTATCCCAAACGACTGTCTCAACAGGTCTTCGTTGCACTTGCCAAACCAGTGAACTTTTCCCGTTTCGATATTCTGAAAAACCACCTGAGCCGGGCTGAACAGAGCGGGATCAATTTTATAGAAATCTCCATTGGCAGCTTTGAAGATTTCCGCGAAAGGTCGCCCATAATCCGTCGACGCAATCGAAGGAACTTTCGGGCCAATTTCTTCAATCGAGGCGTCGTCACCGGTCACATAAAGAGTGATCATACCACCATATAAAATCGCATCGTTTGTCCGTCCAATTGCTGTAATGGTGTCAGCTGCGACAGGAGAAAGTGGAGCGGTGCCGGTTGCGGATTTAATACGATGGATATCGAATCCCAGTTCATACAACTTATGCAAACCTGTTTCGACCGAGCGGGCATTGATCTGCAAACTTCCTGCGATGCTGGATGTTGCTGCCACCAGCAGGATCAGATTCCGTGGTTCAACTTTCGCTTTGTGAGCAATTTCGCGAACCACCTGAGAAGTCGGTAGCTGATCCGATTCGAGGACTCCCACACTGCAATAAAAATGTTCGGTGTAGCCGAGCCGATGAAACAAATCTTCCCGACCTGCATTGGCCCGCATTGGCCCCGAACCCATGGCAAAATAATTTTCGGTTTTCACTTCCCAACCGGCATACTGGCTGAACAGGCAGGCTCGCACCGGAAAATCGGTCGTGACCTGAATCATCGGCCAATTCACGGATCCGATCGTCCCCGTATGAATGGTCACATCGGCCAACCCGGACGTACAAACCTTTGCCAGCAACAACCCGGCAGACAAACTTCCCGAGGCTTTCACTCCAAAGTCAAGAATCCGGGCTCCGCAGTCGAGTTCTTCGATTTCTGTTCGGAGATCTCCCGGATTTTCGACAATGCTGTCAACAAGATCCCAGGCTCGGGCATTTAAAATTGTCGCCATAATGGGGCTTCTAAGTTTTAATATGAGAGGGAATGCGAATTCAGATAGAAAATAATAAATCCGCACTTAATTGGAGAACACAACTCATCAAAGAAATCGACATGGGTGGCATTACTTTCGTAATGAAATTCGATTGTGTGTCAGTTGACGTTCTAATTGTTCAGGATTTCCAGGAATGGAAAGGCTCGCGCTCAACATCTTCGCGACTTCGCCTTCCTGAAACAACCGTCCCCCCCAGGCGATTGATCGATTCTGAGCCATCCCAGCATGTCAAATCTACAAATTCCAGTGAATTTGGGGCATTTTCGTCGGTCATTTTCTTCAACAAGACCCCATTTCAAGAATGTCTTGACCGACTCAGCCTTGTCGCTTACTTTTCACATCCCTTCACATTGAATGGATTCCGGGCAACGACTGTTTGCTTTGCGGATCCAAACTTTTCCTACCTGTTAGTCCTCCCTCATCACGAATGGTTTGTTGTTTCCAATCTGGAGATGATGCCCCGTTCCGTCAGGATATGCTCCATGTCCGAATTTCATCACGACGCCTCGATCCATGAGATTCCGGTTCGTCCAAAAATGTACCCGGTCACAATCGCTGATCGTGAAGAAGCGGCGTATTGTGCTCCGCGCATCGGCTTTATCTTCTCGCTAATGATCCTCGTCATCGTCTGTGGCTGTTCAGATATGAACCTGATGATGCCCACCATGCTGAAAAAGATGGAATTCAAAACGGCTCAGGGCAACGACAAGGGCGATTCCTTTGAAGACGATTTCAATCTCGATCAGCCGAAGGTGGTCAACCCTCCGTTTCTGGGCGAGTATGTTGTCGTTTCAGGTTTGAATCTGGTCACCTTGGAAGGGGTGGGTTTAGTTTCTGGCCTGGATGGAACCGGAGGCGATCCGCCACCATCACAATATCGAACCGAATTACTCAAAGACATGCGTCGACGGGATATTGAAGATCCCAACCGCATTATCAGTTCCCCATCGACTGCTCTGGTCATCGTGCGTGCCTACTTGCCGCCACTGGTTTCGCCAGGCGAAAAATTTGATATCGAAGTTCGATTGCCTGAAGGCAGTGAAACAACCAGCCTGAACGGTGGCTGGCTCCTTGAATGCAAACTGACCGAACGGGCCATTGTTGCTGGCAAAGGAGTCCTGGAAGGAAAAGCCCGCGCCAAAGGGAGTGGACCCATCCTGGTTTCAACCGGCGAGGATTCTTCCAGCAGTTTGCTGAAACGCGGTCACATTGTCGGCGGTGGTGTCGCATTTGAAAATCGAGATATGTATCTGTTCATGCGAAACGAATTCCGCAGTGTGCGTAACTCGACACGTGTTGCACAAAGAATTGGCGTGCGATTCTTCAGTTACGACAGCTACGGAAAACGCGAACCACTTGCCAAAGCTAAAACCGATCAGAAACTCGTTCTGAAAATTCATCCCGCTTACAAAGACAACTTCCCCCGGTACGTGCAGGTGATTCAGAATATTGCATTCCGCGAAACCGAAATTGAACGCCAGGTTCGACTCGAACGACTTGAAAAAGAGTTGTTGATTCCAGAAAAAGCGGAACAAGCCGCTTTGCAGCTCGAAGCGATTGGCCCTGATGCGATTCCCATGCTCAAAAATGGCCTGACAGCTGACTATTTTGAATGCCGTTTTCATTCCGCCGTTGCGTTGTCCTATCTGGGCGAACCTGCCGGGCTCGAAACACTGTATATTGCAGCTCGGGATGTTCCCGCATTCCGCGTGTTTGCTCTAACCGCAATGACCGTCGTTGAAGAAGGAGAGACATTCGCTTACTTACGTCAGCTCATGGACGAACCTCTTCTGGAAACTCGTTATGGGGCATTCCGCGGCATGACCACGATTGATGAGAATGAACCATTTGCACGCGGTGAACTACTCAACGACCAATGTAAACTCCACGAGTTGAAAATTGGTGGCGAGCCGATGATTCACCTGACACATCGGCAGAAAGCCGAAATCGTTCTCTTTGGCGACAAACTGCAATTCCACACTCCACTCGCGTTGACCGCTGGACCGCATATCATGGTCAATAGTGCTCCCGGCTCCAACGAGGTGGTCATCAGCAAGTATCGCATTGGTGAACCCGATCAGCGAAAGGTTGTCTCGACGGATATCGCCGATGTTATTCGCGCTGCTGCCGAAATGGGAGCCAGTTATCCCGATATTGCCCAGATGCTCGTTCAGGCCGAACGCCAGTTGAATCTGCCAGGTCCAATTGGAATCGATATGTTGCCAGAAGCCGGTCGGTATTATCAGCGACCAGA
>DOCI01000263.1:10410-12096 GCA_003503535.1 Planctomycetaceae bacterium
AGACAAACCCGATGGCAATACACCTCATCAAGCCAATAGTAATGGTAAGAAAACCAAAGTTGGTCGTTCTAACATGACGCCGAACCCTTACACCAAAATCAGTGAAGAAAACGAAGAGGAAGCCACCAAGCCAATTCTTTCGACAGAAACACTGGAAGAAGAAATCATCGAAGATCCGACTGCGACCGAAATTGAACCGGATGCAGACGGCGAGCAGGAAATGAAATCCGCAGAAAGTTCGAAAGAACCTGAACCGGTCGAACGAGGGTCCAACCCGATTAAACGTCTGAAAACGTTCATGAAACAAAAAACGCACGGGGAACTTGTTTATCCCGAGCAGGAGGAAGAATAAAAACCGCAGGCCTGTGAGAGCAGGCATCGTCGTCCAGCCCTCAAAACCGCAAGTGTGGTCTCGAGGGCTGACTCCGTTTCTGTTCGGTCCCCGCCGAACTGATTTTATTGTCAGAAATCCGTCATGTTGAAATCCCTGGAAGTCTTCGGCTTCAAGAGCTTCGCCGACCGCACAACATTTGCGTTCGCGCCGGGGATTACGTGCGTTGTTGGGCCGAACGGATCGGGCAAAAGTAACGTCGTCGATGCCATGAAATGGCTGCTCGGGGATCAAAGCCCTAAGAGTCTTCGTGGCAAGAACATGGCTGACGTCATCTTCAACGGCTCCCGCTCCCGCAAAGCCAGCGGATTTGCCGAAGCGACGCTCACCTTCGACAACACACAGAACATTCTCGCCGCTCCCTACGATGAAGTTCGCATCACCCGTCGACTTTATCAGGGAGGCGATTCCGAATATCTCATCAATGGCGAAACATCCCGCCTCAAAGATATCCGCGATCTGTTCGCAGGCACCGGAGCTGCCACCTCGGCTTACAGTATTATCGAACAGGGCCGCGTCGGTCAGGTGCTGCAGGGGAATCCATCGACCAGGCGTTTGCTGTTCGATGAAGCCGCCGGAATCAGCCGCTTCAAATCTCGCCGTGTCGATGCCGAACGAAAACTCGAACGAGTCTCCCAGAATTTATTGCGTCTGACAGACATCGTCGATGAAGTCGAAACACAGCTCAATGCCTGCCGCAGTCGAGCCGGCAAAGCCGCCAAATATCGCGAGTTTAGCCGACAGTACGATGCTCTACATCTCGGCGTAATCGCCGACGATCTTCGGATTCTCTCGAACAGAAAACAGGAAGTCGTTGGACGAGCCGAAGTCGCTGGTCAGGAACTCGCTGAGTCTCTGGAACGACAATCGGGCATTGAAGCCGAGCGGGAGCAATTGCGTAACCGTTATCGACAAGCTGACGAAAATCTGCAGGAAACCGAGTCTAAACTCTCGACCTTGATGCAACAGCGATCCAGTCTGCAAACATCTCTGCGGCATCAATACGAACGCGCCCGCGAAGTCGCTGGCGAAGCGGAACTGCTGCGCAAACAACGCTCAGAATTGAAGCGTCGCGTTCACGATATTGAAGACGAAATTCGTACAGAGAACGAACTCTGCGAAGAGGCTCGCCAGGCGGTCGCGAAAAAGCAGGCTGAGCAGGAATCGTGTGCCGCTTCATTGCAAGAGCTTTCTCAAGCCATTGAAGAAGCTCGGCAACAACAGCACGAACAACGTCGCCTGATGGGTGAACGTCAGCGGGAACAGGCGACGGCTGAAAGTCAGTTGAAACATTT
>DOCI01000168.1:0-3085 GCA_003503535.1 Planctomycetaceae bacterium
CACGCCCTTCGCGTTACTCAGGGCGTGCCACTCATGATCCAATCATTTCGACTTCAATCATATTCCAACTGAATAATAATTACGCGCAGTCATTTACTACACGGCTCACAGAGCCGTGGCACTTCGCATGAATACTTCACAGAGAATAAATCCGCGCATAAAAAAGGGTGCCCAACGGGGCTCGAACCCGCGACCTTCGGAATCACAATCCGACGCTCTAACCAGCTGAGCTATGGGCACCATCTTGTTTTGTCAGCCAGTCTTTCCAGTTCGCACTGGAGGCGGACAAGCGATACATTACCCGAGAAACTTCTCGGTTTCAAGTGATGGAATCGAATGCGACTCCCTGTTTTTCATGGTTTGATCGCACAATCCATACGACACGGATTTTTACGGAATGTTCACTGACTGACGGTGGGAAAACCATAAGCCTGAGAAATATGATGAAACAGGTGTAACTGATGACCGATAAGAATCTGCTGCACTATCTGCAGCAATTTCTCACTCCGGAACGGCTCGAACGCTTTGAAGAAGTCCTGAATTTTCGTACGAAGCACATCACCGTTGTTCTGGAAAATTTCTTCAAGCCGCACAATGCCAGTGCCGTTCTTCGCAGCTGCGACTGCTTCGGTATTCAGGAAATGCAGCGGATAGATCGCGATCATGTCCACAAAATCAATCGGGACATTACACGCGGCGCTCAAAAATGGGTCACAACGAAACTCTGGCAGAATCCCGAAACCTGCACAAAAGACTGCTTGCAGTCTCTGAAGGAGCGGAATTATCGCCTGATTGCAACTTCTCCAGAGCCGACTGCCACTTCGCTGTTTGAACTCGATCTGACCGAACCGGTCGCCATTATGTTCGGGCGGGAGAAAACTGGTTTATCAGAGGAGGCAATGAACGCAGCTGATGAATGCGTAACAATTCCCATGTTTGGCTTTACCGAAAGCTTTAATGTGTCAGTCTCTGTTGCTCTATGCCTGAACGAACTGGTGCACCGTCTGCATAATTCCGATCTGGACTGGCATCTGGCTGAGGAAGAGAAAGACGAAATCCGCCTGGCCTGGGTGAAACGCTGTTTGCCGAATATTCATACTCTGGAGAAGCACTATCGACGGACGCAGTAAGTTCGCATTTGCTCGATTTACAAGCACGAGGCGCAAGTGACTCTGTTTTCATGGCTTGATACACATATGGACGTTTCTTTCGCGAAATGTAAGAATACTCCACTTCAATACTGAAACCGCCCCACCTTAACATCGAGTCCAAGTTGGATGTAAAAAACAATGAACAATCCGACTGTTAATAAAATTTATCTCAACACTCCAGACACGCTATCATCACCCGCTTTTGGAGTTTTAACTCGGAAATTATCAGAACTTGAATTCAGTGATTATCAATTATATTCATTGAGTTATAATGCCGATGTATCAAACTCCAGCGGTGAAAAAACATGTATTTCTTTAGTATGGGAAACCGAACATGCTAATACAAGATTTAAAGCGAGTACTCTGGATGGAGTATTAAACACTGCAGAAAGAGTTTACCAAAACATTCAAGAATTTGAGACGATAGACTTCCTGGAAAGATACTTTGTTGATGTAGAAGAACTGGCTGCAAGAAACGGATTTGACAGTGAGGAATGCGATGAAGAAGAAATATATCAAGGATGGGTTTTGAATCGCGCCATATTTTTTGAAAAGTTTTTTCGATTGTGTTATTTCGGAAATCATTTGTTTTCTTATGATTTAATCTTGGAAATCGATTATTCATGGAACCTCACAGGGATTCAGTTTGACGGATAGGCAAGTAGTAAAAACGCAACTTCAAAACTGACGCTTTGGGTTTAAAGAGAAAAAAAAGATCCACGAACAAAAGTGCTCGTGGATCTTGCAGGACGGAACGAAGGACGTTCCGATTCAGTATTTTCGCATTTCTGCCGGAGCAAACAAATCTTGCTCCTTATTTTTCGCGTTCATGCGACAGCCCAAAGCCCTGAAAGGGCTTAGAAGCCGGGGATGTCGATTTTTTCTTCGATGGCGATTTTCTTGAGTTTGGAAATCGCTCTCGATTCAATTTGTCGAATTCGTTCTTTGGTCACGCCGAAACGTTGACCGACCTGTTCGAGGGTTTCGGATTCGGTTCCTTTGTTCAACCCGAAGCGGAAGAGAATAATATCCCGTTCGCGATGATCGAGTTGTTCGAGGATATTCATAATCGCCGAGTGTTGATGTTTCTGTGCCAGCTCCTGCTGGAACGGATTGTCGCGCTGGTCGGTCGATTGTGAAAACAGATCATCGTGACCGGTTCGATAACGATCCATCTGCTTCATTTCGGTCGGTATTGAACGGGCGTAGTTTTTCATTATCGCCCAGGTGGAATAAGTGGAGAACTTATTTCCCTGAGAGTAATCGAACTTTTCGATCGCTCGAATCAACGACATATTCCCGTCCGAAACCATTTCGAAGAAGTTCGATTGGGGTTTGACGTGCCGTTTGGCGATGGAAACAACCAGCCGCAAGTTACTGCGAATCAGGAAGTTTTTCACGACGACGGCTTCACGAATCTGTTCTTCGATATCACTCATCAATCGGGCAGAAGGTTTTGCAGGATCGATTTTTTCCCGCATCTGTCCCGCTTTGAATTTGAGGTAATTCATTTTGCGGAAGTAGTAACCTTCTTCTTCCCGAGTCAACAACGGCAATTCGTACAGACTGGCCAGATAGGCGGGCAGCCCGGGCGGAATTTTTGGTTTTGACTCTTTGCGTTCTACTTCGGGGGGATCGCCGAGGATCACTTTCTCTGCGCCCCGTTTGTGGAACTCTTCGCTATCGATGAAATCGAGATTGACCTCCAATATTCGGTCTGCTCTCACTTCATTGATAATGCGATGAATACTCGAACGCGTGCGGCAGAATTGTCTGGCCAGATCTTCAACGGAAGTTCCCCGTTGATGTTTGTGCCAGATTTCCCGTTTTGTTTCGTCCGTTAATGGTCCGCGGGCATGCGGGAAGATAGCTGATTGCGGATAATCGCGATCGTGATTCTTCAACGTATAACGGACGGTCTCGACGGACCGGAC
>DOCI01000168.1:3234-15236 GCA_003503535.1 Planctomycetaceae bacterium
GACGGTCTCGACGGACCGGCCCGTTTTCCGGGCCAGCCGTTTGCTGATTTCAGACAGGCACGCGCCATGAGCGGCCAGTTTCCGGGCACGATCGATAATTTCGAGCCGTTCCTGGGCTGTCAATTGAGTGAAACGAGAACTGCGACGGATCTCGGCTGCGTTCGCTTTAATAAATCGGTCAACGTTCGACTTCAAAAAGACGACTCGTTTGCGAGCGCCCATTTTAATCTTACGTCCCACCAGACCCCGCTGTCGCCAGCGATCGACGGTTTTCGTGGAAACGTGAAATCGTTCACTCAGGTCGTCAACCGTCATCACATCTTCCTGGACATCATCGATTTGCATATCGATACTGTCCGAAAGATCTTCGACGAAGCGACATAAATCGTGTTGAACATCTTTGCCATCGATTTTCAGATCGGGATATAGACTCGACTGATAATCTGTAATCCGCTGACAAAGTTCAGGATATTCGTAATCTCGTTCCAGATCCAATTCCGCCAGAAGCTTCTCAGCTCGCTGGATCTGTTCCAGACGGACCTTCTTCGGGGCATATCGGACCTGCTGGTCTTTCAGTTGCTTTATCACTGGATTTGCATAAGTCGCCATAATAACTCTCCTTCCGAATCGTCTTCTTCGTGAAAACTTCTCGTAAGAGACCTCCGGACATCGTGACCGGCGATTTTCCTAAAAAATCAAAATTGCTTTAACACATCTCTACTACGCTATTATGACGACACATGGTTGAAAAAAGTTCGCATACGAAGCATTTTTTTTGAAAATTGATTCAAAAAGTCCCTGTGCAATGATTTATATCACCGTAAGGCGTTATCACACAGTGGTTTGTGAATTCAGAAGGCTTTCCGGGCGGATTGGGAATTTTACTGAATCCTCTCAACATTATTCTTCAAAGAGAGTCATTCAGTGTAAATAGAGCATGTGAGAGTCAAAAAATTTGTTTTCATTTCCTCTTAAACGTAATATCTGTCTGAAGGGTTCTGCAAAAAACTGGGGTTTGCAAAATTTGCCAAAAATGGTATTTCTGCAAAATATGGCTCAAGATCTTACGTCACATTCAGGATGAAAGTGTGGCGTCATCGCAGTAAGTTATTGATATCACTGGGGAAGGGAATCCCATGCAGGGTGCAGCCTGGAAGCTGACAGCGTTAGCCGCAAGCTTGGCGGTTGGATTTTTTGGTTTGATGCAGGTTCAGCAGAATCTGGACAAGCAGTCACAGAATCCAACAGAATTCACTGAGAATAGTTCTCAGCTGGAAAACTCTCAATTGGGAGAGGAATCTCCGGCTTCAGGGATGCTATCCGCTGAGGATTTTGCTGAATCCCAGAACGAACCGGAACCTGATAACAGCCCATATTTCAGACGGGATGCGGGAAATCCGCCGCAAGATTCCTCCCTGGAACGCTCCTCGGCTTATCCACAATCAGCCGATACGGGTAATCTTCCGCCTCAGCAGGAACCCAATTCTTTCGATCCTCCTCCTGCTAACGAAAATCGCACCCCTCGTGTGCCTGTAAATGATCCTTTCGCAGACTTTCGTGCCCCTGTCGATCAAAAATTCAAGGACATCAAAAGCGATTTCGCGAATGCCGGTCAGAAATTTGAACGGGCCACTCAAGAGCAGGTTGACGAATGGCAATCGGAAATTGTTCAGACAGCGAATGAAGTTCAGACTGATCTGAATAATACGGCAGAGAAACCAGCTCAACTGATGGCTCCGGTCGTGCATGCCGTTCAGGAATTTACAGGAAATGAGCAACCAGTTTCCGAAACCGAAGCGGCTCAGGAACTGATTCAACTGGCTGCCAATACAAAAGCAAAACCAACCGATGCACCGCCCCCATTCTTTGCCTTCGACAATAATGAAGCCAAACCGATTGAGAATGCAAATCCACCTCAGTCATCTGAAATGGATCAAAAGGATGCTCCCAAGGCTGCATTTTTCCCGGAACCAGCCAATGAATCCAAGCCGAAACTTCAGTCATTTAATGTGCCAGTAGCAGGCCCGAAATCGGGATCACCATTTGATGAACCGAAGACGACAAAAGCAGACAAGCCAGCCGACTTGCCGAAAGTTCAGCCAGGCAGTCAGTTCCCTGGTTTCAATCCGTCGGAACCTCAGGATGAACCTGCTCCCGTCGAGGTTCCTGTGGCCAACGAAGAGCCTTTGCCAGCTGTGAATCCTCAGCCGGAATTGATGGCTCAACCGGAACCTTCGCCTGAGTTCAAACCAGAACCAAAACCAGAAACAAATGGAACTCCTCAGCCCTTCTTCCCACGTTTTGAAGAAGAGGCAGCATCGGAAACTCCAAAAGCCGATGATCCATATCGACTTGTGCCTGAATTCAATGGGAATAAACCGGTCACTAAGCCAGAAGTGACTGAAACGGAGCCTTCTCCGTTCATGTTGACACCGCCGGACACGAATACGGCTCCGGAATCTGTTCCTGCTGATTCCCCAGCACCGGAGCCCGTTCCAGAAGCTCAAGCCGATCCTTTCGCGGTTCAACCACCAGCTGAGAAAATGCCAGCCACTGAAAAACCAGCGGAAGAAATGCGTCCGTCTGGATTCCCAACGTTCTCGGCTGAGCCTGAAAATACAGAGCCGCCGGCCAAACCTGAGCCGTTCCAACCAGAACCAACTGTAGAACCAACCCCGACAGTCAGCACATCTCCTGCTCCAGCAATGGCACCAGTTCCTGAAAAACAGACACCCCCATCAAATCCATTTGCGAATCAGGGGTTCCCTCGAGCAGAACCGGAAGAAACGACCGGCAACGTTCGTATGAATGCAGAACCTGCTCCACTGGAGTTGAACGATCAACCTGCCGCACCCAAAGACGACGTTTTAATTGGTGGGGCACGGGTCGATAACGATCTTTCCGTCAGCATGTTGCAGCCGAAAATTGAACTGCACAAGAATGCTCCCGACAATGCCGTGCTGGGGCAACCTTTAATCTACACGATCGAAATTGAAAATGCTGGGGAAGTCAGTGTTCGGGATGTTATCGTCGAAGACAAATTCCCGGCTGGCACAAAGCTGACAGGGACGATTCCCCGAGCAGAACTGGTCGAGAAAACTTTGCACTGGAAGTTCGATGAACTCAAACCGGGTGAACGGAAGAAAATTCTGGTCCGAGTTGTGCCGATCGAGTCTGGAAAAATTGGATCAGTTTCGACGGTCAGTTACAAGTCGACCGTTTCTTCTCAGACAATGGTGACTGCGCCTCGACTCGAAATTGAGTTGACGTGCACCGAAGAAGTTGCCTTGAACGAGCCTGTTCAGGTTCAGTTTCTCGTCACCAACTCCGGCGAAGGTGATGCTCAGAACGTCATCTTGAGAAACCTGATTCCCGATGGCCTCGAACACCCGGCTGGCACCGATCTCGAATATGAAATCGGTCAGCTCAAAGGGGGCGAACAAAAGGAAATCAATCTCACGATGGTCGCCCGCAAGGTGGGTGGGCTCGAAAATGTGGCCAGCGTGAAAGCAGACGGCGACGTTTCTGCTCAAGGGAAAGTCAAAGTCAATGTGATAGAATCTGTGATGAGCGTTGCTCACAGCGGCCCGACCCGCCGATTTGTCGGTCATGTCGCCGAGTACAAAACGGCTGTGCAGAACAATTCGAGCCGGGTGCTGGAAAATGTGCGACTCGTCGCACAGGTTCCTCCCGGATTTGAATTCCAGTCCGCCACCGAAAAAGGGATGTATAACGATCAATTGCGATCGATCACCTGGGTGATTCCTCAACTGCAGCCCAAAGAGAAGCTGGAAGTTTCATCGAAACTTGAGCCAAGCAAAGTCGGGGCTCAAAATCTGATCGTCACTGCCGAAGATGCTTCCGGGCATGAGGCAGAAATCAGTACGATGGTTAAAATCGAGGGCTTCCCCTCACTGGCCGTTCGGATTCCCGATGTTCGTGGTCCGGTCTCTCAGGGCGAACGCGTTTCGCTAAGGTTCAAGGTTGTTAATCGGGGATCAGCAGAAGCCTCCCAGGTTGCCGTCACCTGCAAAATTCCGCCTCAACTTCAGTACATCTCTGCTAACGGACCTGTGACAGGTGTTCAAAATGGAGCCAGCATCACTTTCAAACCGATGGCGAAACTGATGCCGAATGAAGAAGCGACTTTTGATCTGGTTTTCAGTGCCGCACAAGCCGGGGATGGACGTGTCGAATTCGATGTGCTGGCCGATCAGATTACGACTCCCTTGAAACATCAGGAACAGGTGATAGTCTACGGCGAATAGTTTTCACTTTGCTGAACTCGGGTGGCACGCTTTTGAATCATCAGGCGAGCCGAGTCAGTTATGACTCGGGTATTGTCATGATGATTCGGCGTAACTATTGAACCGAGTCTTTGGTAAATTGAACCTACCCGAGCCATAACTGACTCGGCTCGCCTTTACTTTTCATCATAACACTTGATTAAGCTTTTCTTTCCCATGTCTGAACCATCACGCGATCTTCTGGAAACTTTTGAAAATCCGAATCCGGATCGCGATTATGTGATCGAAACGATTTGTCCGGAGTTCACTTCGGTTTGTCCCAAAACCGGTCAGCCCGATTTCGGCACCCTCACGATTGCCTACATTCCGGATGAAGTCTGCTTTGAACTGAAATCGCTGAAGATGTATCTGCAGCAATATCGGAATCATGGTGCGTTTTATGAAAGCGTCACCAACAAAATTCTGGACGATCTCGTCGCTGTGACCCAGCCCCGATCGATGGAAATCCGAGCCGAATTCACTCCACGAGGTGGAATTCGGACGAATGTGATTGTCAGCTATCCCGACGAAAACTGGGATGAATAAATTTTTAATTTAACCGCCAAGACTTATTATGGACAGCGATGAACGAGTAGGGTAAAGCGAACGCATCTTGACCCGAAGCGTCAGCGAGGGGACGGCATCCGATTAGAAATCGGTCAAACTATGCTACTTAAATCGTTAATTCCATTTCATACAATAATCTGGTTAGCAAGGCCGAAACATTGGCAATGCTCAAGACGAACAAGACACAGCTGATTATGAATTCCACACTGGCCCCTCGCTGACGCTTCGGGTTATGATTTAACTGGACCTTTTGCAAAGCTACAGTAATTATTTGTTTCTTGGCGACTTTGGCGTCTTAGCGTCTTGGTGGTTCAATAAACCTGAGCGAATGGATTCTCTCAAGTGCGATATTTGCTCAACATTATGTATGTCTCCTTGCTGACTCTGGCGTTTCCATATCTCGTGTATCGACGATTGAAAACGGGACGATACCGCGAAGGATTCCGCGAAAAGTTTCTTGGTCAAATTCCCCGTCGCGACAGTCAGGCAAAGTGTGTCTGGTTTCATGCGGTCAGCGTGGGTGAAGTGCTGCAAATTGAACCGGTTGTGAATGCCTGGAAAGAGCGGCATCCCGACTGGGAAGTCGCGATCAGTATTACGACGCAAACCGGAATGCAGGTTGCCCGCAAAACCTATCCCGATTGCCGTCTGTTTTATTGCCCGCTCGATTTTTCCTGGGCCGTCCGAAATGTGATTCAGCGATTGAATCCGAGTTGCCTGGCATTGGTGGAACTCGAGTTGTGGCCGAATCTGATTTTGGAAACTCATCGAGCCGGTATTCCTGTGACATTGATCAATGGTCGCCTGAGTGCCAACAGCTTCAAAGGCTACCGCAGATTTCGCTCGCTCATCCGTCCTCTGCTCCAGCGATTCTCGTTAATCGTCGCGCAGAATTCCGAGTATGCCGATCGTTTTCTCGCTCTTGGAGCCAAGGCGAGTCGGCTCGAAACTGCTGGTTCCATCAAGTTTGATCGATTGATGACGGATCGAAAACATCCTCGCGTACAGGAATTGCGGAAAGCTTTCGCGATTTCACCCTCTGCACCAGTCCTCATGGCTGGCAGTACCGGGGAACCGGAAGAGTCGCTGATCCTTTCGGCCTGGAAAACACTTCGAAGCGAATTCCCAAACTTACAACTCATCATCGCCCCCCGGCATCAGGAACGCTTCGACGAAGTCTCTCAGCTGATCCAGGAGGCGGGATCTCCAGTATTACGACGTTCGCTGATCAATACTGGAGAACAGTCGAGCTGTGATGCCGACTCTTCGACGGTTCGATTACTCGATACTCTCGGCGAGCTTTCCGCCTGTTGGGGAATAACAGAGATTGCTTTTGTGGGCGGCAGTTTCAATCAGCGGGGTGGTCAAAACATGATGGAGCCAGCTGGATATGGAGCCGCGGTTTTGCTGGGGCCGAATACCTGGAACTTTATGGAAGTCGTTGAGGAACTCGAACGTCGCAAAGCCTGCATGGTCATTCCTACAGGTGAGGAGCTGGCCGATTGCATTTCGGTACTGTTACATCAGCCCGAAAACGCAGGCTTGATCGGCAATGCAGCCCGGAAATATGTGATCTCCCAGCAGGGAGCGACTCAAAAAACGATGGAATGGATCGAGCAAACCCTGGAAATCTCGCTCGAAAGAAATCAAAAAACTGCAGCCTGAGTCGGCAATTTGAGGGGGAGATTGACTTTCCGTCCCCGCTCAACCTGCTAAAATGGCGAGTTGGAAATCCGGAGTCCAGTCGCATTCTTGACGATGTGTCATGAGTATTCACAACTCCAATCAATACTGTGTTGAACAACCGAATCAGGTTTCAAGCAGTCTCATTTGCTCAAACGCAGAGTTTGTATCGAGGAATCAGAATGGCGAATTATATTTTCACAAGTGAATCTGTCAGCATGGGCCACCCGGACAAAGTATCCGATCAGGTCTCCGATGGCATTCTGGATGCCCTGCTGGCTCAGGATCCACTGTCCCGCGTTGCCTGCGAAACACTCTGTACGACAGATTTCGTTTGCCTGGCTGGTGAAATCACTTCCAATGCAAAAGTCGATTATGAAGCCATCGCCCGTAAAGTGATCGATGGCATCGGCTACAACAGCGACGACCTGGGCTTCAATGCGAAGACCTGCGAAATCGATGTTCGTCTGCACTCCCAGTCGAGCGATATCGCGATGGGAGTCGATCGCGACGGAGCTGGCGATCAGGGATTGATGTTCGGCTATGCCTGCCATCAAACCGAAGAATTCATGCCGGTACCGATCGCCTTGTCGCATCGAATTTTGAACCGATTGACGGAAGCTCGTCAAAAAGGGGAAGTGAACTGGTTGCGTCCCGACAGCAAAAGTCAGGTGAGTGTCGAGTTCGAAGGGTCTCGCCCCGTCGGTGTTTCCGCAGTTGTCATTTCGACTCAGCATGCCGAAAGTGTGACTCAAAAAGAGATCAGCGATTTTGCGATTGAGCAGATTATTAAAGATGTCGTCCCAGCAAAATTCCTCAGCGACAAAACCAAATATCACATCAACCCGACCGGGCAGTTCATCATCGGTGGCCCGCACGGCGATTGTGGTTTGACCGGGCGAAAAATCATCGTCGACACCTACGGCGGCTGGGGACGTCACGGCGGCGGAGCCTTCAGTGGTAAAGACTCTACTAAAGTGGACCGATCCGCTGCGTACATGGCTCGCTATGTCGCCAAGAACATCGTCGCAGCTGGGCTGGCAACCGAATGTGAAGTGCAACTGGCCTATGCAATTGGTGTGGCAGAGCCTGTGAGTGTGCGGGTCGATACCTTCGGTTCTGCAGAAGTCGACGAGTCAAAAATCGAAGCGGCTGTCCGCGAGATTTTCCCGCTGACTCCCAAAGGCATCATCGAAACTCTCGACCTGCGACGCCCGATTTTCCAGAAAACAGCCTGGGGTGGACACTTCGGCCGTAATGATCCTGATTTCACCTGGGAATCAACCAACAAAGCGTCTGCACTGCGGGAAGCGGTCGGCCTGGGAAGTGAAGTTCCCCAGACTGAATTTGTAATGAGCTAATGTGGATTGGGTTAGCGTAGCGTAACCCAACAAAAACGGTGGCTATTTAAAACAGTTGAATTTGCTTTTCAAAATGTTGGGTTACGCGTTCCGCTAACCCAACCTACGGTCTGGTCAGAAGTAGGGTGCGTTTCAACGCACCTTTCTCTGACTGTTATCAAACGATTATGTATAATTCACGTCGAAATCGATTCGAGTGAAAGGTGCGTCAAGACGCACCCTACAGCTCTTGGAAACAAGCTCAACCCGATTGCCGGTAGATAGCCGTCCCCTCTCTGACGCTTCGGGTTAAGATTGTTTATGCAAATTCAGACACTGCAGAGGATATGTCAGAATGTACCTGCGGACAATCCCAGCTGTTGATCCCCGTCAGCAAATCGGCTTTAAGTCCTGATTAGTATAGCAGATATGACATGAATTCGTTCAAATATCGAGTTTCATCCCTTGCAGGACATCTCATTTCGACATTCTGACTGGTTTTTGCCACACATGGAACAAACGTCTTCTCCCGTCGCCGATGATACGAAATATCGCAGAGAATTACTCCAGCCGGGCTTTCTGGCGCTGCTGGCAACGCAATTTTTCACAGCGTTTAACGACAATCTGTTTCGCTGGCTGGTGGTGCCGATTGGTCAGAACTTTCTGGGCGACAGTGCCGCCCTGGCCTGGGGAGCAGTCCTGTTTACGCTGCCTTATCTGATTTTTGCTCCAGCTGCCGGTTTTCTGGCGGATCGTTTTTCAAAACGCTCGGTCATTATTGCCTGCAAGATGGCGGAAATCTTTGTGATGTCGCTCGGCGTGTTCGCCATCTGGCATGGAAATGTGTATCTGCTGCTGTTTCTGGTGTTCTGTATGGGAACGCAAAGTGCTCTGTTTTCCCCGGCTAAAATAGGCGCGATTCCCGAACTGCTTTCTCTGAAAGCATTGTCAGAAGGCAACGGTTTGATGGCGATGATCACGATCGCCGCTTGTGCTCTCGGAACCTTTGCAGGGTTGAAGATCTACGATTTCACTTATGACGAAGCGGGCCTGCTGACGAATCTGACTCCAATCGCAGCTTCACTATTAGGCATTGCGGTGATTGGCTGGATTGTCAGTTTCTTTGTGCGAACACAGCCGGCTGCCGATGTGAATCGCAAATTGCTGCTCAATCCGATTGAAGAACTTCGTCCCAGTCTCAAGCAACTCTTTCGCGATCCTCCGCTGGCTCGGGCAGCATTGGGAATAGCGGCGTTTTACTTCCTGGCGATTCTGTATCAAGTCAATATCGATGCCTTCGGCGAACACACCCTGCACATGGATAAGGGGCAGATTGCGTTTCTGATGCCGATGCTGGTTCTCGGAATTGGTGTCGGCAGTGTGCTGGCGGGCTGGATTTCGGGTGGGATGATTCAGCTCGGAATGGTGCCGATTGGAGCGATGGGTATCGCCTTTACGACAATGGTGCTGGGGATCATCGGTTGGAATGTCGATGTGTCGTCTGCGGAATCGATTAATACCGGTTACTACTCGACGGCTGTCTGGCTGTTTTTGCTCGGAACCATCGGCAGCTTTTTTTACATTCCACTTGAATCTTTTCTGCAACACCGCAGCCCCCATGCGATTCGAGGCACCATCCTCTCTGCTGCAAATGCCTTGACGAATTCCTTTATGCTGTTGGCGATGGGAATGTTCTTTATTCTGCGTGAAAACGCAGGTTTGAGCCCGGCCTGGGTCTTTATGATTGCCGGATTGTTGGCGTTGCCGATTATTGTGATCAGCTTTGCTCTGTACTTTTGCGATTTCCTGCGATTCCTGCAGCGTTGCATCTCGAATTGCCTGTATTCCGTGCATCTGCATGGGTTCGATAAACTCCCGCGTGAAGGGGGAGCGTTGCTGGTCCCGAATCACATTTCCTGGTTCGATGGCTCGATGCTTTGTGGATTTGCCCCGCGGTTTGTGCGATTCATTATTTATGCGAAATACACCCGAGTCTGGTGGTTGAAAAGTTTTGCTTCGGTCTTTCGTGTGATTCCGCTTTCACCGACAGAAGGTCCGAAAGCGATTATCAAATCGCTGAAAGATGCACGTCACAGTGTGCAGAATGGGGAGATGGTTTGCATTTTTCCTGAGGGCGGAATTTCCCGAACCGGTCGGTTGATGACCTTTAACAAAGGTGTCCTGAAAATCGTTCAGGGGACCGATGTGCCGGTCTATCCGATTTACATTCACGGCATGTGGGGCAGCAAAGTCAGTTTTCGGAACGGGCTACTGAAGAGTCCATTCCGCTGGCGTCGACGGGTTGATATTTATGTCGGCGAGCCTCGATACAACATCGATCATGTGGCAGGGTTGCATCAGGCGGTTGAGGAAATCTCAGCCGAGTCGATGCAGGATCAAATGTTGCGACGTCCGGTACTCCCCCGGCAGTTTGTCCGATCGTGTCGTTCGAGTCTGTTTCGGAGAAAAGTTTCCGATTCCTCATCTCTCGAACTGACTGGCGGAAAACTGCTCGCGAGCAGCATCGCCTTCAAACGCGTGTTGGAGAGGAATGTTTATTCCAAATCAGAGCAGAATATCGGAGTGCTGTTACCACCTTCTGTTGGTGGGGTGCTGGCGAATACCGCTTTGGTGCTGAGTCGAAAAGTTTCTGTCAATCTGAACTACACCCTTGACGATGCAGTCATGAATCATTGCATTCACGATGCGAGTGTGAAGCACGTTCTGACCAGCAAAAAGTTTATCGAGAAGAAGCCGGTGCAACTGGATGCAGAACTCGTCTTTCTCGAAGACCTGAAAGAGCAGGTCAAAGCGACAGACAAATTGATCGGTGCAATCTACGCCTATCTGCTGCCAAGTTTTCTTTCAGAGAGAATGCTTGGATTACTGAAAATTGATCAGAACGATCTCCTGACCATCATTTACACTTCCGGTTCAACGGGTGAACCCAAGGGGGTGATGCTGTCTCACCTGAATGTGTTGTCGAATGTGGAATCGGTCGACTATATGTTCTCGCTCAAGCACGAAGATACATTGATCGGAGTTTTACCCTTCTTCCATTCGTTCGGTTACACAATCTCGATGTGGCTGGTACTGGCCATGAAACCGGCTGGGGCTTACCACTTCAATCCGCTCGATGCCCGGCAGGTTGGCAAGCTGGCCGAAAAATATAAGGGAACCATTATCCTGGCGACTCCAACATTCCTGCGATCTTATGTGAAACGCATTCCAGCCGAGCAGATGTCGCATCTCTGGCTGATTGTCGTCGGAGCAGAAAAACTGCCCGCTGATTTATCGCAGGCGTGCGAAGAAAAATTTGGGGTCGCTCCGATTGAAGGCTATGGTTCGACGGAAATGTCGCCACTCGTGGCTGCCAATCAACCGGATCATAAAGATGAAAACTCAGAATTTACAATGAATCGTATCGGGACAGTCGGTCAATGTGTGCCCGGAGTCTTCGGAAAAATCGTCGATCCCGAAACTCGCGAAGAACTCCCGCACGACACCGAAGGCCTCCTCATGGTGACCGGCGCGAATGTGATGCAGGGCTATCTCAACAAACCCGATAAGACGGCTGAGGTCGTGCACGATGGCTGGTACAACACGGGTGACTTTGGGAAAATTGATCCCGATGGTTACATCACGCTAACGGGTCGTCAAAGTCGATTTTCAAAAATCGGCGGCGAGATGGTACCTCACATTCGCATTGAAGAAGTCCTCAATACACTGCTCGAACAAATCAATCCTGCGACCAGTGCCGAGAATGACGATGTCGTCAAAATTCGACTGGCGGTCTCAGCCGTTCCTGATGAGAAAAAAGGGGAACGGATTGTGGTGCTGCATCTTCCGCTGGGTGAGTATCGTGAAAAGTTGATCAAGGAACTCCACAAATCCGACCTGCCGAACCTCTGGCTACCAGGCAATGATGGATTTATCGAGGTCGAAGAAATTCCTTTACTCGGAACCGGCAAGATGGATCTCAAGGCGGTGAAATTATTGGCGATGGAGCATAGTGGCCAGCCTGTTTGACGTGCCAAAATCTAAAATATCACGAGTGGCAAGGACATTCTCAAAGAGAAGCCCTCGAATCGTAGAACTTCGGGGGCTTCCGCTGAAGCGGAGCGCC
>DOCI01000168.1:15350-19409 GCA_003503535.1 Planctomycetaceae bacterium
CGGAGCGCCCCCGCCACCCCATACTGTTTTTCCTCTCACTCCAAAGATCGATTGGGGGAACGAACTGAAAATCGGGCAATACGGATTTTTTACATCCAGCCTTGTAATCGTTCGAGGATTTCCTGGAGGATGAAGCGGTCGGATTCTGGACGTTTCGGGCTGTTGATGTGCGTTTCGTCGGTTTCGATCCAGTTTCTCAGATGCAGGAATTGAGCAGCATTATGTTTGTAGGCTGGGACCGGAACACGGAATGAAAAATGTCCTAAATATTGCAGCGTATCATTCAATTCGTAGAACTCATTATTTCCGGTTTCCCAGAAACGGTCCCGCACTGCAAATAAATCGGGAGCGAATGTCGATAAGCCGAGCAGGTAATCTGAACCGTACATCACCATATCGATGGCGAGGTCATTGCCGGTCATGACCATGAAATCGGGTCGTTGTTCATTTCTGAGCAGGAGTCGTTCCCACTCCAGTTCCCGCGAAAGGGAAGAATGTTTTGCTCCGATACATTGGGGGATATTGAGAAGTTTGCTGTATAAATCGAGCGAATAAATTTTTCCGAATGGGGCAAACATGGTGCCGAGCTCAAAGGCGATGAAACGGTCGGTCCCGCTCGCTAATGCAGAATATCGGCTGGCAATTTCCTCATCGTTTCCACTGGTTAGCCCATACGATTGAAAAAGTACAGATGTCCCTCCGAAACTGTCGATCAATTCGATTTCCGTGCGGTACTCGGATTGACGAAAGGCATCTCCCTGGCGATCTCCTACATACGCACCAGCGACAAATTCCTGTCCGGAGGCAATATCTCGTGTCCGAGACAGCACATCGACTTTCGTGGCCGAATCAATCAGGTTCGCATAGCCAGTGTCCATATTGATGGCAGGCACCAGTCCGGCGGCATAAGTTCGTTCGACATGAGCATCGAATCCGGCCCAATCGATGGCTCCGGTTTTGGTCAAGGGTAGCAAAATTGCAGAATAACCCTTAATCTTACGGTTCGGGATGATTAAATCTGTGGGAGTCATATCGCGTTTCAATTCAAAAACAGGGATGTCGTGGTTCTTAAAGCCAGTTTAATATAACCCTTCTGCATTGAACATCGTCCTGAAAATATATGCATGAAGCTGGTAAATTTTAGACACCCGGATTGCTATGATCGCTATTTATGCTATCTTTACGAAACCTGAACATAAATATCATCACATTGTCTCTTGTTACTCGTGAAGTCACCACTCTCGGCTAAAACTCTACACTCGACAATGACAGTTTGATCAAGACGATAACAAAACGGCACAGGAATGAAATCTGATGGTTAAAAAAGCATCGTCTCAGTTGTGGCTCCAGGGACGAGTTCCCAGTGGGTATTGGGACCGAGTCATTAACCGAAAAGCTTATATGCGTTGGCTGGCTAAAGAATTAGGTTATAAAAAGACCGAGGACTGGTATCAGATCTCCAAGCAGGATTTTCACGTTCGCTTTGGCGGAGGCTTACTGGCCAACTATTATCACGATTCCCCACAACAGGCGGTTATGGCTCATTTCCCTGAGCATGAATGGCGACCATGGCTATTTCGCAGTACTTCCCAGGGATTCTGGCAGGATAAAAAGAATCGTCTGGCCTATATGGAATGGCTCGGCGAACATCTTGGACTGAAATCACTGGAAGACTGGTACAAGGTCAGCCGCTCGCATTTTCACACGAATAATGGCGGAGGCATGTTGGCCAACTACTATGGCGATTCGGTTTTTCGAGCCCTGCGGGAATTTGCTCCCAAGAAAAAGTGGGTCCCCTGGCGATTTGCGACCGTTCCTCAAGGCTACTGGAAAGAACAGAAGAACCGGCAGACTTACCTCCGTTGGCTGGGCAAAGAACTTGGATACGAAAAGCCAACTGACTGGTACAAATTGACACGTCAGCACTTCTCCGAAAATCATGGCGAAGCACTTTTTGCGACTTATTACAATGGATCGATCATGAAGGCCTTGAAGGATTACAGACCTTCGCAAAAATGGAGTGCAGAGAGATTGCGTGAGTCACGAAAAGAGTAATTCCGTGTGAGGACTCATGCATTCTGCATCTAATTAATCGAAGCACACGAATGTGCTTTCGCTATTTTTGTCAGGTTTAACCTGGCTATATTATTTCACTAAGAATTGATTCCCAGAATGCCCGCTTTAGATCTCAGTGAATTTGAATGGAAAACTGTTCTCCGCAAGTTGACGATTGATGACTTTCAGGAATTGATCGCACTACAGGAACTTTGCTTTCCGGGTATGGCGGTTTGGGATATCGCTCAGATTGAAAGCCAGATCGCCAACTTTCCCGAAGGGCAACTCTGTATTGAAATTGATGGTCAACTGGCAGCGACTTCGAGCAGCCTGATGCTCCAGTACGATCCGGATATGGCCTGGTACGACTGGAAGAAAGTCGCCGATGATGGCTATATCCGCAATCACAATCCCAAAGGCGATACGCTGTACGGCATCGAAATTATGGTGCATCCCGATTTTCGGGGAATGAAGCTGGCACGCCGACTTTACGAAGCCCGCAAGGAAATCTGTCGTCAGAAAAATCTGCGAAGAATCATCATTGGTGGACGAATCCCCGGTTACGCCAGCCATGCCGACACTTTGACAGCCCGCGAATATGTCGATCAGGTTTTTGATAAAAAACTGTACGATCCCGTCCTGACTGCCCAGATCGCCAACGGTTTCTTTCTGCAGGGCCTGATTTCCAACTACTTCCCCACCGACACGCATTCCAAGGGATATGCCACCTTCCTGGAATGGAAGAATCTGGATTATCTGCCAAAATCCAAACGCCGGGTCGCTCATACGATTGAGCCAATTCGACTGGCGGTAGTGCAGTATGAAATGCGTCAGATCTCAGGGTTTGAAGATTTCTCCCGACAGTGTGAGTTCTTTATCGATACCGCTTCTGAATATCACAGCGATTTCGTTGTCTTTCCTGAACTGTTCACGACACAGTTACTCTCATGCACGAGCGTAACCCGGCCGGGTCACGCGGCTCGACATCTGGCGGAATACACGCCTCAATATCTGGACCTGCTGACAGAACTGGCCGTCAAATACGACATCAATATCATCGGTGGTTCGCAATTCGTCATTGAAAACGAAACCCTTTACAACATTTCCTATCTGTTCCGAAGAGATGGAACGCTCGGGAAGCAAT
The DNA here is from genome assembly GCA_003503535.1 of Planctomycetaceae bacterium. GTDB lineage: Bacteria > Planctomycetota > Planctomycetia > Planctomycetales > Planctomycetaceae > Rubinisphaera. Next base: position 18,550 of record DOCI01000168.1, read on the forward strand.
ACAAAATTCATATCACACCCAGTGAAAGAAAATGGTGGGGCGTTTCACCGGGAGACCGCGTGGAAGTGTTTGACACCGACTGCGGACGTGTCGCAATCCTCATTTGTTACGACATTGAATTCCCTGAACTGGTCCGCATCGCGGCTCAAAAAGGGGCTCAAATTATCTTCGTACCGTTCAACACCGATACCCGTCATGGCTACCTGAGAATCCGTCACTGTGCTTTGGCCCGGTGTGTCGAGAATCACGTTTATGTCGCGGTTTCCGGCTGCACAGGCAACCTGCCTTTCGTCGAAAACTCCGATATTCATTATGCACAGTCTGCGATTTTCACACCGGCTGACGCCGAGTTTGCCCGGGATGCGATTGCGGCTGAATGTAATGCCAATATCGAAACAATGATCATTCACGATGTCGATCTCGAACAGGTCCGCCGCCATAAACTTGGCGGCAGCGTCCAGAACTGGAACGATCGTCGACGCGATCTTTATAAAGTCGTCTATAAAGAAGATGGCGAGGATCGTGAAGTCTGAGTTACTGGTTCACAAGATTGTTTCAGGTGGTCAAACGGGAGTCGATCGGGCGGCTCTTGATTTTGCTTTGAGACATGGCATCCCCTGCGGCGGTTGGTGCCCGGCTGGGCGTCGAGCTGAGGATGGTATCATACCTGATTGCTATCCGCTTCAGGAAACGGAAGAACGTCGCTACGATGTGCGGACGGCTGCGAATATCACAGATTCCGATGGGACTCTCATCATTTCCCCGGAACCGCTGCTCGGCGGTACGAAATTGACGCGAGATTTAGCTGTCAAACAGGAAAAACCTCTGCTGATCCTCTCCCCAAATGGATTATTCACAGC
>DOCI01000168.1:19639-19793 GCA_003503535.1 Planctomycetaceae bacterium
GACTTGATTGAACCTTGGCTCAAAGAGCATAAAATCCACGTATTGAACGTCGCGGGGCCGAGAGAATCGACCAGTCCGGGAATTTCTCGCCAGACGGGAAAGCTACTGCAAGCGTTGATCAAGAATTGAACCTGTAGGTCAGGCTGTGCCTGAC
>DOCI01000039.1:0-7458 GCA_003503535.1 Planctomycetaceae bacterium
GAACCGAACAGAGCGGGCATATTTCGGTGGTCGGATACGAGTTGTATTGTCATTTGCTTGATAATGCGGTGCGGAATCTGAAAAACGAACCTCCACGGGAACATCCGCATGTGAATATCGATTTGCCGATCAATGCGTTTTTGCCGAGCGATTATTTGCCGCCGGGACGCCACAAGATTGAAATGTATCGAAAAATCTCGGCTGTCGGAGATGAACAGCAGCTCAATGATGTGCGGGAAGAGCTCAGAGATCGCTTTGGGGCACCTCCAGAATCCGTTGAAATGTTGTTGGGGCTGAAAGAGTTACAAATTTATTCCCGACTGATTTCGATCGATCAAATTCGCATTGAAGGCAAGTTTTTTGTACTTTCCGGGCGAACCCCACAGAAGATGAAAATCTTTAAAGAGTTATCTAAACACGACTTGCGCCTGGTCGATGCTCATACAATCTATGTTCCCGTGCCGGGCGATCTGCAGGAAAATTCTCCCGGATATGAACAAAAGATGTTGCAATTCCTGAAATCCGTGTTGCAGGATCGATGAGATTCGAGCTATAAGCCCAATCCCACCTTAAGACTGGTGCTTACTGAAGGCGGAATTCTCAACTTAACGAGTTATCTGCAAGCTGTGAGCCCTTCTGCAAGCCCCGTCCGGGGTGAGCATGTCAACAAAACTCGTCTCCCGTGAAACGCCTGATATGTCAACGGACCCAAAGATTCCGCATGCTACACGATTCCTCACACGTCCGGCTGCGCGCCGTAAGTGGTCAGGAACACGTTGGGGTGTGCTTGGTATAACGTCTCTGGTTGCCTGCATGGGTTGCCAATCTTTCAAAGAACATTTTAATCGGGTTCGTCCAAACAATCCGGTGGTCGGACCGGCTCCGCCCCGTTTGACACTCGATGACAGTCAAAGCGGAAAAGCCGTCTCAGAAATTCAGCAGACAGCCGCTCTTTCCGATGGATCCTCGACAGGTGAAATCGTACGGATTTCTCAAGTCTCTGCCATCACCCCCGATCCCATTGATGAATCAGCTGTCGTCGCCGTTGTGAACAGCAATCAGATTCTGGCCAGCGACATCTTCGCACCTTATTCAAAACAGATGCAGATGATGAAGGATAAGATGCCCGAAGAGCAATATGTTCAAGCTCAGCGGGAATTGCTCAAACGGGATTTACCGAGCCAAATCGAGCGAACACTTCTCTCACATGCAATGCGAACCAGCCTCAAGCAGGAGCAAGCTGAAAAGCTTGATAGCGTTCTCGACCAGGCATTTGAAGAACACGTGCTCTCACTACTTGAAAAAACACAATCCTCTTCTTCAGTGGAATTGAATGAAAAGCTGGAGAAAGAAGGCACTTCGCTGGCAATGCTGCGAAAGACCTTCGGAAACCATCAGTTGGCTATGCAGTATCTGTCTACGCAATCCGAAGTGAAAGCGGAAATTGGTCGTGTCGAACTGCTCGAATATTACAACAATCATCTTGCCGATTATTCGTTCCCGTCCAAAGTGAAATGGCAGGAAATTCGAGTTTCCTTCAATAAACATGGCGGACGAAATGCTGCGTTGAAAGTCTTAAATGAAGCTGTTCAAGACCTTCAAGCCGGCAAAACCTTCGGCGAAGTGGCCAAAAAATACTCAGATGGCCCAACTGCTTCGCTTTCCGGCGAATGGGACTGGACAACCAAAGGGAGTCTTTCGGATACAGAAATCGACGAGCAATTATTCACGATGCCTGTCGGTGGTATCAGTAAAATCATGGAAGCCTCCGATCGTTTTCGCGTTGTGAAAGTTGTGGCAAGAGAAGATGCCCACATCACACCGTTTGAAGACCTCCAACTGGAAATCCGCAAGCAAATTCTTACGGAATTACAGCGAGATAAAAAACAGGAAGTCGTGGCAAAACTCAAGAAAACAGCCACTATTGAAACGATCTTCGATAACGATCCCGAACTGGCCGAAGCGATGCGAGATTTCGGAAAAACGGGACCATAAAGTGGCCAGTGTTGAGTGGCCAGAGGCCAGAGTGAGCAATAGTTGAACCAGTAGGGTGTGTCCTGACGCACCAGAGTGGAGTGTCGATTTCAACTTATTTATGACGCTTGAGCCGGGATAGTTTCGTATATGGAGAGAAACTCTATGAGGAAGCCATGTCGGCAGCATGGTGCGTCAGGACGCACCCTACTATTACTGAGAGTTAAGCGGCCAAAGAATTAATTCACACTCACCACTGGCCTCTCGACACTAGCCAATCGAAGAGACTTTAACGATCAGATAATTTATGACGAGTTCGTCAGAGAGAAGAACGCGATATTTCATTTATTGTTAATTTTTCCTCAATTTACTCAATTGGAATCAACATCCAGGCGAATCGATACGATAACTAAGATACAGACCTCATTATTCCTATCAAATCGCGATGACATTCTGGAATCATCCTGAATCAAGTTTGTCACTCACAATCATACAAGAATTGAAATTCAATTCGAACGGTCATTCGGCCACACGCCTTTTGTAAAAACACCAAAACATTGATCGAAAATGCTCTGCCGACAAGGCGACTTGACGTCAGGCAAATTGATCGGATACATCACTCGATAGTTCCTATCGAATTAAATCACTTCTCTTTGTCTCGATGTGTTTTCCATCCGGAATTCACGGGCAGACAGAACTATTTTGTTATGCAGTTGGATGAACGTATCCAGCGACAAGTCGTTTGACACACTAACTGCACTCACCCCATCGACCCCACTTCGCAAGAAGATCATCATGAAATCGAATGCTGAGAATTCGACCGGCCTGAAGGAGGATTGGAAATTGACCAGGGTCATTGGACTTATGGCATGTGGAGCACTGGCATCAGCGACATTGTGGCTGTTTAACTTAAGCCAGGCCCAGGACCATCAACAATCTTCGGCACTGCCCCCATGGGCGCAGCAAACAGCCGCAGGTACAAATCCGAACGCGAAGGCTCAGCCTGCTGATCCTTTCGCAGGAGCAACCGACGGCTTCCGTCCTATTGAAGGATCGGAATCGATTGCTCAGCAAACCGTGATTCGCCAGCGAATCCAGAACGAGTTACGACTCGCGCTGGAATCGAAAGAAAAAGGCGATCAAGCCGAAGCTCTTCGTCGAGCGACTGCGGCTCACGATCTGGCAAAACGCTTTCAGCTCACGTTTACCAAAAACGAGCTGAAACCAAGTGATCTCATTGCTCAACTGAAAGGGATTTCACCTGATATAGTATCAGAACAGAGTCCTGCCTCAGAGGAGCCGAAAGATCGCGATGCGTACGCTCAGTATCTGGTCAAAACAGCTCGTGAGTATTTGCAGGCTGGCAATGCCGAAGCAGCAATGCAGAAAGCCGAGGAAGCTCGTGCTTTGCAGGCAACTTTCGGTCCGTTCGATGAACGTCCAGAACATATTCTGGCTGATGTCGCACGCCTGAAAACTTCTCCGGCTCAGCATCAGTTGGCATCCGGCTTCGAGAACAGTCCGTTCATTACCGAACCGAAAACTGTTCCAGTCGCTGAGAACACAACTTCGGCTGCAACTCCTGTTGCAACTACAAATACGACACCAACTGCCACTCCAGAGAACTGGCAGACTAAACCGAACAGTCAGGCAAAACAGCAGTCTCAACAACTGTTGACAGCCGCAGAACAGGCTGTTCATGAAGGTCGATTCGATGACGCTCGTAACCTGGCCAAACAAGCCAGCCAGTTGCCAGTTGCCTACGACCTGTTCGACAAAAAGCCTGATCAGATTCTGGCAATGGTTGAACGGGCTTCAAACTCACGCATGATTGCCAGCCAGCCACAACCGAAAACAGAAGCGGTTGTTGCACCTGTGCCAACAGTGACTGCCGACTTGACTTCAACCCGTCAGCGTGAAACTGCAATCAAACTGTTGAATGAAGCCAAGGCTGATCTTGCTAGCGGGAATCTCGCACAGGCTCGTGCCAAAGTGGCTCAGGCCAATCAGTTCGATGTGACTTACAACATCTTCGATGAACGTCCTGAATTGATCATGGCGCAAATCGACTCGGTTGAAAAACAACAGATGCTGGCACAAACGCCAGTGACACCGGTCCCGGAAACTGTCTGGGAAACGGACGTCAATCCAATTGCTGGTGTTGAAGCAACTCCAAAAATGACTGCGACTCCTACTCCATACGAAGTTGCTGAAAACTCAGCACCTCCTGTTGAAGTCAACGGTGTCGTGAATGGTCAGGAAGCTTATCGCGAAGGGATTGGTCACCTGCGAAATAATGACCGTCCAGCTGCTCGTGATGCCTTCCTGGTTGCCTTTGAAAATCAAAGCGATTTGACATCTCAACAGAAACAGCAACTGCAGGATCTGTTGCGGGACCTGTCGACGTCTCATAACGAGAAAATCAAGATGGTTAATGGTCAGGTGCTCGATACCGACCTGAATGAGCCATCCGATCGAATCAATATGGTACGTCAGCAACAGTCTGTCGAATTCGATCGCCTTCGCAGTGAATCTTTCAATGCGATCTATCAAGCCGAACGACTTCGCGAAACCGATTCTCAGAAAGCATTGGATCTGATCGATCAGGCCATGACAACTCTGGCGGCTTCAAGCCTGCCACCACAACAGGCTGATGCCCTGGTTTCCCGATTGCGAAGCTCACGCGGATCGATTGAAAAGTATCGTGAACAACGCGAACCATTGATTTCGATGCAAAAACGTAACGACGAAGTTCGTGGTCAAATTGAACAGGAACGTAAACTGCAGATTCGGGTCGAACAGGATCTGGCCGACATGACTGAAGAGTTCAATCGGTTGATGCGGGAACGACGTTATCCGGAAGCGGAAATCGTCGCCAAGAAAGCCAAAGAACTTTCTCCCGATGAACCTGTCACCGAACTGATGGTCTGGAAAGCGAAATTCGCTCGACGAAACGCTTCCAACGATGATCTCAGAGATCGTAAAGAAGAAAACTTCTGGACTCAACTGGATCAGGTCGATCAGTCTTCGATCAATCCTGTTGCCAAAGATTCGATTGCTTATCCCGATGCCAAAGAGTGGGCTCAGATGTCCAAATTGCGAAAGCAGTTTGGCGGACCGGATAACCGCGAACGATCTCCTGAAGAACTGGAAATTATCGACAGCCTCAGCCAGCCAATCTCGCTGCACTTCGATAACGAACCCCTCTCAGAAGTCTTCCGTCAAATCGCTCAACTGGCCGACATCAACATCTGGACCGACGAACAAGGTCTGGAAGAAGTGGGAGCCAGCAGTAACACTCCAGTCACGATGCATATCGATGGCATCAAACTGCGATCAGCCTTCAATCTGTTGCTCGAACCTTACGGCCTCGACTACAGCATTGATGACGATGTGCTGAAAGTGACCAGCAGCCTGCGATTGCAGGGTGAATTGAAACCAATCGTTTACAACGTCGCCGACCTGGTCGTGCCTCTGCCAGTATTGACTGGACAGTTCGCACCGAACAACGGCGTGATGGGAGCGACTCCACTTGGCGGTTCCAACATGAGCTACCCGAATCAACCATTCGGCAACTCAATGTCACAAATCAGCGATCCACTGGCGATGGCTGGTGCGGTCAATGGAAATGGACTCACAAGTACTAAAGGTCGTGATCCACGACAGAACGATGCCGATTTCGATGCACTGTCAGAATTGATTACAAGTGTTGTTCGCCCGGAATCGTGGGATCAACTTGGAGGTAACGGAGTTGTTCGTGAGAACGCTTCAACACTCTCCCTGGTTATTCGTCAGACACAGTCTGTCCACGATGAAATTGCGGAATTGCTCAAACAGTTGCGACGTCTGCAGGATTTGCAGGTAACGATTGAAGTTCGCTTCATCACCGTTTCCGATCGATTCTTCGAACGAATCGGAATCGACTTCGACTTCAATGTTCAGGATACCATCGGCGGACCTGAAACCGACTCCAACGGTGTTCCACTGCCTCCATTCGGAACAGTTGACACGACCGGCGGCGGACAGAATGGTGGTGGCAATAACAACAATAACAATAACAACAATAATAATAACCAACAGAATCAGCAGGGACAACAGGGACAACAGGGACAGACCGGCGGTGGCCTGTTCAGTCAAAGTCCACTGCTCAACCTGGTCAACCGCGATAATTACCAGTCTGGTGGAACGATTGTCGGTATGAACTCTCCTGACTCCTTCAGTCAGGACCTCGACATTCCCTTCCGACAAGGTTCTTTCCAGGTCGGTGTACCAGACTTCGGTAACTTCAATCCTGAAGTTGGTCTCCAGGTCGGATTCGCTGTGCTGTCCGATATTGAAGCCTTCTTCTTCATCCAGGCTGCTCAGTCTGATGAGCGATCGAACATCCTGTTTGCACCAAAAGTGACGTTGTTCAACGGACAACGGGCCACCGTGGCCGACCAGGTCTCTCGACCATTCGTCATCAGTCTGACACCATCCGTCAGTGTATTCAACGTCGGCTTCCAGCCTCAGATTCAGTTCATCAACGAAGGGGTTAACCTCGAAGTTCTGGCTGTCATCTCAGCTGACCGACGCTACGTACGACTTTCTGTGCTCCCAACCTTCACCAACATTACCGACGTCCAAACCTTCACCTTCTCGGGTGGCGGTGGAATCGGTGGTGGCCAGCAAGGTGGCCAGCAGCAAGGTGGATTTGGCGGCCAGGGTGGTCAACAAGGTGGCTTTGGCGGCCAAGGTGGCCAAGGCGGCGGTAACATCGGTTTCGGCGGCATCGGCGGCTTCGGTGGCCAGGGTGGTGGCCAGGGCGGAATTGGAAACCAAGGCGGAGGCCAACAGCAAGGTCAGCAGGGCCAACAGGGTCAGCAAGGTAACATCGGTGGCGGTTCCATGACCGTGCAGCAGCCGATTCAGGAACAGGTTTTCGTCTCAACAGTCGTGAGTGTCCCAGATGGTGGTACTGTCCTCCTCGGGGGTGTCAAACGATTGCGAGAAGGACGAAACATGGCTGGTGTGCCGATCTTGAACAAGATTCCTTATGTCAGCCGACTGTTTAAGAACTCGGGTGTGGGTCGTGAAACCGAAAGCTTGATGCTGATGGTGACACCACGAATCATTATCCAGGAAGAAGAGGAACAACTCCTCGGAATCGAACTGAACTAAAGCATTCATAATGCTTGAAATCGTCGCTCTCAACTTCCTGCAAACGTCCTGTTGGCAGGAAACCAGCGACAAAGAATATGAAAACTGAACCAGAGCAAATTGCTCACCCGAACAGGACCTCACACTCCTGTTCATCTTTCAGGGTCGGGAATCGTCGTAACGAATGGGCATCGTTGCGGCGATTTCTTTTTTTATGCGCTGAATCTCAAAAACGTTCATCTCTTATCAATGACTGTTCCAGCGACAGGATCTCATCTCAGTATTTATACGCTTTCTAATTTGAAATAGCGCGATTCTACGTCTTAAAATCACATCTGAAAGATC
>DOCI01000039.1:7736-11650 GCA_003503535.1 Planctomycetaceae bacterium
CGCTCTTTCTTATTAGAATCCGTATTTAATCGATCGAATGCCAATAAGAGAAAGTTGCAGTAGAATTTCATTCCTGTCTGTGGATAATGAAGTCTTATTGAAAATGAATGTTAATTTCATCGTTCCATCATTGAACCATTATCTGTGATAATCATCATGTTTACTCGAGCACTCTTTTCCTCATTAATTGTTCTGGGGTTTCTGGTCAGTCCAACCCACGCCCAGGTGGAAGGTGTTGGCAGCAAATTGAAGTCCAAGCTGGAGCAGCAAAATAAATCAGAGCAGCCTGTCCCCAAAACGATGCCATCGGAAGCAATTCCACTCAATCCCAAAGCCGCTCCGGAAGACACACCTCCGGCTCCTCCAAATATGAAATCTCCTGCAAAAGAGAAGTCAGGATCATCAGAAAAACTTGATCGCCAGGATGCCAAAGAGGTCGCATTAGCCTGCCTGAAAGCCTACAAGCAGAAGGATTTTCAATCACTTTCTGCACTCAGCACTCCCGGCAATCAGGAAATCTTTGCGGCATTAGCCGAGTTCGGTCAGAAACACTCTCGTTACAATTCGATCACCTCCGGCTGGCGTTGGGAAGCCGTTTCGAATTGGAAACCAACCGAACCACTCACCGTGCGTTATCGCGGAGCCAATACCGCAGCCGTCGAATTTGGGGCAACCAGATCGGAGTCCTATGTCGTGATGCTCGAATGGATCGATGAGCAATGGTGCTTCGAAGATGTCAACAGCCCCGATCGGCAAGACTTCCGCTCACTCTCTAAAGAGAGACCATAAGGGCCTAAAATCATGTGGCACAAGCGAAATGTGCCTGCTGATGACTCCTCTATCAAATTACGGTCGTGGATATCCCCAATGAGCCGCCAGAGAATCTGCCGCCTGTTCTTCATCCGTAATTTCGCCCCAGCCTCCATTTCTTAAAAAGGCATGGGCGAATTCATGGGCAATTACATAACAGGCAAACTCGTGGGATAAGTTGTCCAGCTTGGGCCTCAGAACCACACACCGACTCCCCGAGCCCACCGGGCCGGGAGTTTCCATGAAAATCGACCAACCCTTACCGGGCTCGTAATTTTCGAGAGCAATCCGAAAGCGGGGATCCTCAAGAAAGTCGAGCTGAACGTCTTCTGGAAGCGAAGTCAGTACCAATTCCACGCGGTCCCGCAAAGTCTGCAGGTGATCGAACTCTGCAAGATAAACTGAAAAAATGATCGGCTCCAGTCTGTTTTTTCATCGAGTGAACTCCTTATAAGCATAGCGCATCGGAAGTGATATGAAAAGCACAGAGCCGTTGAAAGCCATTGCAAATGAGCGGTTCTGAAAATCGATTTACTGAAGATTCAGTTCAAAATTTTCGTAATCTTTGTCGATGTCCATTTTGAAGGCTTTCGTACCTTCTCCATATCTTTCGACAACTTCCTTGAATTCTTCTGGGATTGGAAACAATTCTGTATCTCCATTTGCTGGCGAGAGTGTGATATAGTTTTCCCCGGCGACAACCCCAGTTTGAGTGGACGTATAATACATCGTAAATTTTCCGTTCGCGTCTGTCAGTCCAGAACTGGGGCGATTCCCTTCAACGTGCATGACGACATTCAGATCGGGAGCCGGTTTGCCATTGATTGTTAAAGTTCCATTCACTTGATGCAATGTTGGTACTCCTGAGCCTTGACCGCATCCGGCAAGCATCACCAGACAGCCGCTGCTGACTACGCATGAGACCAACAGTATGTGAAGGGATCGAAAAATGTTTGCTATCAACGTAACGCACTCCTGATCAGTCTAGTGAAGGATGAATCAATTGAATTTCAAGTGGCTTAATTAAAAGAGATCCCCAGAGACTGGCGACTTAGCCTCTGGAGATCTCGTAGACAAGACATCAAATCCGCAAAGACAAATCAAAATTCACCAACGGTTTCCCGAAGTGATCTTGTTGAAATTCTACGAAATGTCGTCAAATCGATATTATCACTGATAAAGCGAACACTCCCATCAACAAGACAAACCTGAATTCCTCCGGGATGTTCGCTTCGAGAGACTCGACCGAAATTGTTATTCAGCTGATTGGGCGGTCGATCAGTACTGGCATAACCTTCCGATTGATGTGTTACCAGTAAAAAGTGATTGTGAGCATTGGGATCATTAGGATCTTTGGTATATCGAACCTGCTCCATAATGAGCATAGTATTGGAAGTTCCATCGACAACATCCTTAAACTTGAGGCTGCTGTTCATAAATCCCATCCCATTGTAGGCGGTCGCAGAACTGGACCGTTCTGGACAACACAAAGGTGTTCCCGCATTAATCGCGTAATCTTTGTAACTTCTGGGAGCCCCTGCAGCGATTGCACTCGGGCAGGCAAAAGTTGATGGCATTTGCTGGCAGGGAACTTGATTCGTCGTATTTGGAGTAGGACCATTCTGGCCCCATCCACTATCGTAGTCGTGCGGTGTGTAAGGGGGCTGACTGGTGTCAAAGCTATCGTACAGTGCACTGGATTCAATTTGCGGGAGAATAAAATACGGCCATCCCCAGGAGTTGTATTGATCATCTGATGGGGCACTCTTGGAATAAGGATGGCTATGCCCTCCCGGTGGATCCACAAAGCGATTCCCCATAGGAAACACGAAATGTGTATCGTGATAATTATGAAAAGCCAACCCGATCTGCTTCAAATTATTTTTGCAGGACGAACGCCTGGCAGCTTCCCTCGCCTGTTGAACAGCTGGCAAAAGCAGTGCGACCAGTATGGCAATGATTGCGATCACGACCAGAAGTTCAATTAGTGTGAATGCTCTTCTCTTCGACCTCATTGGAACCACCTCAAACTAAATAACGAAACAGAATTATATTACCTAATCATTATATGTTCACTCTACCTATGCTTTATGCGATCAGTAACCGAAAATTGACTCTTTTTTCTATTTCTTGAAAAAAATTTAATCTGGCAAGAAATCAATTTCAGCTTAAATTGAGCGAAGTCGCAAGAAGTAACCCTCTTGGTTCAGTAGGACATCCGCATAACATATTTCTTACTCAACCGAGCAAATCAAACATTTCAAATACGAACTTTCCGGGCAGAAAGCACTCACCGGATGATCGGCTGCCTGGCCGCGGGTTTCGAGGATGCGGACGAAGCGGCCGGTTTCTGCGGCGGCGTCGCGAATGACTTCAGCGAATTCTTCGTGGGAAACCATACCGGAACAGCTGCAGGTGACGAGAATGCCCTGCGGTTTCAGGCGGGACATCGCAGCCACATTCCACTTGAAGTAAGCCTTCATCGCCCGTTGAATTCCCTTTCGGCCACGGGCAAATTTGGGGGGATCGAGAATGATGCCATCAAACATGCGGTCGGTCGTCGTTAAGAATTTAAGAGCATCGGCATCTACAAATTCGCAGCGGTCCTCCAGATGATTCAACTTCGCATTCTCTTGAGCCAATTGAATCGCTCCGCCAGAGGAATCGACTCCGGTTACATGTGTCGCTCGTCCATGCTTGAGGGCATTCAGAGTAAAGCCGCCCGAATAGCAGCAGACATCGAGTACATCACCCTGCAAATATTTCGCGGCTGCCAGACGGTTATCACGCTGATCGTAATAGAAGCCCGTCTTCTGACCTTCCTGTACATTGATGATGAAATCGAGTTCATTTTCGACGATATACAGCGGCGAAGGCGGCGGATCGCCCCGTAGCAGGCCATCCTGCATCGTCATCCCCTCGGCTTCTTTCATCCCCTTTTCCGTTCGCAGCCAGATGCCAAGTGGATTGAGCAACTCATCAAGTTGATTGATCAGAAATTCGGAACGTGTTGCCAGTGCCTGACTCGTGATCTGTACTGTCAGCCAGTCGCCGAAACGATCGACCGTCAAACCGGAGATGCCGTCGGCTTCGCTGAAAATCAA
>DOCI01000092.1:0-571 GCA_003503535.1 Planctomycetaceae bacterium
CCGCCAATCCACTTGCGCAGAAGACACATCCCATCGCACAACCGACTTGCGTGCTGATACAAATCGTATTCCGCTTCGGCTCCCGCATCAGTACACATTCCACAAATTCGCCATCGCGATATTTGAGAAGCAGTTTTTCGGTACGATCCGAGGCGATCTGATGCGATTCAATTTCGCTCTGAAAAAACACGAATTCCTGTGAGAGTTGCTCGCGGAGCGATTCTGGAATGTCGGTCATTTCAGCAAACGAGCGAGCACGTCGCTGATAAACCCAGCGGAAAATCTGCTCGGCTCGGAATTTGCGAATCTCACGCTCTGCACACCACGCCTGAAGTTCGGCATAGGAAAGCGAATAAATAGTGGGAAGTGGGGCAATCATGAACAATCCAGAGTGATAAAGTCGTTAACCTCCTGAATTGTGCCCACAGCCCTGCATAACTTCAAGAGCCGAACGGATTGTTTGCCTGATTCCCCATTAAAACACACTGAATTGACCAAAAACCCGGTAAGACAGGCTTCCAGCCTGTCTAAGAAATCGATGTCGTATTAAGACAGACTGGAAGCCTGTCCT
>DOCI01000092.1:662-8729 GCA_003503535.1 Planctomycetaceae bacterium
AGACAGACTGGAAGCCTGTCCTACATCGTCTAGCTACTATTGCCCGCTAAATGTTTGACCTCGCAGGGAATCGTCTTCGATCACGTCCTGAGGTTCTTCCAAAGCGCCTGTCAGCAGAAGTCCATCCAGTTTGGCTTGGGCTTGAGCCAGTTCTTTCCGGGCCGCAATGGCTTTGAATCGGGCATCCAGATAAGATTTACGAATGACGAGGATCTGCAGGAAGCCGAGCTCTCCCTGATCGTAGGCTTCGCTGGAAAGCTGGAGGGCTTCATTGGTCTGCGGCAGAATTTCATTATCGTAACGATTCACCGTTACGCGAGCCCCTTCGTATTGCTGGATCACACGTGCCAGTCGCGCTTTGATATCGCAGCGAATGCGGGTCACATTGTTGGTGGCTCGACAATACTCTGCATAAGCAGCGGAAATATTGCCTCGGTTCTTATTATAGATGGGAATCGGGCCACCGATTTGGAGGTTGATTAAACCAGAATTCGTCGCATTATCGAAGCCGGCTCCAATTTGAGCGGTAATATTCGGAATCGCCTGAACTTCCTGCCGACTCAACTTGGCGCGTGCCTGAGCGACTCGCTGCTTCGCAGTGGCCAACTCTGGACTGTTGCACATAATCATTTCATAAAGACTGCACTCATTCAAAGAATGTGCGGAAATGTTTGATGGCGGAACTAACTCAGCCTGACCCAGGCAGGGCAGACCAATCAGTGCCGTCAATTCCATCCAGGCTGCTTCATAAGCGATACGAGCTTTCTGTTGTACGAGAATCGCTTCCTGATTCTGCGTTTTCGACTGCAGCACTTCGATTTGGGTATCTTCGAGTGCATCCTTCCGTAACTGCGTAATTTCAACACCCCGTGTCGTCACTTCAACAAACTCCGTCGCCGCGGCCAGTTCCTGCTGAGCAGCAACTGCTGCAAAGAAGCGGATGCGAACATCCGTCAGCACTCGCATCCGTTGAGTTTCCAATTCCCATTGCTGTGCGGCAGTGGCGTGAGAAAGAACCTGGCGATTCAGTTGCAGCTTGCCACCCCGCACAAACTCCCGCTCGAAAAACAGACCATGTTGATCGGTGTTTTGATCCGCAATCTGACTGCCGAAGTAGCCAACGATCGGGTTGGCACCTCGCCCCACCTGATCGTAAAAACCTTGAGACCGCACAATTGAAGCATTGGCCTGCTTCAAAGTCGGATTGTTTTCCAAAGCCAGATTTTCCAGCTCATTCAGCGTCATTTTCGAACCTGCTCCAACAGAATATTCGGTCAGGCAGGTCTGGTTGGAATCACCGGGATTGGAATCACAGTGGTTGGAATCACCGGGGCTCGATTCAGACGCTTCTGCAATCGCCAGTTCAACTTTCTGAGATTCCGACTTCGTGCCCTCCTCTGACTCATCTTCGAGAGCTGAAGCCAGCACGATTTCTTCGTTTTCCGGGATGACGGCATCATTCTCAGCCATTTCGGTCGCTACGGCCGCATCTGTCGGAGCCGTAGCTTCTGCAATAGCGGCAGTCTCAGGTGCCGATTGAGGCTCTGCTGCTTCCGGATCAGCAGACTTGAGCTCAGCGATTTGATGCTGAGCAGGCAGCTCCCGATTATCGATCATCTCTAAATGAGAGCGTGAACTCGAACAGCCAACCGGAGCCAAAACAGCCAGTAGAAGTCCCAAATGAGCAGCGGAGGATTGTCGCATATGTCTTTCCTGTGTCATGTCTCAGTCGATTCAACTGTTCACGAACGGATAATAGTCTCAGGGTGTACAACCCTAAATTCGGCCACTCTCGGCACCTCAGTTCAATTCGACACATTCGCAAAGACTGTTTTCTGCAGACTCAATCGCGCCATCCACTACAACCCGAACTTTTCGCAAAATTACGGCGAGGCAACGATAAAAAAACTGAACACATAAGCATTGAATCTTATATAGATTTCCTAAACTTCAGAGAAAAAGCAGGAAAGACACAGTGCCTCAAGGCAAAAACGCGAGATAAGAAAACGATGCGCAGGCAATTGAGGCAGTAATAATTGAGACAGCAGGAGAAGTCGCTCTTCAATTTCACGATCGATCGAATTCGTATCACAATGAATTCAGCATTCTCATTATTTTGAGTGGACGCACTCTGTTGGAGAAAAGTGACTTTCAATATTTCAGGAATGATCTGCAGCCTATGTGGCTTCGAACAGCTGATCGGAATGACGGTTAAGAATTGGATTCCTCTTCGTAACCGGGTACAATATCTGTGACAATAAAGTATTGATTCGCGATCCCTGAAATCCGCTGGGTTTATCGCCCGCTATCTGATAAGGAAAAATGAATGTCTGACTTAAATACTCTGTACGATGAAGCCACCAAATTGAAAGATGTAGGCGATCTCGAAGGAGCAGTCGCCAAACTTCGTGAAATTCTGGTTCAGGACGATAAATATGTTCTTGCTCACACGGCTCTAGCGGTCCATCTGCAGAAACTGGGGCACAACGAGCAGGCATTGGCACATGCGAAAAAGGTAGTGGAAATTGAACCTGATGATCCATTCTCACACGCACAGCTTTCTGTCATTTCCCAACGATGTGGCATGATTAACGAAGCGGAAGATGCGTTAGCACAATCAAATAACATGGGAGCTGGTGGCTGCGGATCTCACTAACACTGGGAAATTCCGGAAAGCCAGACTGAGACATCGACAAGAGTTTGAGGGCCAAATAAAATAATGTCTTTGATGCCGTTGTTGCGTTTATTGCGAATCCCGGCTGTCTTCACCACATTTCCGGATGTGTTGGCCGGGTATGCAATTGTGCGACAGGGGCAAATTGCATCTCTGGAATTAATGGGACTTCTGGCGGCTTCGGGATGTCTGTACCTTTCCGGAATGGTCTGGAATGATTTGTTTGATGTCGAGCAGGACCTTGTCGAACGTCCCACTCGTCCACTGCCAGCTGGAGAAATCAAACCCAAAATGGCTCGCCTGCTGGCTTCGGTTTTGATGCTCGCGGGAATCTGTGCCGCAATGCTGGTTTCGATGCCCGCCTTCTTCGTGAGTCTGGCTCTTGCGGGGACAATTCTTGCATACGATGCTGGCGGAAAAAAAACACCTGCAGGCCCCTTACTAATGGGTTTGTGCCGTGGCTTCAACGTCCTGCTGGGAGCAGCTTGCGTGACCTCATTCAAAGAGTGGGGCGTTCATCCTGCACTGCTTGTCTCTGCAATCATGACACTCTACGTCTGCGGAATCACGCTATTCGCACGCAGCGAAGCAAGTAAAAGTGCAGCATGGCCTTTAATAGTCGGATTGATACTCTCTGTGCTGGCATTACTGGCATGGGGGGGAATAGCAGCGGTGCTTTCAACAGGATCTGCAGTCATGCTGGTGGTCGTGATGTTGATATTGATCGCATTTCAAGTACTCCGCAGAGCGCTACCGGCTATTCGATCTCGCGAGCCGGCACAGGTCCAGCAGACGGTTCGGGCAATGTTGCTCACGATTCCGATGCTTGAAGCAATCGTCATCATCGCCCACGGCGGCCCTCACGCAATGCCGATGGCCGTTGCAGCCGCGTTAATGATGATCCCTGGAATCATCCTGTCCCGCTACATCCCCATGACGTGATCAATTTTCAGTTATGGATTCAGATGAAGCCCTTGATTTGGCTGCCTGATCGTCAATGTGCCTTACCGAATTGCATCATTGCCAAGGCGTAGGGCATAAACGACCCTGAAATCAAAATATTAACATATTCTTAAATGTCACGATATATCACTTTGGCTGTTAAATGTAACACTTTAATAAAAATGCTCTGAATTTTACATTCTTGGCCCCAAATCTGCTCTTAAATCAATATCTTCTTAAATTAATCATTGATCAGGAGTGGAACATGAACCAGAGAATCAATTCACGAATGGCCTTCACACTGATTGAGCTACTCGTTGTGATAGCCATCATTGCGATATTGGTAGCACTATTATTACCCGCAGTCCAGCAAGCCCGAGAAGCGGCCAGGCGGAGTGCCTGTAAAAACAAGATGAAGCAGATTGGTTTAGCACTGCACAATTATCATGACACTCATTCTGTTTTTCCTCCGGGCCAGGTCGCTGGTGGGGATTGTGATGACACAAAAGGAACAGCTGGAGTAACGGCAATGAACATGAATGGGCTGGTCATGTTATTGCCAAGTCTGGAGCAGGGCGCATTATACGATCAATTGGATTTCAATAAGGCCTTTAATACGAAAGTCCAAAGTTCGATTCCACTGGCAGGTGGCGATGCAACCTTTAATGGAACATTGATCGACCGTGACCTGGATATCTTTTTGTGTCCTTCTGATCCTGGCCCAATATCACAATCTCTCAGCCCCACTTATTATGACCCTCCGGGACAAACTGCAGTCCATCGAACGAACTACGATTTCACGGCTCTTCGAGATCATGATGTTTGCAACTATTGGACAAAACGAACTTCTCGTCCGATGTTTGAAGACGGTAGTAAATGTAAAATTCGTGATATTTCTGATGGAACGACCAACACCGCAATGGTTCTCGAAACCAGACAGGCCTGCTGTGGAAATGGACAGAATGCTCACTGGGCCGCTCGTGGCTGGGTACAGGTTGGCTTGAGTCTTTCTTCTCAAGCTCCCAATACGACAGTACGCTCCGGGGTTGACCATAAGCCAAGATTAGGCGATTGGGGTTGGACCGGAAGTTATCATCAGGGAGGAATTCAAATGGTACTCGCTGACGGGGGTGTTCGCTTTTTGAGTGAAAATACGGATTACAGTATTCGCTTAAATCTCGAAATAATCAACGACGGTCAGGTATTGAATGAATTCTAGTGCCCTTGCAGGGCTTAGAGTTCGGCCTCAAATAATTGTAACGCACTCCGTTGCCGTGCTTGATAACACCATCCACCCGAATTATCAGTGTCGATGACGCACTGGTGTTCTGTTCCAACTAAGAAATAGGGTGGCACTGGCAAAGCCATTGGCACACAACACAAAGTTTTAAGCGGAAAAATCTATCAGACTAAATTCAATGTCGCTTGTCGACAATTTCTTCCAAATAACGATCGACTTCTGCCAGACGAACAGTGAGAATTACTAATGCTTAAGAGGCCGATGTTCATAAGGAAAAACTTAGTATTCGCTTTAATGACTCTATGTGGACTGTCGATTGGCTGTTCCCAGAGCGATACGGAACCAGCTTTTTTTGCAGATCTGGTGATCGTGAACGGGAAAGTAACGATAGATGGCAATCCCGTTTCCGGTGCTACTGTCAACTTTATTCCAGCTGATTTGAGTCAATCTGGTGGAATCGGGACTGGGGTCACGGTGATTACCGGTGATTACGATTTGATCACGCCCCAGCCGGGAAGCCTGGAAAGCCAGCCAAAGGGGATCATTCCAGGAACTTATAAAGTCACCATCACAAAATTACAGATGCCCGACGGAAGTCCTGTTCCCGAGGGGACCGACGATGCAATGGCAATGGCGATGGACGCTCGGGAAGCAATTCCCGAGAAATACAGCGATCCAGAGAAGACCGAACTTCTCGTTGAAGTCGATCATACTTCACCCTTTGTGCAGAACTTCGAACTGCAGAGGGAATAATATTGACCCGCTAAAATTCAAAATGCTTCACTACGATGCTTCACGGAATTTCAGAGATGGTTTCTCGATAGTCACAATCGTATTCGGTGGTACGCTTTTCATCAGAGAAACACTCGCCCCAATCACTGAGTTTGCTCCGACGACCGTATCGCCCCCCAGGACAGTTGCGTTGGCATAAATCACGACCCCTTCGCCAATGGTCGGATGTCGCTTGGTGCCGCGGATGATTTTCCCTTCACCATCTTTCGGAAAGCTCAGGGCTCCCAAAGTCACTCCTTGATAGATTTTCACGTGCGGATGAATCTCGCAGGTTTCTCCGATAACCACACCGGTACCGTGATCGATAAAGAACGAATGGCCGATGTTTGCTCCGGGGTGTAAATCGATTCCCGTTTTCGAGTGAGACCACTCCGACATCATGCGTGGAATGAAGGGGACATTGCGACGATACAGTTCGTGAGCCAGTCGATGTGTTGTAATCGCTTCTAATCCCGGATAGGAAAAGATGATTTCATCCAGGCTCTTTGCAGCCGGGTCGCCATCGTAAGCGGCTTGAACATCTTTGGAGAGAATCGAACGGAGTTCAGGAATCGTCTTCAAAAAGTTAATCGTAATCTCCTGAGCTTCCGCTTCAAAATCTTTTTCGATAATCGCTTCGCAATCGGCATCGTTACGATTGGTGAAATCGTGACGCAAGGCTCGGCAGATTTGCTGGGTCAGTGTATCGTGCAGGGTGTCAATCAAATCACCCACGTGATACGGCACATTCCCAAAATGGAGATTCTGTCGCCGACGATATCCGGGATACAGGATCTCGGATAGATCCGCCAATAACGAAGTGATTTCGTTATAACTCGGGAGTGGACAATGTCCGAGATGGTTGATCGAACCGATCTCGTGATAGCTGGCCACAATCTGCTCGGTGATTTCGGGCAGGATTTCTTTTCGACGAAAATCGCTCGCCATGATGAGCCTCTTTTTATCATTTGAACTTAGTGCGAAAAGTTGCACAGACTGACACAAGTTATCGGCATCCTATAATTTCTGCTGAACTGTCAGATTCATTCTTGCCGGTCGTCGCCATGGGAAAAACTCTGCAGTCGCTAAAGTTTATCTGAATTAACCGACCGGAGTTATCCCTGCAAACCATTCCTATTGTAGTCATACAGGAATCGGCTGTTCAGTAAAATTCCGGGGAAGGTCTTAAAGATTCTACAGGATCGTTCGAACTTGCAGAGTTTATTGCGATACCAATCGTTTTATTCGCCGATAATATTAATGCGTGAATCCATGCATTACGGTGACACCTCTTTTCATGACACGGGCATTTATTGAACAATGCGAGATGAATTCACAAAATTCGCAAGAAGTGGATCTCTGCCCGAGCCACTGGCTGGAATTCCAATTTGGGAAAAATTCCTGGAGAATTCCCTTCAGGCGAAATCGGGTTGCCGGGTGCGAGAAACAAAACTGGGGCAGTCACCGCAAGCTCGGGAGCAGGCCTTTCTCAAGCGACTTTCTGGAACTGCTCGAATCACACTTCAGAAATCTGCGATTTCCACACAAGCCCATCGGCTGCAAAGACAGACACTCGATCTGATTCAACTTCGCCGTCGACTCATTCCCGATACTTCCCCAGCCTGGCAATCAATCGAAGTGTTTCTGGCAGCCGCCCAACTTCATCAGACTCTTGACATTTTGCTGAGTGATGTCGAGACGTTACTGGAATTACATAACCGTGTAGACAATTTGTTTAACGCGACCGATGAACTTCTCTCTGCTCTCTCCTCCGGGAAAAGTGTCGAATTTGTGCGGGTTCAGACTCTCGTTCAATCGGTCATCAATGCAGCCGCAGATTCAACAATTGATCAGAAACTCTGGTTAACGCTCTGCAGTTCCATCGCTGATTATGAATTGAATACGACTCCATCGGTGCGTCGATTACCGCTCGCGAATGCCCTGCAAGCATCGTATCTCTGTGCGAAGTTAGTTCGCACAGAAACGTTAAAAGTCAAAACAGAGCCTTTAATTGCGGCTGCCCTCTTGAAAGATACCGCGTTCTGGCATCCTCAACTCTCAGATCTCGTTATACGGAAAGGTCATCATTCCGAATGGTCAGCTGCCCTCACGGGGAACATCAAACGCTATGGTCCTGGTCTGTCTCGAATGATTCGACAGCACCATGAATGTCTTGATGGAACCGGAATCCCGTTTGGAGTTCGTGCATCGGGTTTGCATGCTGAAGATCGTATTCTCGGGTTGATCACTCGCTGGACGGAACTGTTTCAGCACCAACTCAAAACCCGTACTTCCATGATGAACACCGATCAGTGGACAGAAGACTTACAGATTTGTGATGATGCTTTAAAACAGGAAGCAAAACAAAATCGCTGGGATATTGAGTGGTTGAAATGTCTCCAGATAGTTTTAGAAATCCAACCTAAACCGACCGAAGATG
>DOCI01000092.1:8811-9043 GCA_003503535.1 Planctomycetaceae bacterium
AGAGATTGCAGATCCGCTCGTTTCTGGTCGAAATTTGAATGGCTGGAAAGTTCCTCAGCCAAAATTCATGAAACATCGATTCCCGATCCTGGGAAACAAATCGACTTCAAATGTAAATGCAAAACTGTCTTCGGACTAACGGTCTGCCCACCGTTTATTCAGTCTGAGAAAATGAATGTATTTGCTGTCGTTCAGTGACTGCCTTTGTCTGGATAGCCCCAAAAGATTCTTT
>DOCI01000092.1:9180-13492 GCA_003503535.1 Planctomycetaceae bacterium
TGGATAGCCCCAAAAGATTCTTTCGGGGCGGCGCAGTCGTAAGATCTTCTCTAAAAAATTCTCCATCAAACTTTAGACCTCTTATGGACTTCGTCCACCCAGAGAGCAAAGCTACCTGACATCTGATCTAAGTGAGGCTCCATATTTCCCGAGGGATCGCTGAAAAACAGCTACGCAACATGTACAAGAGTCACTGCATTGTGTGATTTCGGCTGGCTTGAAATAATCAAGCCAACTTGAGGTCTCAGACAACAGGAGTGAGCAACATGTCCAGCAAATTTGGAGTCATTCTTCCCGCAGCCGGGAAAAGCAGCCGATTTTCAAAAAACCAGCGAAAGAAGCCCTTCGTCGATCTGAAAGGTCGCGCGATCTGGCTGAGAGCGGTTGAGCATTTTGTGAACCGCAATGATGTTGCCAAAACGGTTGTGGTGATCTCGCCGGAAGATCGGGAATACTTCACAACCAAATTTCAGCCAAACCTGGCCTTCATGGATATCGAAGTTGTCGATGGCGGCGCCGAGCGGGCCGATTCTGTTTTGAATGGCCTGGCTCATATGGGAGATGACATCGATTTCGTCGCTGTGCACGATGCGGCTCGTCCCCTGCTGACGAAGAAATGGGTCGATCGAGTTTTCGCAGCCGCCGCTGAACATGACGCGGCTATTCTCGGAATTCCCGTCACCAGCACCATGAAACGGGTGAACAACGGCAGGATTGAAGAAACGGTCTCCCGAGATCAAATGTGGCTGGCTCAAACGCCGCAGGTCTTTCGTAAGGAACTTTTGCAGAAAGCCTACGATCAACGAGGCGATTTCCAGCCGACTGATGAAGCTCAACTCGTCGAACGTCTGGGAGTTCCCGTCCATATTGTCGAAGGCTCGGCAATGAACATCAAAGTTACCACCGCCGATGACTTCTACATGGCTGAAGCACTTGTCGACCACCTTCCCAAAGAATCTCTCCCGAAAACTCTACATCCCTTTAGCGATGAGCCTTCCGGATTGTTTTGAGATCAAAGCATGAACTTTTGCCAATCGGAAATTGTGCATTCTTGCAACCTGAGCCTGAACTCTCATAATACAATCATTAGCGAATTTCGCAGCAATAAATTTCGATCGAGCATTGATGTTCGATATTGACCGCGCCGGTATCAGCAAAGGCCTTCGGGATGGATCAAGAACAGATTAAACAATGTATTCCTCATCGTGACCCGTTTCTGTGGATCGATGAAGTGCTCGAACTGAGCGAAAACAACATTCACGCAACGACTTACATCAATCCTGACCTGCCTGTTTTTCAAGGTCATTACCCCGATTTCCCGATCATGCCTGGGGTTCTTCAAATTGAAATGGCTCTGCAGGCTGGTGCGATCCTGATTTCTCGTAAGCATGCTCTCGAAGCCGATAAGGTTCCCGTCGCAACTCGCATCAACAACGTGAAGTTCAAGCACATGGTTCGCCCCGGAGACACAGCCAATGTCTATGTCGAAGTGACCGAACGACTCAAAGACACCTTTTATATGACCGGCAAAATTGTCGTCGACGGGCAAACCTGCACGCGACTCGATTTCGCGGCCACTGCGACCGATTCCCCTGGGTAATCGTTTGACAAAACGCTTCATGAAAAAATGATGAAGCGTTGCGACTTTGGCGTCCACATGTTGCAAAATTGCATCAGGAGATTCCAGCCGAGATCTCTGAAATTCATTCCGTGGGGAAATGATTCCGTCTCCAATAATTATCCAAATCATGATTCAGTGCGTTTAGGGCACCTGATTCTAATATTTCCCTAACACCATTAATGGTAAGCTGTTACTTCAATCACCCTAACCCGAAGCGTCAACGAGGGGCAGGCATGGATTGTTGGGAAAGCCATCCCCCCGCTGACGCTTCGGGTTGATATTGAACAAAAAATATTGCCCAATT
Organism: Planctomycetaceae bacterium; assembly: GCA_003503535.1. Classification (GTDB taxonomy): domain Bacteria; phylum Planctomycetota; class Planctomycetia; order Planctomycetales; family Planctomycetaceae; genus Rubinisphaera. The sequence goes on from DOCI01000092.1 coordinate 11,106, forward strand.
CGATTAATTGTGATCCAGGGATTCTCTGGCATTGAATCTGCTCTATTCATTTCCAGTCAGCAAGATTCTGCTGCTTAATGCTCACAACAAATCGATCTGAAGTAGCCTGATTGCTATTTCTCAGATCGATTTCGAAACTGCGATTGGAATAGTCCTTTGAATTTATCTCAAACTGTCGATGCGGCTGCTCAATTGATGGCACATGCTGACCATATTATTAAGCAACCTCAACTACTCGAAGATAGTCCCCTGCACAGCTACTGGGCTTATTCCCGTGATATGACAAATGATTGGATGCAGAACCTGGCTGTCTGTCAGAAAGTTCTGCAGACGGGAACCCAGGTTCGTCAACGACAATGCTGGCTGGAATATGAGCCGGATGTGCGGGATGTTTTTCGTGCCGATATTCTGCATCGGGTCTGGTTTACAATCCTCAAAGCAGTTGATGTCGAACAGAACGCTCGTCATGCCGAACCGATTGCCCGCAGTGTGCTGGCCGCTCAAATGCAGGTGCGGATTCGTTGCCTGAAATTAATACTGGCAGGCCATCAAATTGATGCCGCTCGAATGCGGACGCTCAATGAAATGCGAAAAAATGCGGAAATGTGGTCCGATTTTCTCTGCGGTCATCTGGCCAGCAAATATCAGATCGACGATGTCCTCTTTGAATCCAAACGGGCACACACCTGGGGCGAACAGCCGTTGGCGGTGGTCTTTCCGGAACTGAAATTGCACGATCAATCCCCTGCCAGTGCTGATTTGAACTGGAATCTGATTGCCGAAATTCGCAAAGGCGAATCGCTCAACCCGCTGCAGGTTCTTGTCCGCAAAATGCTGAACTGCTTCCCGGAATCGGCTTTTGATCAGCAGGGTCTGCTGCGAAACTTCAAGCAGAATTGAAGTGAGTGAGGCTTACTTCCGCCCTTGGTTGCTACACACTCACATAGGCCGATAAACTATTCATTCTCGATGTAATCTTTGAAACAAGCTGATTCCGTTACTGGATTCAAGCAAGTTGATTTCTCAATGAATGATAGACGTATGACGGCTTACAAACTCGTGATCGGACTTGAAGTCCACTCGCAATTGCTCACGCAAACCAAACTTTTCAGTGGATGCATCAATCGGTTCAATCCCGATGCCCCAAATACTCAGACCGATCCCGTGACAATCGGCCTGCCGGGAACGCTGCCTGTGATGAATCGCAAGGCGTTTCATCTGGCTGTTCGCACCGCGATGGCCCTCAATTGCGAAATCGCCCGGCATACAAAATGGGATCGCAAACAGTATTTCTATCCCGATCTTCCCAAGGGATATCAGATCAGTCAGTACGATTTGCCCTTCAGCAACAATGGCTATCTGGAAGTGGAATCGGATTTGACGGACGACCTGAAACGGGTTCGCATTAACCGGGTGCATCTTGAAGAAGATGCCGGGAAGAACATGCACGATGAATCGGGCCGCGGCGGTGACAGTCTGGTCGATTTGAATCGAGCAGGAACGCCACTGCTCGAAATTGTCTCCGAGCCAGATATGAACTCTGCTTTTGAGGCCCGTCGCTATCTGGAAGATTTGCGATTGTTGCTGACTTATCTCGGCGTTTCCGACTGCAACATGCAGGAGGGGAGTTTGCGGTGCGATGCGAACGTCAACCTGCATATCCCGCAGGTAGATGGTTCCGTGATTGCCACGCCGATTGTGGAAGTCAAGAACATGAACAGCATTCGTGGAGTCGAAGCGGCGATTCAGTATGAGTCGACACGACAGTACAAACACTGGCAGAAAACGGGTGAGACATTTGGCGATGTTGCCAAGCAGACTCGGGGCTGGGATGCTGATAAGTCGGTGACGTTTGCTCAACGTGGAAAAGAAGAAGCCTCCGATTATCGTTACTTTCCCGATCCCGATCTTGTACCCGTCACCGTCAGCGAAGAATTTCTGGCACAAATCCGCGCCGATCTGCTCGAATTCCCGCAGGCTCGCAAGAAACGTTTTCAATCCGAATTTGGACTTTCCGAGTACGATGCCGGCGTGATTGTCGATCAGGGTGTCGAATTCGCCGAGTATTTTGAACAGGTTGCCAAAACCAGTGGCGATGGCAAGCAAGCCGCCAACTGGGTGACGCAGGACGTTCAACGCGAGTTGAACGACCGCGGGTGCACCCTCAGTGAATTCCCAATCGATGCCGAAACATTGGGAACACTGCTACAGCGAATTGTGGCAGGGGATCTGGCCAACAAAGGCGCACGGGATGTCTTTGCGGCTTTACTTGAAAATGAAGGCCAGCAATCCAAACCGGCTGATGTCGATCGACTCATCGACGAAAAAGGCCTGAAACTCGTCACCGACACCGGAGCCCTCGAAGGCATTGTCGATGCCATTATCGA
>DOCI01000092.1:13637-14260 GCA_003503535.1 Planctomycetaceae bacterium
ATTGTCGATGCCATTATCGACAAAAATGATAAGGTCGTGGCTGATGTGCAGAGCGGCAAACAGCAAGCCGTTGGGCCATTGATTGGTCAGGTGATGAAAGAACTCAAGGGAGCAGATCCGAAAACTGTTCGGCAGATGTTGATCGACCGGATTCTGGCACGTGGGAATTGAAAACAAAATTAAATGTTATTGTTTAAATCAAAAACTGATCTCGATAAGCCAATGATGATATGGTTGTCGGAAAACAAAGATAAGATCCGAAATGGAACAGCCGTTTATGAGGGAATCCCAATTGATGAGACTACAGTTTTCCACCAATACTCCTGTGTAATTTCATTTATGTTTGGCACTTATGTGCAGAGAACTGATTTTCTTCTGCCCACTCCGGGCAATAACTTTCTAAAGTACAAACACTGGATCTATACAGTTATCTCATTTTTGTTCGGCTGGAATGGTATTCCATTTGGTCTTTATGAAACGCCTCAGGCAATCAGTTCGAATCTTTCCGGCGGTCGAAAACGGAATGCCGCAAGTTTACTGCAAATGATTGAGATGGGGTTGGGATGCTCCTGGGGATTCTTCCACTAAAGATCATCGTAAAGACATAGTAGAACTGACCTAAA
>DOCI01000092.1:14375-14665 GCA_003503535.1 Planctomycetaceae bacterium
CGCTGCAGAAGAGATTTTAGCCCGAATTAAAGACACAAAATATCCAGCTGAAGTTGCAGTTAGAATAGAACCAGCAGATTGGTATAATCAAACCGTTACAATTTCGTTTGATTTCCCTGTAAGTGATGGACGGGATTGGGTGGATGATTCCCAGGGAATACTTTTACTGATTGAAAAAAGGCATGAAGAACAATTAGCTGGCAAGACAATTGATTATGTCCATAGCGAATTTGTATGTCGATGAATCGAAGAGTTCTTAAGTCATAAATCAGTTGTAGGTCAGGCACTGC
>DOCI01000036.1:0-480 GCA_003503535.1 Planctomycetaceae bacterium
CCAGCAATTCCTCGGCTATGCGCTGGAGTTGCGTTTCGATGCGGGCATCAATCTCACCATATTTCATTTGAACGACGCACTCACCTGATGCCAGATCCGGCTGACCAATCAGCTGGACTTTCGTCTGATGAATTCTGCTGGTCACCTGTTCGAGCTGATCACTCAGTTGTTCCAGGTCCTGCTCGGAAACATGCAATTGGATTTCGGATTGCCCCATCACAAGCTTCAGGACATCTTTGATTCGATCGGCAACAATCGTTGGATCGTTGCCGATCGACCGATGGATCAGCTTCCGAGTGATCGCGAGCACTAACTCGATGGATTGCTGCTGCCAATACGCTTCTGCATCCTGACGCAGTTCATGAATTTGACTGGCCGCCTGCTTCAATCCCGGAAGCACAGTTTGCAGTTTTTTGTCCACCTGAGTTTTGGCTTCCTGCTTCACTTTCTCTTGGGATGTTTTCTCAGCCTCCTGCAAAC
>DOCI01000036.1:580-1352 GCA_003503535.1 Planctomycetaceae bacterium
GCAGCCTCCTGCAAACCCTGTTGCAGACCAAGCTGATGCCCTTCTGCTTTGGCTTCCTGTTTGAGCTGTTCGATTTCTTCCTGAGCATCGAGCAACATCTGGCGAGCTTGTTGCCGGACTGACTCCAGATAATTTTCACAGCGAACTTGAAGATCTTCAAAGTTGTACTGGCCACCAGCCAGAGCTTCGCTGATCGTATTCGACTTCATGACTCGGGTACTGGAACTCATTGCGATCTCAAATCTTCAAATATTTATGCAATAAACTGCTCGCTGGAATTCCCAGCGGAAACGGCAATCTCTCCAGAATCTTCGAGGCGTCGGACAACATCGACAATTTGAGACTGCATCGCTTCGACATCGCTGACGCGTACGGAACCAAGGAACTCCATTTCTTCCCGGAGCATTTCAGAAGCACGTTGGGAAAGGTTGGAAAGTATTTTCTCGCGAATCTCTTCCGAGGCTCCCTTGAGCGCCAAGGCCCACTGGCTGTTATCCACTTCTTTGAGGAGCGATTGAATGGCTTTGTTATCGAGTTTCATCAGGTCATCGAAGACGAACATCAGTCGGCGAATTTCATCGGCCAGTTCACTGTCTTCCTCTTCAAGATTTTCCAGGATGCCTCGATTGGTCATGCGGTCAGTCAGGTTGAGAATCTCCGCAACAATCGGCACACCGCCCGCTTTTTCAAGTTGCTGATTGATCGTGCTGAGCATACGACCTTCGAGACTTTTCTCGACGTCATCGACAACTTCCGGACTGGTCTGCTCCAT
>DOCI01000036.1:1425-2782 GCA_003503535.1 Planctomycetaceae bacterium
TTCCGGACTGGTCTGCTCCATATGAGCAACTCGTCGAATCACTTCGAGTTGTTTGTTGGCTGGCAATCCACTCAAAACTTCCGCAGCCTGTGAGGCTGGCAAATGAGAGAGGATCAATGCGATCGTTTGAGGATGTTCTTCGACAATAAAAGTCAGAACGTTTTCTGCTCCCACTTTATGCAGGAATCCGAACGGAACCGAATTCATCGACTGACGAACATTTTCGAGGATCGAAGCCCCATCGCTTCCGAACGAATCTTTCAGCAAATCATCGACGGTCTGCAACCCGCCCCGCTCAATTGGCGTTCGTTCCCGAGCAGCTGAGTAGTATTCATCAAGCACCTTTTCCTGCTCTTCACGGGAAACATTTTTGATTTTTGCAATTTCAAGCGTTACCTTCTCTACCAGTTCGCGCGGCATCTGACTGATCACTTCGCGTGCGAGTGGCTTTTCCAACGTCAACAATAAGATGGCTGATTTTCGAATGGCATCCATGCGAGACTCTTTGATTCCAGTAACAGGAATAAACGCTTAAAAAATAGTTACATAACTGACATAACAGGCAGGATGCCTGTCCTACCTTTTGATTACTTCGCTTCCTGAATCCAGGAGCTGATGATTGAAGCGGTCATATCGGGATTTTTTCTAACCAGGGTCTGGAGATGATCGACGCGTTTCGTATCCCCCTGAGGAGTAAGATCGTCGTATTCTTCCTCTTCGTCTTCCTCGGTGACTTTGCTTTTTGCGAGAGGATCTTCTTCAGGAATTTCAGGAGGCGTCTGGCTTCGGACGGTTTTATTTAACATCCAGAATGCCCAGAGTGCAAAAATACTCAGTGCGATCGCGCTGCCCCATTGCTTGAAGAAGTACGATAAGGTTTCTGTCCACGGAGTGGTGAAAGTCTGCTCCTGATGGGGCGTCGCAATATACGACCCAATGTCGATAAAGTCGTTCGCATTCTGTCCGGTTGGGATCGGAATAATTTTGGAGACACGCTTTCTGAGAGCCTCTTCCACTTCCGGCTGATATTTCTGAGCAGCCGCCCGAATCTCATCTTCCGTCGATTCCGCTGTAAGTTCACCGGATTGCATGGCGACAACACGATAATACGATTCTGGAACAACAACCGAGACGCGCACATTCTCGGGCAAGGCTCCAATAACAGCCTCCTCAATCACTTTGTAGGAAGGAGCGGTTAAAACAGACTCTTTGGTTGTGGAAGTATCCTGCGTTTGTTGCGGCCGCTGAGTGGCAGCCAAATTCATCGGACCATTGGCATTTTGCCCTGGCTCTTTCTGAGTGGCAAATTGATTGCTGTTGTTCTTGACGTTGTAGTTTTCGCTGTAAAGTGTCGAGC
>DOCI01000036.1:2880-11085 GCA_003503535.1 Planctomycetaceae bacterium
GCATGATCTGCTCGCGACTAACCGACGTTTTGATATTGTCGATATCGACATTGACCGCCACCCGTACATCATCAATGTAATCTATCGCCGAGAGGATGTCGTTACGATACATCTCTTTGAGCTGCTGAATTCGCTGCAGGACACGATCGTTGAACGGATCGTTTTCGGAAGACTCCTGATGTGCAATCCCACGACCGAGATCGAGGACGGTCACATCACCCGGTTTCAAATTCGCTTTCATGCCCGAGATCGAAACGCGAATCGCATGCACCAGTGTTTGTGGAATTTCGTGACCGGGTTTGGGACGAACTGAAACAGTGGCCGTCGTTCTCGGCTGAGCTGGCCAGCGGGCTTTCTCTTCCTGATCCCAGACGACATTTGCGTAATCGATATCCGGCAAAGCCGAGAGCATTTGACTGGCAAGTTTTGCGCGAGCGATTTCCTTACGGGTATCCATCTGTTTGTTGTTGGCGAAGGGGCCAATGTCGGTGTATTGCTGCTCCCACTCTTCGGCCCAGTTCTGAGGCAGACTGCCTGCTGCCAGGAGAGCCGCGTTGTATTCTTCGACTTTATTGGCGGGGACGAGCAATCGCTGGCCTCGACGTTTGAAGTCCGTTTTGCCCTGACTGATCAGCGTTTCTTCAGCACGAATCAATTCGGCGACCGAAAAAGTCTTTCCGACAGAAACCGGTGAGTAACTTCCTTCCCCCGAACCATTCCATGCCAGATATCCGAACCCACCAAGAATCAAGACCGTCACCGTGACCATGGTCATCCGTTGGCTGACCGGCATCGACACGAATAAATCGCGGAACTGACGATATGTTTCTTTGAAGATGTCCATATTCCCAATCTTTGAGAATTAAGTCCGTATTAGTAATTTTGAGAGCAGTGAAATTAAACAATTACATCCGCATCTGCTGAATTTCCTGGTACGCACTGACCACTTTATTCCGCACCTGCATCATCATTTTGAGAGCCATGTCGGCTTTCTTCATACTGGTAAAAACTTCCGCGGACGTGATATCACCACCCATCAATCGGGTTTCGATATTCTGCTCGGCTGTGTGTCCCAGATTGCTCGTTTCCTGGATCGAATCGAACAGCATCTTCTGAAAATCGACCGGCTGGGATCCTTCAGTACTCGTGACTGGCGGATTCCAGGTTGGCAACTTCGCAGGAGTGATAGAGGTTGGCAGAATCGATGGATTCATGTGATGTTTTCCTCAGGGAGGAGAGGTGGAGTGTTCGGAAGGGATCAGGCGAGAATTCGCAGGGCCATGTCGCCAATTTTCTGAGTGGTATTGAACGAGACGACGTTGGCTTCGTAGGCACGAGATGCTTCTAATGCATTTACGAACTCTGTGACAAGATTGATATTTGGGTAACTGACATAACCTTCACCATCCGCATCGGGATGATTCGGTTCGTAAACTCTGCGAGGATCGGAAGTTGTGTCTTTTTCAACCTGATATTCAACCCCTGCCGCTTTGCCGTCAGATTTTTCCGCGGAAAAGGCAACGAACCGTCTTTGAAACGGAGCGGTATTTCCTTCGGCATCCCGAGTGGTGTTGATATTGGCCACGTTCTCGGCAATTGTGTTGAGCCGTTGTCGTTGAGAAACCAGACCACTGGTAATGATGTCGATTGTGCGAAACATGAGTGACTCCTGTGTTTTAATGTTCTAGATGAGCAAGTTGATTCAGTTTGCCTTAAACGACACGCTCGCTGATCACCGTCTCAAGCATGCTCATTTGAGATCGCATCACTTCGATGGCGAATCCCTGGAGGGATGCGTTCTTCACCATTTCCATCGACTCCATTTCGATACTGCGGTTGGCTCCATCGTGGAAAGTCAGGTTCCGGTTGTTCACCGAATCTGCAACGGAAAGCGACTTTGGAAAATAATCTTCGAGTTTCGGCTGAATCTGTCCCATTTGTCCGGTGGAGTTGAGCACCGAAGGATTTCCCAGACTTGCCTGCTGCCAATGCAGTTGTGATAGGGAAGGGCTGTCCGGAGACTGTCCCAGCACATTCGGCAGCATCGGTTGCGGATGAGCGTTGTGCCTGCGTGCCTGGATGGCCTGTTTGAGCGATTCTTCAAATTTGTCAACAGACAGATCGCGCGTGCGATAATCGGGTGTATCAATATTGGCGATATTTCCCGCGAGCACCTGATGCCGCTTCTGACCAAAAATGGCGGCCTGCTCCAGGATGGGAATTGTTGTCTGTTGTAAGATGGGATCAAGCATGATGTTGTCCGCGTACTGTTAAGCTGTAGGCCAGGCACTGCCTGACATGAATAATTATGGACGTCGAATTTCGTCAGGCAGTGCCTGATCTACGCATTAAAAATTACTGTCAAAATGAGAGGATTGATCGTCATCGTGATAAGCATCCTGAACCGCAATTCCACCAGAGACCAACTCGAGTTGAGCACGCGTGTGATCCCGCTGAGATTGCATTTGCTGAGTACATGCCGCTTCCTTTTGCATCACTTCAGCCAGATTCTGCTCGGTGGCGTCGAGCAATTGCTCGCACTTCGAGCGGATCTGAGAATTCAGAGAATCCCTCAAGTCACGCCACTGTTGCTGCAGTGGTGGTTCTCCATTGGAGTATTGATGTAAGGCTTCGATCACGGTTTGTTTCCGCATCAGTAGTTCAATCAAGCCGCTATAATCCTCACTGGAAATGAAGGTCGATTGCTCGTCCGTCAACTCTGTCAATAAACGACTGTATTCAAATCGATGTTGAAAGATAGACTGCATCTCATCAGCAGAATATTGTTTCGTAGTCATAAATTGTCTTTCAGTAGCTCGATCGATTGTCAAATGTATGAGTTCAATTGAATGTTTGGGGATCCGTATCGATTGCCAGGTCATACAGGCGAATGGATTGTTCGAGTAGTTTTTCCCATTCCTGCTTGGTGAAATTCGTTGATGTCTGTGGGAATGGACCTGGAATCTGATTTAAGATCACGCGAGCCTGTTCCAACTGACGCCGAGCTTCTGCATAAGCATTCAAATTGCGATAACATTCCGCGATGCGATAGTAGGCAATCAGAATGACAGGTTGCCCGGCAAAATAAAAAGCGGCATTGCTGTATAAGTCGATGGCTTTGCGGTAGGAATCGTCATCGTTTTCAAATTGACCAAGATCGAATTGAATGTGAGCCGGTTCGAAATAGGAATCGCGCAGAAATTGCTTGGAAATACTATCGAGTTTGCCACGTTGGTCCAGCAACGATAACTCTTCACTGAGGATCTGATACTGTTGACTGGATTGATCCAGATAGCGATAGATTTCGCTTTTGAGTTCCTGCTTCATGTTTTCTGTTTCTGCCATGCGCAACTGCGATTCAGGACGTCGAGCCCGGAATCGCAATCCTTTGGCGAGTAACCAGCGGGCTTCGTGGATCGATTCATGATCGGGTATACGTCTCACAAATTCATCGAGCCATTGAATGGCTTCTTCGACTCGTTCATAGCGCTGGTCCTGTTGTGGAGATTGAGCCTTTGCTGGCGTTTTTGGCTTGAGTTGCAGAAAGTCTGGGCGGGTTTCAGTGACATGAAACAGTGTCCGCCCCAATGCAAACAAAGCCTGTTGCCATTCAGTGGCTTCCGGTGTGAGCGGACTTTCGAGAATCAGTGACCGCCAGACTTCTATCGCTTCATCGGTTTGTCCGTTTTCAAGCAATGCACGCCCCAGCAAGAGTTGGGCATCGTAAACAAGTTGATCTTTGGGATAGTCGCGGATCGTCGCCTGCAGTATTTGGATGGCCTGCTCGATTCGGGGTTCTTCATCGTAACCATCCAGATCGAGTAGTAATTTTGCTTTGAAATTGAAAGCCGCAGGTAAGCCCGTTCTGGGATTCGAGGCGATGTATCGATCGAGCATTCGTAATGCATTTTCAAAATCGTTGCCCCGACGATAATATTCGCTCGATTCCCAGAGAGTTTGAGCGTATCGATTGGTCGCCCGAGAACTGTTAGCCAGTTGTGCATATGCATGCCCGACATTTTTCCAATGATCCTGCACATCCTGAAATTTTATGACATCGTTCGTTTGAGATTCATACTCGTGAGAAATCAACTCCGCGCGCTTCCGGCTCACGAGTGCGGTCAATCCATTCGTGTATCCTGCGCTGAATAGAGGAACCATTTTCTGAGTCAGTTCGTGCGCCAGGCGATATTGCTCGTAACTCTCGGAATTCCCCCAGTCTTCCCAGGCATTCCGAATCAATTGGCGTGCTTCATCCAGATCGATCCAGGGATTAGCAAACTGATCGGTCGATTCGACATTCGACAAGGCGTGTAGAAAATAAGTAAGTGATTCTTCGTGAAGACCTCGTTTGCGTGCGATATCTCCGGCATACATGTTCGCTGGAAAGTAGACAGTGGAATCAGAAACTGCTGCTGGTTTACTAAAGTGTTTCAGTGCAACATCGAACCGATCTTCTGCAGCATATGTCATTCCCATCAGAAAATGTCCCTGCAGGATCAATTTCTGCTCTAAACCCGATTTCATATCGATAATCTGACTTAACAGCTCGCGAGCTTCTTCCGGTTTCTTTTGATCCAGAAGGATCCGAGCTTTGAGAATTATGAGATTATCATGCAATTCTGCCAGTCGTTCCAGGGAGAGTTCATCGACAAAATCGAGTTCTTTTATACTGTTAGCCGTTTGAGTTGCTGCGACAAGATCGCCATCCTGTCGCTGTAAATCAGCTAAACATAGTGTTGCCAGATGGCGTTTTTCTAATTCAGAATATTCGAGCTTATCTGTCTCGGGTACTTCGCCAGCTTCTGAATCAGCGTCGCTGAGCTGGGGTTCTGGAATTGAAAACTCGTGTCTGAGTCCCTGAATAATTTCGGAACGTTTCTTGTGTTGTTCAATGATATTGGTCGGATGAACCAATGAGGATTTCAGCACGTTGGGATCGAGATAACACTGCGCAAGCATCAGAATGATATCATCGCGATCTTCCTCTGCGATATCGTAAGCCGATTCGAGAATTTCCCGGGCATCGTAGATTTGTCCCAGTTTGTAATAGCAGGAGCCCAAGGCGTATTGCCAGCTGGGAATCAATTCCACCATCAGCGATTTTTGATTCGCTCTTTCCAGATAGCGCATTGCCAGTCGGTATGTCGGCTCGACGATTCCCTCGTACCCGACTGCGGCTTCCTGAGAAACCCGCTCGGCTTTACGAAACAGGGCAACACCGATGACATATTCGAGCGACCCCCCAATTTCCGGTTCCGCGACACCATCATCCAACATTTGTATGGCCTGCATATAGGCCGTTCGTGTTCGTCCTTGTCGAAGGAATTCGATTGACTCCACCGTCTTTTCCAGAGGGGTCATCTCCGGCTCACTGATCATCACCCAGATTCCCGTCGGCAATCCGATCCCAATTATGATAGCCAGCGCCAGCATGGGATAGATTCCGAACATCGACGTGCTCGATTGTTCAATCGGCAAGTCGTCGAGATCGGTATCAGATTCGACAGGAGGAGTTGCGGCCATGAGAGCCAGACACAGTTAAATGGGCGGGATAATCAGTGTTTTTGTGCGCGGAAAAACCTGAAGCCATCTTTGATCGATGGCAGAAAATTGAGGATGAGAACTTTGACAGTAGGAATCTTTAGAGAAAATTCCACATTTGTGTCAATATGACCAGGATTTTTGCAGTTTTTTCCAGGCATTGCACCAACAAAAAAAGCAAGTCAAGTCATGTTCGACTCAACTCGCCTGAGCTAGACCATTTTCAAATGAAAACAGGAAAATAATTAAACCCGGGTGACGGGGGCGCTCTCGAAGAGAAGCCCCCGAATTGTTGAACTTTCTGGGGCTTCGGCTGAAGTGGAGCGTCCCCGCCACCCCGGAGGTCCTTTTCAAGATTTACAGGAAATCCGGTAACCAATCGGAACAGGGTTTAAATGGTGTACGGTAGAGAGAAGTTTATTACTACTCAGCTGGCGGCTCACTTGCCTTAGGCGTATCCATACGTACCTGTGTTCCCGAGATTAAATCGTGAAGTGTTTTGCGATCTGGCCGGAAACAGGCGATCAAATTTCCGATCCCGGCTGTGAGGAAGCAACTTATAAACCAGAAGGAAAGAAAACGAATTACGGCTTGCCCCGTTGTGATTGGTTGACACCGTTCATCCTCGGCAACAAACAGTTTCATGGCTCCTTTGCCGGGAGTTGTCTGTTCGTAACCACTTTCATTTTTGATGAAGTAGAAGGCAAACGCGATGGTTGGCCCAATGGAAGCCACACATAAACTGATGATGTATGCGGTCAATGACTCGAAATCGGCGTCAAATGAAGTCGCCACATAATAAATCATTCCGAGAACAGTACCGTTTAATGCCATCAGTGCCAGCACATCGATTACATATGCCAGGCTTCGCATTCCAATAGGTGCAATCACAGTTGTTTTGCGATTGCGGATTTTGTCGTTGCCATCTTGTTTCTTGACATATGTCAGCTCCTTCTTGGAACCGATCAGATTCAATCCTTTTCGGAGATTGGCAGTGAACAATCCGTTGGCTCGTGCGGTTACAACACTGGAAAAACCAATCAGAAAACAGCAGAGAATTCCAATGACAATGGGAAGAATCAGAGCTGTGTAGTTTTCGGATTCCAAATCTTCCTTTTGAGCAATTGCGCCCCATTTGTCCTGGGCTGCAGCTTTACGATCATCCATCCCTGAGGATTCGGCAAGTTTTATTTCCACTTTGGCTCGATGCAATTGTGCATGCTCCTCATGCACTTTCATAAACTGCTCAAACTTCTGTCCTCCGACAAAATAAACGCCAGCAATCCCGCCAATCACAGGTAAGTTCACGGCCAGAAACAGCAATGCCCACATCAGCCCAGGTACGAACGTTAGCCGAAGTGTTTTGGCAACTTTGGGAAAGATCCAACCTTGGGATTCCACGGGCATCGCCAGGTGAGACATCGCTTGCGGAGTGAAAATGAGAATCGAGATCCAACCCAGGCTAATACCGATTGCTGGCCCGATGCCTATTCCCATTGAATCCAACAGAATTCCCAGACCGCCAAAGACAATCCAGAATGGTAATCCATAAATAAAAACCCAGAACACAAATTTGATTCCGCTCATGCCGCACAAGGCAAAATCGAAGCGAATCTTTTTGATGGTGTCTTTTTTCTCCATCGAAAGTTGCACGATTTCGAGATGCTGAACCAGCAACCATCCCAACGGTATCATCGTGGTGACCGTTGTCAGGAGTGCCCAGAAACCAAATGGTGGACCAGTGGCCACCCATGTCAGCCAATAGCCGCAGAAGCAGGAAAGAACAAAGTAGAAAGCAAGAATCCATCCGGTCTTCATCACCTGTTTGAAATTCGACTTCGTAAACGCAAACGGCTCTTTCCAGAGGCTCGCGTAATACGATTTTGGATCGATTCCTTTCGCTGCCATCTTCGAGCGACGGCGACCGGCTGTGGTCAATTGTTCGGGATCGAAGCCACATTCCGGACAGGTCGTTTCCTCAGGTGGAATTTGTGCAGCACATTTCTGACAGAGGACCACACCGGCTGCTTCAGCATTTCCCAAATCGATATTCTCAAGAAATGCATTGCTGTCCTCTGACGTCGGCTCTTTCGTTTTTTTGCGACGTGAAGAGGAAGGACTTTTCTCGGAACCGTCAGGAATTCTGACCTTCTTGCTGCAATTCGGGCAACGGACCCCTTTTCCAGCTGCGGCATCAGGAGCTTTGATTCCGTGACCGCAATCAGGACAGCGAAACTTTATCGACATGAACTGGCCTTAACGTCTATCAATCGAAGTGAGTTTGATTTCCAGTGTGAAATGAACTTCGATTATTCAGTCTTGGCGTACGAAACGCAACGAAAGACGTAGATGTTGCGTGATTCTGTGAGAAAACAACAGGAAATTGGAATGATTCCAAGGTCGGATTCTATAGATTCATACAGGGCAAAACATTCTGGGGGCTTCGCTACGCTTCAACTCCAGCCCACCATCATTTTAACCCGAAGCGTCAGCGAGGGGACGGCATACAATCAACTCGGCGGTCAAACTCAACTCTTTAAAGTTTAATGTCACCTCTTGCAAAAGCAGGTCAGCGAGGTCTTGAATCTCGGCGACCTGGGTGGCTGTGGGTCGAACGAACTAAGCCCTCAGAACACTCGATCATCTGGGGGCTTCGCTTCG
>DOCI01000036.1:11239-13115 GCA_003503535.1 Planctomycetaceae bacterium
CGCTGACGCTTCGGGTTAAGATTTAATCGACCTTCACGTCAATTATATCCGCGCATAAAAAAAGGGCACCCGAATGATTCCGGTGCCGCGGGGGGAATGTGCTAGTTCGCCCTGCTCGCGAGGGGGGGGGGACAGGGAGCGAGCAAGCAGGACGCACACATTCAAGGGGGGATCAGTTCGTGGCTTTCACCACTTGGAGGGCAGGTCCGTCCGTCGACGATCCTGAAGAAAGAGAGGAGTTTTCGGACAGAGTGGTCCGAGCACGCCAACCATTCGATCGAATCATCGAGGGAACAGTTGGTTTGGCAGGGGATGCCGGGGAGTGGTTCGTTTGGACAACCTCCTGGTAAGTCGCAGGTTGAACATGATTTCGTTCTTTGGATTCATTCATGCCCGAGCCGAAGGGGCTGAATGTTCCGCCGTTATCTTTTTTAGCTGGTTCTGGTTCAAATTTGCTGTCTTTTTCAGCCGTTTTCTTCACAGCAGGAGTCGGTGCTTCTGCTTTGCGAACTGAGATTGGGTCAGGCACAGGAGCCTGAGCAGTCACAGAACTGTTGGCACCTTCCTGGTAAGGTACGAATCCGAATGCAGTCTGAGTTCCTATCGGCACAGTCCGATAACTCGTTACTGGCAGAGACGCAACAACCTGTTCGTCTTCCCAGCGAATTTTTCGAACTGCAACCTGTCGAGTTGTTGTTTCAGGAACCACACGGGCCACCTGATAACTGACTGTCTGTTCTCCGCGAATCGCTACCTGACGGGTGACGGGCACCTGCTGAGCAACGACATTCGAACAATACTTACGATGCGTTGTGACCGAAGGCGTAAACGCATTTTTGAGGGATTGCCGTGTGCGGTTAAACATGCCGAACAGGCCAGGCGAACCGTCGTAGGCACACGGTGAAATTTTCTGATTCTGCTGCTGATAGCTGACCCAGCGTCCCATATCGCGTTGCACAGTTTGATACTCTGTGACATTCTGATAAGAGACCGTTGGGATCTGAGCAGTTTTGGTTTCGTAAACAGTTTTATATTCGGTGAACTGTCGATCTTCGTAAGCCGTTTCAACAATTGGCTTACGGACAGTTTGAGTCACCTGACGATATTCGGTTACTGGAACCTGACGATAAACAACCTGCTGCTGAGAGCAGACGTTGCAGGGATCATATCCGGTCTGTTGTGGTGCATAGGCAACCTGCTGAGGAGCAAAAGAGACCTGTTGAGTTGCTGCACATTCATTACAACCTGCGTTGCCTCCGAAGAGACCATTACGGAAGAGTTGAGCATCTGCTTGATTGACAACCGACAGCAACAACGCTGTCGAAAAGGCGGCCGTCCAAGGACGGAATCGTGGAAACGACATGGGCACAGTCCTGGTTAAGTGAAAGTGTATGATTGGGTCTGGGTCAGTGATGAACGCAAGTCTTATTGAAGACAGGGTTCAATCCCTCACATCGAGTTATTCAGGGCAGGCTCGCATCGATGATCAGGGTGAAATCTCACAGCCGCGTCCTTGCGACTGCTGACTTCGAAATATCGTTCGTTGGGCAAACGATGAGATAGGTCAGTGAAATGAATGTCGGGTGAAACTCGCTGTCGTCCTGACTGCTTGCCGTCACCTGACGAGGCGGGTTTTAATGCAAGAATCCCTGGACGGTCAAGAGTTTCCCAGAAACGTTCTGAGCTTGAAAGAATTACATCAAGTTTGGGTTCCGAACGTCTCTCAAAGTCCGGAAAACACTTATTTCCAAGGCATTTCGAGCAAATTGAAAAAACGACTCAAGTTCCGTGAAAGTAGCCTGGGTTTACGAAGAGTATCCCAACAAGTCGGAAATTAACCGCGAGAAGTTGTCTTCCAAGGTGTTGGGTTACGCGT
>DOCI01000344.1:0-1296 GCA_003503535.1 Planctomycetaceae bacterium
GTACTCAGCACGCACAATTGCGTTTTGAGCAAGCAATTCATCGGCTCGTCTCAGATTGGCAGTCGCTTCATCCCATAAAGCCCGTTGTTCTTTGACGGGAGGGGCATTGACAGGCTGAAGTTTTTCGATTGGATCATCCGGCTTCAGTCCGACAGCCGAACGCGCCTGCCGCAACTGAGCCTCAGCCTGATCAACCATCAGTTTGAAATCGTCCTGATAAACCGTGACGAGCGGTTCACCAGCAGAAACGACATCCCCCAGGTCGACATGCACATCGACCACCCGTCCTTCGACTTTAATTCCCAGCGTGGCGACTTCATCCGGGAACAGACTCCCCTGACTCCGTACAATTCGCGGCCAGTCCATTTTCGAAACGACAATCGTTTCGGCCTCGATCACAGGTAATTCCGCGGATTTGGCAGAAGATTTCGGAGCTTCTGATTCGGAACAGCCAATCAGCATCAGCGCAATGAGAAGGAAATATCGAGGCATGATAGTCATATGTCGTCAGGCGGGGTGGATAACGTGGTGTGGCAGTATTCTCAAACATATCCAATTGTTGAATCAATGTCTATGAATTTGTTGTTCTCGGAGCATTGATACATTAATAAACCCTCACCATTGGGTTTTGTTCCTCTTGGCTTCGAATCGGTGAAGATAATTAACTAATTGATGATTGATTAATAAAACTATTTAAGGCCCCTAATGCGGTATCGTTCAAACTCTTCACCTTCCAGTTGTTCGATTTGCATGTCTGATTTGGTAACTGAGAAAATAGAATATTGAAAGGGTCTTACTGGAAAGTTGGGAATTCTGTAAATAACAGCGATAACTAATCGATCATCCTCGTCAGCCAGTACCATGTTCCCACTGGTATGGTACTTTGGGTAGTGATTTTGAAAATGTTGTACGACTTTCTGGATTAATTCCAGATAACCAAGAAGCCACCTGCGCATATAACCACCAATGATAAAAACTGCCAGCAGGAACAGTGTGGCAGCAATCAAATACAACGTAATGTTGTCAAATTCAGACATTTCTAACTGTTAATCGATTTCTCTTAAGCTTGAGATGTTTTATCAGATGATTCGCTGACACTAAAAAGGGATGGCGTCACAACAATTGCTGTACAGATATTATTTCGTTATGGATTTATTCAAACAAGAATGAATCTCGTTTGCACGAACAAAAATAATTAATGCGTAGTTCTCAACTTCCAGGCTCACTGACCGTTGAACTCAGTACGGTTTGATTTTTTCTGACGTGCGATACTATTAACCACATGAGCATGACATC
>DOCI01000344.1:1424-5557 GCA_003503535.1 Planctomycetaceae bacterium
ACATGAGCATGACATCGACATCACCAGTGACCGTTTCGGAATTGACGCGGGAAATCCGCGATTTGTTGCAGGCGAATTTTGACAGTGTCGCATGTGTGGGCGAGGTCTCGAACTTGATTCGGGCTCGTTCGGGTCATCTCTATTTTACGCTCAAAGATGACAAGGCTCAGATATCAGCAGTCATGTGGAAGAGCAGGGCGGAACGGCTCAAGTTCGATCTGCAGGATGGCCTCGAAATCGTGGTCATGGGGCCGATTGAAGTTTATCCGCCGCGCGGGAGTTATCAGCTGATTGTCGAACGCGCTTTTCCTCAGGGAATTGGCCCGCTCGAACTCGCATTTCGACAACTCCAGGAAAAACTGTCAGCCGAGGGATTGTTCGATTCCGATCGAAAAAAGCCACTGCCACGCTTTCCACGCAAAATCGCACTGGTCACCAGCCCAACCGGGGCAGCTGTTCGCGATATGCTTCAGGTGTTGACGAAACGCTGGACGCTCGCGGAAATTATTGTCGTACCTGTTCCCGTACAGGGAGCAACCGCTGCTCCCAAGATTGCCCACGGAATTGAATTGGCGGGCAGAATCCCCGATCTTGATTTAATTATCACGGGCCGCGGCGGGGGAAGTCTCGAAGATTTGTGGCCATTCAATGAAGAAGTTGTCGCCCGGGCGATTGCCGCTTCGGAGATTCCGATTATCAGTGCGGTTGGTCACGAAATTGATGTCAGTATTGCCGATCTGGTCGCCGACCGTCGTGCATTGACACCGACTGAAGCAGCTGAGATGTCGGTTCCCGATCAGGCCGAACTCCTCAGTGTTCTGGGCGAAACTCGGGGCCGATTGCGGCAACTTCTGATCAATCAAGCCCGGCAGGCGCGCTTCGCGATTGAATCACTGGCCAACCGTCGGCTGTTTACCAAGCCAGGCGAATTGTTCAGCGATGTCCGCCGCAGGCTCGATGAATTCGATGAGCAGTTGAATCGGCGGATGCGTGATCGATGTGAACAGAGTCAATCCCGTCTGCAACTAGCCGCTTCTCAACTCGAAGCCTTAAGTCCGCTTCGCGTACTGGCTCGCGGTTACAGTTTGACACGCGATGCCGAAACCGGAGCAACTCTCCGCTCTGCTGATCAAGTTGTAATTGGACAGACCGTTAAAACAAAACTGGCATCCGGAGAAATCACGTGCGAAGTCAAGCAGCGAGAAATTGCAAACAGTTAGTATTATAAATTCAATAGGGTGGCGGGGGCGCTCTCGAAGAGAAGCCCCCGAAGTGTGGACCATCGGGGGCATCCACTAAAGTGGAGCGTCCCCGTCACCTTATCATGACAATCTCACTTAAAAAATCACAAGTTCAGGATCATGGCGAAAAAGAAAACTACACCTAAACAGGAAATGCCCTCCTTTGAAGAGGCTCTCTCCGATTTGCAGACAATCGTCGGGCAACTTGAAGAAGGGGAACTCGGCCTGGAAGAATCCCTCGAACAATATGAAAAAGGGACCGGACTACTGCGTCACTGCTTTTCCGTATTAAAGAATGCCGAACAGCGAATCGAACTGTTGACCGGCGAAGATGCTGAGGGCAACCTGGAGACCGAACCTTTCGACGCCTCGGCGACTCTTGATCAACGGGAACAATCGGCTGGTCGACGCAAACAGAACAAATCGGCTTCCCCAAAAGAAGACGAAGCCGCAGGGCGGAATCTGTTTGGAGAGTAATGCAAAAGCAGGCGAGCCGAGTCAGTCATGACTCGGGTATTCTCACGATCCCGGTGTGTTAATTTCAATTCCATAAACGATAATGCCCCGACCCCACCCGTGCCATCACTGGCACGGCTCGCCCGTTAGATTTTCAATATCGCAATTTGAGAAAACTATGAAATCCATTGAAACATTATTCCGTCCCGCTGTTCAGGCTTTGGAGGGATACATTCCCGGCGAGCAACCTCAGGATGCGGGCTGGACGAAACTGAATACAAACGAGAATCCGTTTCCGCCGACTCCCGCAGTCGTAGCGGCGATGCGGGAAGCGGCTGAGTCCTCGCTGAATAAATATCCCGATCCACTCGTCACCTCGTTCCGCAAAGCGGCTGCGGAATTGTTTGATGTCGATCCTGAATGGGTCATCCCCGGAAACGGCAGCGACGAGATTTTAACCATTCTCTTCCGCACTTTTGTCGATCCTCACGAGTCAATCGCTTTTCCTTATCCCAGTTACGTCCTCTATGGAACACTGGCAGAAATTCAGGGTTCGAAATTCAAACATCTGGCTCTCAATGCCGACTGGTCACTCACAACAAAAGCCATCGCCACCGCGAAGCAGCAGAAGATGGTGTTGATTCCCAATCCGAATTCACCTTCGGGAACAGTCTGGACGACCGATGAAATTCTGGAACTCGTGCCTGATAATGGTGTGTTGGTTCATGATGAAGCGTATGGTGATTTCCGAGCCGAATCGATTTCGCGAGACTTGCTCGACAGTGATGTCGGCAAGCAGATTATTGTGACTCGTACGCTGAGTAAGTCTTATTCATTAGCTGGAATTCGCTTTGGCTTCGCCGTTGCACATCCGGAAGTGATTGCCGGGATGCGAAAGGTTAAAGACAGTTATAATTGCGATGCGATTTCAATCGCAGCCGCGACCGCTGCGATCAAAGATCAGCAGGGTATGCGGGAGCATGTCGAGACCATCCGTAAAACTCGCCAATCTTTAACGGCCAGCCTGGAAAAACTTGGATTTTATGTGCAACCCAGCCAGGCCAACTTTGTCTGGACAACGCATCCCGAACGCTCCCATGCCGAGATCTTTGAAGCACTCAAAAAACGAAAAATCCTCGTCCGCTTCATGAAATTCCCGAATGCCGGTCCAGAACTCAATCAACTGGTCGATGGTCTGAGAATTACGATAGGAACCGACGAGCAGATCGCCACTCTCGTCAACGCCCTGCAGGAAATTATGTAGTTCACGAGAGAATTCATGTCCCATTCCATACGACTGATTGGCCCCTGGGTCGTCCAACCGCAAGACGGTTTACGGTTTGTCAACCAGAAGGGGGATTCGACAGCGAGTCGACGCATCAAGATGCCTGCCTCGTGGACAGAACTCTTTGGGACAACATCCGGTAAGGCAACATTCACGCGGACTTTCAACTCCCCCACAGGCATCGACAAGCAAACTCTCACAATATCACTGGAAGAACTCCACGGCTATGGAACGGTAAGTTTCAATGGTGTGCAGCTCATCGAATTTGGCATTGATGATCATCGATTGCAGATTGATGTTACCAGTCAACTCGTGTTGAATAACAAATTTGTTGTGGAGATGGTTTGCGATCCTTTGGGGCATTCACTGTGCGGATTGCATCGCCCGGTGATTCTGTTGATTGAAGAAACGTAGTCATGCTTGCAGACATGTGGGGCTCCATGCGAAATTTGGAAACGTGATTGATCCTTCAATCGTTTTGACATTTCCTGAGTTTCAAGCCACAATGCAATGACTCATCAATTGTTTTGATTTATTATTCAACTGATGAGAAGACTCGCCCGAAGACGACCAGACCGTCCTTATTGCCCCTCAGTGAAGGTTACTCCTATGACGAATCATCAATCGCTCAGCCGTCGAGGTTTTCTACAAGGTTCTGCTGCCCTGGCCGCGTCCCTTCCTATGCTCGGCTACGCCATGCCTGTTCAATACGACTCTCTGCAGGGGAGGTTCTACAAGACGCTCAAAATCGGCATGGTTGGCGTGAAGGGCTCGCTGGTTGATAAATTTCGAGCCGCTAAAGATGCTGGATTTGATGGCATCGAACTCAGCGCACCAGGATACAATATCGATGAAGTTAATCACGCCATTCAGGAAGTGGATTTTCCTGTCGATGGAAACGTTTGTGCGGGGCATTGGGGAGTGCGACATACAGACCCAGACCCTGCCGTCCGAGCTGAAGCCCTGAAAACTCTCAAGCAGGCCTTGCGGGATACTCACGCCATCGGCGGGCACACGGTTCTATTGGTTGTTGGACATGGAAAAGACGGAACCCCCGAGGAATGCTGGGATCGTTCCGTTGAAAACATCGCCCAGGCCGTTCCGCTGGCTGCAGAACTTGGTGTGCATATCGCGATCGAAAATGTCTGGAA
>DOCI01000344.1:5725-12123 GCA_003503535.1 Planctomycetaceae bacterium
ATCAGTTTCTGTACGACCACGACGGCAACGAAAAACAATCAGCCGATCTGTTCATCAAATATGTCGATGAATTCCATTCCCCATGGGTTGGCATGCAGTTTGATATCGGCAACCACTGGAAGTATGGAAACGCTGCCGAGTGGATCGAACAGTTGGACCATCGCATCATTAAACTGGACGTCAAAGGCTTCTCCCGTAAAGACGATAAGTTCACAAAAATCGGCGAGGGCGATATCGACTGGCCTGCCATTCAAAAGGCTCTCATTAAAATTAACTTCCAGGGCTGGTGTGCCGCGGAAGTTGGCGGAGGGGATTTGGAACGCCTCAAAGAAGTCTCTGCGAATATGGACAAAGCGTTTGGTTTGGTTTGATTTAGTACCTATGAAATGGGATGGCCTGGATTTGTGCGCCTTGGCCATCCCTTATTTAAAACTCTGTGATTAATAAAATACTCCGATACGAAATCTATTTGAAAAATGAACGAACGTTACGAACAACTTGTCAGTCAATTGCACAAACTCGCACTCCTCGGCTCTACTGGCAGCGTCCTCGGCTGGGAGCAGGAAACTTATATGCCTGAAGGCGGGGCGGAATTGCGATCGCAACAGCTCAGTCTGCTTGCCGGCATGGCTCATCAGGCGGCGACCTCTTCGCAACTGGGCGAGATTCTCGACGAACTCTCCACGGAAAAGTTTGACGATCCGCATTGCCCGGAGGCGGTCAACATCAGGCAGGCCAAACGGGAGTACGACCAAGCCACAAAACTCCCACAACGGCTCGTCGAAGAGATGACTCGCGTGACGGCCCTGGCTCAACAAAAGTGGAGTCGTGCCAAGAAAGCCAACGATTTCAAATCCTTCGAACCCTGGCTTCAGCAGGTCATCGATCTAAAACGGGAAGAGGCTCAGTGTCTGCGAAATGGCGATGGCCCACTTTACGATGCCTTGCTCGATCGCTACGAACCGGAAATGACAACCGCTCAGGTGCAGGAAACTTTCCAGCCTTTGCGGGAAAAACTGGTGCCGCTGGTTGCTGAAATTGCGCAGGCTTCCAATCGTCCGGATGCATCAATTGTCTCCCGCAACTTCCCCACTGAAGAACAGAAGAAGTTTGCATCCGAGGCTGCTAAGGCGATTGGCTTTGATTTCGAACGTGGCCGGATCGATGAGTCTGCTCACCCCTTCTGCAGCGGTTTTGGCCCCGGCGATTGTCGTTTAACGACTCGTTACGATGAAAACTTCTTCAACATGGCCTTCTTCGGCACCTTGCATGAAGCCGGTCATGGTCTGTATGAACAGGGTTTGAATCCGGAAGCCTTCGGCCTGGGTATGGGATCGTCCGTCTCGCTCGGAATTCACGAGTCGCAATCCCGCATGTGGGAAAATCTGGTCGGACGCTCGCACGCCTTCTGGAAACATTTCTATCCCCAGGCACAGGCTCACTTCCCGACTGCGTTGAAAGATGTTTCACTGGATGACTTCTATCGTTCGATCAATGTTGTCGAGCCCTCGTTCATCCGAGTCGAAGCTGATGAAGTCACGTACAACCTGCATATCATGCTGCGTTTTGAATTGGAGCAGATGCTGATCAGCGGCGAATTGAATGCGGCTGAGGTGCCGGGCGTCTGGAATGAGAAGTTCGAAACCTACCTCGGCATCACCCCTCCCGACGACACCCACGGCTGCCTGCAGGATGTCCACTGGTCAGCCGGGCTGATCGGCTACTTCCCCACCTACGCCCTCGGCAACGTCTACGCCTCCCAATTCTACGCCGCAGCCGGCGACCAACTCGGAGACCTCTCCCTCCAGTTCGAACAGGGCCAATTCGAAAACCTGAAAACCTGGCTCAACAAAAACATCCACGAACGAGGCCAGCAATACCCAGCCGCCGAACTCGTCAAAGTCGTCACCGGAAACGAATTCGATGCCCAACCGCTGGTGGATCATTTGACGACGAAGTTTCGGGCGGTTTATCAGTTGGGGTAGAGGATACTATGGAAATCCCAAGTCAACATGACATCAATGTCTATAACTCACTCGACGAGCAAAGCGCGATGTGTATGGATTTTCTGGGAAAAACTATTGAACAGGCGGAGGTCATGATCCGTGAAAATCCAAACTACTATGAGGAAGGCTTCCTGTGGATGGGGCCTGTTGCATTTCGCTATTACATTCAATCAGCGATTCGTTTTATGAAAAGTGATGCTGCAACCGGGAACTCGTCTTTCATCCATGGTTTCATTAGTTCTTTGGAATTTAGGCTTGAAAACGACTCAATCGAACTTGTTCCAGTAGCTGAGCAACTTGCTGCGATTTGTGATTATCTCATTCAACGTTATGAGCGTTTTAATCTCAACCCGAGAATCTACGGCAATCTTTGCCCACAAATGCAGGTATTATGGCAGTCATTCATAAAACTGATGAGTTAGTTTCGCAGGATGCGTCTTGGCGCACATTTCACCAATATAGATTTGAAGTGACTTGTTCTTCACTACTGCTTAATCAAGCACCTAAACAAAATGAAAAAAATCGCACCAAAACAAATTGCAAAGTCGATCATTTTTACGGCTTTGGGCGCAGCTCCAGGAATCATTTGGTTTTGCAATGCGGGCACGGGGCAGTCGATCATCATTGCCTGTCTGGGGGCTTTTGTTGCGTTTGGGTTATCACTTCCCGGTGTCTCAATGGCTCGTGTGGCAGGTGGAACAGCCGGAGTGCTTGTTGCACACAATGTTCCCCGATCGATTCAGGGTAAAGTGATGGATACTTTTGTTGGTGAAACTCATCAGGAGAAGCTCGAATCGGATGATGATCAGCCACGGGAAATTAAGATCGAAACTTCGGATGGGGAAGGAACCGCTCACCAGACTCGTGTCAATGCGTCGCCTCAGAAAGTGAACCCTGTTGAAGGAGACGATCTCGCAATGCTTCAATCGATGGGTTCAAAAGGGCCGGAATTTGTCTCACATTATGTCCCTGGTGTAACTGAACCGACACTTAAAGATTATGATGAAGCGTTCCGTTCCTGGCAATTCGATTATACACCACCCTATGACGATCAAAAAGTGGTGCAGATTATTGGAGGTTATCTGGGCAACAAATGCATTGCTGATTTTGACATGGAGTGGGTAATAGTTACTGATGAATATGGGACGGACTTCGCAGTCTGCAGCAAGGAAGTCAAGTTAATGAGTTTTCCCTTTTCGACGGTACTCAAGCGGATTGAAGACCATGAATTTAATTTTGTCGAAGGCGTGTATTACTCACTTAAGGAAATGCTCTCCAATGGTGAGTACAAAACTCGATAAGCTGATTTCATCTACAAGTGAATCATGCTCCAAAAACATCTTCTAACGCTTTCCGCATCACACTCGGATCGGGATCAACTCCGGTCCAGAGTTTGAAGCCGATGACGCCCTGGTTGACGAGCATGCCGAGGCCGTCGAGGACGTGGCAGCCGGCTTGGCGAGCATCACGGACGAGGCGGGTTTCTGGAGGATTGGGGATGACATCGGCTACAACCATGTTCGAGGTGAGTGTCGATGTGTTAAGAGCGATGCGGGCCTCGACATCGGGAAACAGGCCGATGGACGTTGCATTGATGACGACATCGGTTCCTTCGGGGATATCATAGTCGCCCTCCCAGTTGACGAATTCTGCGTGGACATCTGCAAGTTCACGAACCCTGGTGTTGAGCAGTTCGACGAGCGATTCTCCTCGACTGGCGGAGCGATTCACGATGGTAAAGTGAGAGGCACCGGCCAGTGCAAGTTCCACGGCAATGGCCCGAGCCGCCCCGCCGGCTCCGAGGATAACAATTCGTTTTTCGGACGAATCAGTCACTCCACGGAGAGATTCGACAAAGCCTTTGCCATCGGTGTTTTCGCCAATCAGTTTGTCGCCATCCCGCACAATACAATTGACGGCTCCCATCAGGCTAGCTGCTTCGGAAAGGCCATCGAGCAGCGGAATGACGGCGACTTTATGCGGAATCGTTAAATTGCCGCCCCGAAAATTCATCGCCCGCATCCCCTGAACCGCAGCTGGCAAATCCGAGGGAGCGACTTCAATGGTCAGGTATCGCCAGTCGAGATTGTGATGTCGGTAAGCGGCCTCAATCATCGCCTGCGTCGGATTCTCGGCCACCGGCTGCCCGAAAACACTCGTCAATTCCTGCTTGAAATTCAGCTCAGCCATCGATTCTATCTCGCTAATTAATGTGTACTGTATTGATACTTGGATCTGTCATATTACCAGATATTGATGTTACCGTTTCGACTTCAAACTCGCGAGTCATGAATACATGTTCGAATCGCTGCTGTACGAACATGATCGTCGTGTCATTTTGGTTCAGTTTTCCATGATCCAGGATGTCATCACTTTCGTTACTGAAGTCGATGTGTCGAGTGCGATCAAGATTGCATTCGCGTCATGAAACCGTCACGATACTTGAACAACATTGAATCAATCGCAAATTCCAAGAGACGGCTCGCAAAGGATATATCATGTCGGACGATCATTCGATTTCTCCAGAAGCTAAAAAAACGCTCGAACGCCAGGGATTGCCAAAACATATTTATCTGGTCTCGTACCCGAAAATCGTGTTTATGTATCCGACGGTCATTGCTGCACTGGTCGTTGGCATCTGGATGCATCTCTCGCATGGGTTGTATGGCACAGAAGAGATGGGAAAAGTTTCCCACTTTCTCGGTACCGCATTTCTGGCGATCTTCACTTTAAATATGGTCGTGATCTCGTTCGATTTTCCACGAACCACTTCCCTGACGCTCTTCTTCTTCATCGCAGCTTTTGCATTGGGAGGTTATGTGCTCCTGGTGAATTATCCCAATATGGTGCCGTTTTTCAGCGGACTGGTGATGGGCATTCGACCGGTCGCCAATGCTCAGTTTTACTATCTGATCTCTGGAATGTTTATCGTTCTCTTTTTGCTGGTCAAAATGGGCGTACAATTTGACTACTGGGAAGTCCGTCCGAACGAACTTTTACATCATCACGGATTCCTGAGCGACATGGAGCGGTTCTCAGCTCCGAACTTGCGTATTGATAAAGAGATCAACGACCTGTTCGAGTACATGCTGCTCGGCTCAGGACGTCTCATTCTGCATCCGAGCAACGAACGCCGTGTGATTGTGCTCGAAAACGTCTTTTTTATCGGCAATAAAGAAAAGACCATCACCAAAATGCTGGGAGCTCTGCAGGTGCAGGTTAGGGATGACTCGATCTAATGCAGATGACGTAAGATGACATAGAGGAGAGTGGCACTGGTTGACGCGAAGTGTCTACCGGTGTGACGAAGTCACAAGAGCCAGTGACTGAAGAGTCTATCGTTGAAACTTGGGAGACATGGCCGCTTTGATTTCCCGCTGGACGTCGTCTTTCTTGAGCTTTTGGCGTTTGTCGTAAAGTTTGCGACCGCGGGCGACTCCGATATTGATTTTGACAATGCCGCGAACGAAGTAAGCCGAGAGCGGAATGAGCGTCAGCCCCTTTTGAGTCGCGGTCTCGGCAAACTTGCGAAATTCTTTTTTGTGGAGCAGCAATTTGCGATGGCGGCGGGGGATGTGATTCATCACATTGGCCTGCGGATATTCGCCAATATGACAGCCCATCAGCCAGAGTTCACCATCTCTGATGTGCGCGTAGCTCTCCTCCAGTGAAATCTGACCATCGCGGATGCTTTTGACTTCACTGCCGTGGAGAACGATGCCACATTCGAGTTCGTCCAGAATTTCATAGTCGTGCCGGGCTTTGCGATTGACGGCTGCCGTCTGTGAATTCGGATCTCCTTTTGGCGTTTTCTTTTTCTTGGTCGCCATCGTAATGGACTTTCCTGCCTTTTGAACTGATCGAGTGCCCTGTTTAACCGTAGCCGTAAATTGGGCACTCTCTATTGTATGATCATGACATCATGAGTTGCAAAGCCTGACTCAGGTTCAGATGTATTTCAAGTCTCTGGGAGAAATCTCAATTCTTGGCCTGATCGGAAGTCTTGAGTTGATCCAGAATTCCGTTCACAAAGGAGGCGGAATTTTCGGCTCCGAATTTTTTGGCCAAATCGATTGCTTCATTAATGACCACCGAGGACGGTGTATCGAGATGCTGGAGTTCGAAACAACCCAGTCGCAGCAGATTTCGATCTGTCGGAGCCATCCGCTTGATGGACCAGTTTTTTGCAACAGCGGTAATTGCCGCATCGATTTCATCGGTATGGGACTGCGTGCCTGAAAAGAGCTGCCAGCTGAAGCGGGAAACCTCGGGATCGTCAATCCGATCCTGAATCATGTGCAGAATCGCGTCGCCGTCGACATCGGGATTCATGTCGACAAGAAACAACATTTGCAGTGCTAATTCACGGGCTTTGGAGCGTTTCGACATGCG
>DOCI01000344.1:12268-12770 GCA_003503535.1 Planctomycetaceae bacterium
GGACAGGCTTCCAGCCTGTCTTTGCTGTAAGCAATCTTTATAGGAGTCGAAATAGACGGGCTGGAAGCCTGTCCTACTGAGTCGAAGATTTAACCGGCTTTTCAGCCAGTAATTTTCGTCAGCAGGCTCGTCATTTCAATGGCGGCCAGGGCGGCTTCTTCCCCTTTGTTGCCTGCTTTCCCGCCAGCTCGATTGAGAGCCTGATCCAGATTTTCGCAAGTCAGAATCCCAAAGGCAATTGGAATACCTGTCCGCTGCATCGCAGTCATTAATCCCTGAGCGACCGCATGATTGATGTAATCGTGATGCTGGGTTTCTCCCTGCACGACGGCTCCCAGGCAACAGACAGCTATATATTTCCCAGACGAAGCGGCTGTTTCGGCGGCCAATGGAATTTCAAAGGATCCTGGCACATGAATGACTGTGATACGATCTTCAGCCACGCAGTGACGACGAAAGGTATCGATGGCAGCAGAAAGTAATCGGCCGGTGACCAGTTCGT
>DOCI01000344.1:12984-13337 GCA_003503535.1 Planctomycetaceae bacterium
ATGACTGGCACGGCTCGCCTTGATTAATTCAGGTTCATGCTCATCAGGAATTCTTCGTTGGTTTTGGTTCGTCTCATGCGATTGACGAGCAAATCCATCGCTTCGACAGGATTCATATCGTTGAGAACACGACGCAGAATCCAGACGCGGCGGAGTTCTTCTTCGTCCATCAGCAATTCTTCGCGGCGAGTTCCCGATTTGTTAACATCAATCGCAGGCCAGATTCGTTTCTCGACCATCCGTCGATCCAGATGCAATTCTGTGTTACCAGTCCCTTTGAACTCTTCGAAAATTACGTCGTCCATTTTGCTGCCGGTATCGACCAAAGCGGTTGCGATGATGGTCAGGCTGCC
>DOCI01000344.1:13554-13809 GCA_003503535.1 Planctomycetaceae bacterium
GGCATCAACACCACCGGTCAGAATTTTTCCGGAGTGAGGAACTTCGGTATTCCAGGCACGAGCCAGACGAGTGATTGAATCGAGGAAGATGATCACATCCTGACCGTACTCTACCATCCGTTTGGCTTTTTCAATGACCATTTCCGAAACCTGAATATGCCGGCTCGGCGGCTCATCGAAAGTGCTGCTGACAACCTCGCATTGAGGCCCTTTGACCTGGCGTTCCATATCCGTCACTTCTTCCGGACGCTCGTC
>DOCI01000344.1:13897-15262 GCA_003503535.1 Planctomycetaceae bacterium
TTCTTCCGGACGCTCGTCAATCAATAGCATGATCACGTAGGCATCGGGATGATTTTTAATGACCGACTTAGCCAGATTCTGCAGCAGGATCGTTTTACCGGCTCGTGGTGGAGAAACAATCAACCCGCGTTGGCCCATTCCGATCGGAGCGACAATATCAACAATTCGTGAACTCAAATCATCAGGATCAGCTGAAAGTCGCAGACGAGTTTCAGGATGCAGTGGTGTTAAATCATCAAAGAAGACTTTGTCAGAGAGCAGATTCGGATCCTGTCCGTTGATCGCTTCAACGCGGAGCAGGGCAAAATAACGTTCATTTTCTTTAGGTGGGCGAATCTGTCCGGCAACGGTCGCTCCATTTCGCAGGCCGAAACGACGAATCTGACTGGGCGAAACGTAAATATCGTCGGGGCAGGGCAGATAGTGATAGTCGGGACTTCGCAGGAAGCCGAAACCATCCGGTAAAATTTCGAGGGTCCCTTCCCCAAACATCAGACCATTCATTTTGGTCCGCTCTTTGAGGATTTTGAAAATCAAATCCTGCTTCTTCAGTCCGGTGTAATCGGAAAGCTTTTCGCTGCGGGCCAGTTCCAGCAGATCTTTCATCGTCAAACGCTGCAACTCAGCGATATTCACTTCGTTCGCATCGAGCGATTCAAAAGCTTTATCGGTATCGTTGTTCGATTTCGAACGAGAAGTGCGTGAGGAAGATGTTTCCTGTCGGGTTTCAGTAGCCATGATCGAATTCCAGAAAGGACGTCTGCTCGGAAGAGCCAGGGATGTGAGAGAAAGGTATGGTGTTGAGGTCGTGAAGTATTAAAATTATCGAGAAGTGATCTGATTAGCCCATTATGATCACAGGAAAGTTGTACGATTATGACTTGATCCGGGAAGAAATCACCCGATACAAGCCGACAAAAAATCCAATTGTGGCTATAACCATCCGAATGTGCGTTCTACGTAGTTTAAAAGTTGTTGAAATGAATCCTCTAACGGCCCGGAATTGTCGATTGTGACATCACAGTGCCGCTGTTTCTCTTCGAGACTCCATTGACTCTGTTCCCGTTTCTGCAGTTGGTCCATCGTCCAGTTTCGTGATTCTGTCACATTCTGCAGCCGTTGTTTCTGAGAGGTCTTAATAAAAACAATTTTGTCACAAACATGCCCCCAGCCCGTTTCGAGCATGACAGCTGCATCCAGAAGGACACCTCTGGCTCCCTGTTCCCGGGCAGCGTCAATTTGTTGCTGCATCAGGTTTTTAATTTCGGGATGAACAATTTTTTCCAGCTTTTTTCTATTATGAATGGCTGGACCATCTTCTCCCCACACTTTTTTACCAAGTGCGGGACGATCGATTTCTCCCTG
>DOCI01000343.1:0-939 GCA_003503535.1 Planctomycetaceae bacterium
GTGAAAATCCGTGTCCATCCGTGGTTCAAAAATATTTAAATCTCAGCAATTCCCAGTGATCTCAAATTCCCGCTAAAAAATGCTTCGGGGAGTGTCGGGGCTATGTTAAAATTGCCGATTCTTAGGGTAATTGAGTTTCCTACTGGCGCATAAGGTGTTGACCATTTTATTCAAAATACGCAATTTGACCTCTGGCACCCTGCCTTTGCTGCTCAACGCAATGCTGGTTCTACTGATTGTCTCACCGCTCACGGCTGGCGAGGCAATTATGCGGAGTGGGTTCAAGATTGAGTTTGAAGGTAAGCCGGAACCTGTTCAGGGGCTGACTCTGGATCTGATTCGCCGCGGAAGTTCGGGACCGATTACCAGTTATCCATTCACGAAATTTGAAGATGGTCCCCGAATTACTTACCTGCCGCAGGCTCAGGTGCAGGAAGTGCAACTCGGCTCGCCGAATGTCGAAGAGTTTAATATCACAATTCCACCAGGTTCGCGTACGATGACTTTCGGATCTGTCGGTGGCTATCGGGTCATTCAACCATTTTCGGATTTCGGTCGTCGAATCATCGCATTGAATACACCTCGGGGAGAATTGAATGTCGTACAGTCGATTTCCCTGTTGCGTCCTGATTATGTCAGACTCAAAGCCCTCAAAGAGAACTGGGAATACGCAGTGACCACGCAGGATATTCCACCTGACGTCTTGCGATCCACGCTCTCAATGGCCATCAATGAGAAAAATCCGAATGATCGATTGGCAATCGTTCGATTTTTCATTGATGCCGACATGCTGATGCAGGCTCAGCAGGAATTGGATCGCATTGAAAAAGAAGGAGAATTCCCAGATTTTGCGAATCGTATCCATGAACTCCGCCTGCTGATCCGACAGCTCCAGGCGTTGGAGTTTTTAAACGAATTCAAAACCCGACTCTCAGCAGG
>DOCI01000343.1:1114-2847 GCA_003503535.1 Planctomycetaceae bacterium
GGGCAATATGAACTCGTTTATGAGAAAGCTCATCAGTTTCCGCGAAAGGACATCAACCAGGCAACTTTGCAGGAAGTCGATCACATCATCAGCGAGCATGAAGCTGCATACGAACAGATGGACCGGATTCGTGCAGAGTTATCGCGTTTACAGGTCGAAGTCAAAAGTCCACAGCAATTAGTTCGCTTTCAGGATATGCGTTCGGTCATCGACAAACGTCTCACTCGGCATAATCTGGAAAAGCTGACACCGTTTACGCAGAACCTGGACGATCAGTTTTTGACAGCTGAGCAAAAACTGGCTTTGGCTTATTCCGGTTGGGTCGTAGGTCCTGCATTAGCGGAAACCGATGCTGATACCGCCATCAATTACTGGGATGCCCGCGATTTGATCCGTTCTTATCTGCAGGTGACGAACCCCATTGATAAGCAGGAAATTTATCATTCTCTCTCTCAACTTGAAGGCATCGGGCCCGATATTCTCGCAGCAATTGTGCAGAATATGGGGCCGGCTTATGAAACTCCTGCCTCACAAGTTGGTGTGCCCTTCACATTGAATACGATGAATGTGGGGAATTCCTATCGTTATCAGGTGTTGTTGCCGCTCGGGTATTCTGCGGATCGGTCATATCCGCTGGTACTGGCTTTGCCATCTGCGGGAGTTCCTGCTCAAGCGGAGATTACCTGGTGGGGCGGTTCGACTTTGGCCGGGCCTGCTCATCGGAATGGATATATTGTCATTTCACCGGAATGGCCAGCCGAAGATATTTCGGGTTCCTCGGCTGTGCACGAAATTGTACTCGATATTTTACGCGATGCCCGCAAGCGGCTGGCAATTGATAGTGACCATGTATTTCTGGCTGGTCATGGAACAGGAGCCAGTGCGGCTCTGGATGTCGGCATGTCTCATCCTTCCGAATTCGCAGGTCTAATCTCAATTGGTGGCCGCTTCAACGAATATGCCCATCACTACTGGAAAAATTGCGATGCTCTCCCCACATATTTTGTGGTGGGCGAACTCGATGGCGATCTCTACAACGCCAATTCCAGCGATTGGACACGCATGATGAAATATGGTCAAGATGTCGTGCTCACAGAGTATAAACAGCGTGGCGGGGAGGATTATCGGGATGAACTTCCCCGGATTCTCGACTGGATGAAGCTGCATATTCGCGAATTGCCACCGCTGGAATTTGAACGGGTCACGATGCGATCTGGCGATAACCGCTTCGAGTGGTTCGAATTTTCCGGGCTGCCCGAAGCCACCCTCAATCCCCGCGTCAGTCCGGGAGGTCGCCTCATTCCGGCGACGGCCCTGCCTGTCGAAGCGACGATCACGCCCGGAAACAATATCTACGTGAAAGTCGCAGCCAATCGCGTCACACTCTGGCTGACCCCGGAGTTGGTCGACTTTACGGAGCGCGTCAAAATCCGCTGGAAAGGCCGGACTCAGTTCAACGATTTTCCCGAACCAAACGGCGAAACGATGTTGCAACACCTGGATTACACGGGAGATCGAAACAGGCTGTATTGGATGCGCGTCGATCTGTAGGAAGGCTTCCCGCCTGTCAATTCGCAGCATGCGAACCTCAACGGGTATTGATTTAGACAGGCAGGATGCCTGTCCTACAGAATTGGATAGCCCCAAAAGATTCTTTCGGGGCGCCGCAGCCACAAGATGCCTGTGAGATAGTTCAACGATCAAATTGATGACCTCTTGTGGACTTCGTCCAC
>DOCI01000343.1:3001-3652 GCA_003503535.1 Planctomycetaceae bacterium
TAGCGGAGCTATCTGGGCTACCCCTTCTCTGAGTAAGGAGCGAACTCTTTCTCAAATTCATCAGACAGATTCCCGCTGATTGTCGAAATAATATTGAACGTATCGTATCATTCTTCAGGTTGATTATATTCCTGAGAAGTTACTCCCACGTTCAAAGTATTCATGGCTGAAGAAATTCTGAAATCTCTGACACTCTGGCTTCCCGGTGTCAGTATTATGATTGCACTTACGGTTGCTTCAGCTTTTTTCTCAGGCAGTGAAACGGCTGTTTTTTCGCTGACTCGCGATGACCTGCAAGGCTTTCGGAATGGTAAACCGGGTGAAAAGCAAATCGTCCAACTGCTGATCGATCCTTCGCGACTGTTGACCGCGATTCTGTTCTGGAATCTGGTGATCAATCTTTCCTACTTTGCTGTGAGTGTGGTGGTCGCTCGCAGATTGCTCATCAATGGCTACGAAAGTGTAGGCTGGTTGCTGAGCATTTTTGGAGTTGTTTCGATCATTCTATTCGGCGAAGTCCTTCCCAAAAGCCTTTCCGTTGTGATTCCTGGAGCCATCTCCCGTCTGGTGGTCTGGCCATTATCTATTTCGGTCCGCCTGCTCGATCGTGTTCTCCCGATTTTGGCGGTCATCACAAGAGGTTTGACGCGG
>DOCI01000343.1:3723-5576 GCA_003503535.1 Planctomycetaceae bacterium
TCACAAGAGGTTTGACGCGGGGCTTCTGGCCGAAACTCCAGGAAGAAACCATTATCGATGCCGAGGATCTTGAAAAAGCGGTGGATCTTTCTTCGCAATCCAGTGAGATGATCGCCAATGAGCGGATTATTTTGCATCACATTTTAGACCTGTCAGAAATCGCGGTCGAAGAAATCATGCGGCCGCGGGGAACGTATTTGACAGTTAATGAAGAGGCGATCTGGCAGGACTTTGGTCATTCAACTCCGCCAGGAGGCTTTGCCGCGATTGTTGAATCGGGGACCGATCAGGTGCAAGGCGTTTTTTGGATGCATGGGACCATTTACTCCGAATCGAAAGGTCTAAAATCATTTCGTGAAACCGTTGTGTATGTCCCCTGGTGTGCTGATGCGGCTCGGACTTTGAGTCTGATTCGAGCGAAGTTGTGTCATGTTGCTGTTGTGGTGGATGAATATGGCCAAACCATTGGTTTACTGACTCAACAGGATTTACTGGACACGATTCTCTCAACATCCCCGAGTCGAGCCCGACGGATTTTGAAGCGGGAGGCGATGCTGAAAATTGGCGATCACACGTTCCATCTCGATGGGCTGACAACGCTTCGTTATCTTGCATCGCATTTAGGCATTGATTTCGATTCCGATCAGGAACCGAGTGTAACCGTTGCAGGCTTGCTGCATCAGAACTTACGACGGTTTCCGGAAGTTGGAGATGAAATGCTCTGGCAGGGCTGGAAGCTTCGAGTCATTGATGTGACCGCTCCAGGGCGTGTGCGTGTTCTGCTGGAACCAGGTGATAACAGTTTCCTTCAGAATACGGAGGGCTCAGAATGATTATCTGGCTAGGAATCTGGTTGTTGTTTCTGGTGGGAATTCGCCTGTCCGCATTTTTCAGTGGAATCGAGACGGCCTTTTACCGGGCGAGCAAGCTCCGCTTGAATATCGATGCGCAAACGGGAGATGTGTTATCGAAACGCATCTTCGGTTATGTCAGCGATCCCTCCCGCTTTGTCGCCACAATTCTGATTGGTAACAATCTGGCCAATTATGTGACAACCTGCGCAATTGGTTATGGGGCAATTCGTGCACTGGGAAGTCTCTCAGAAACGATGGAAGTCGCGGTGACTGTTTTACTTTCGCCAATCATATTTATCTTCGGGGAACTGTTACCCAAGACGTTACATTATCGTGCGCCGTTAATGATGCTTAAACGTTACTTTCGTTTTTTTGAAGTGATTCATTTCGTTCTACTGCCGTTGAGTTGGCCATTGATGGTCCTCACGAAGTTATTTCAAAAGATCGGCGGGACCGAACTGCAGCCGATGCTGCGAATTCTGGGACGTCGTCCTTTAGCCAGCGTGATCGGGCAGGGACGAGATGAAGGGATTGTGACCGACGTGCAGCACAATCTGATGCAAGGGATTTTCGTCAACGCCAGCAAATCGATTCAGGCTCTCATCGTTCCGAAAAGCGTGGCTTTCAGTTTCGATGGAGAACTCTCTCAGTCGAATTTGATGGAACATGCCAAAGCGTATGGCCAGGTCTATGTCCCTGTTGTGACAGAAACGGGGAATGGGCCATTGCCAGTTTACTTTCGTGTCAGTGATCTGCTGCTCTCTCGGGCACCCCTTCAGGAAATTCAACACGAGTTGCCTCGAATCGACTCGGATGCCTCGCGTCTGGAAGCCTTGCTGATTTTGCAGGAAAGCGAACAGGATCTGGGAGCCGTCTACAAAAAAGGGAAACTGATCGGCATCGTTTATCGTCAGGCACTTTCGGAAACGCTGTATCAGGGTGGAATGTCGGTGACTGCGACGGTGCTGTAGGCAATTATTTTAATCAGGCGAGTCGAGT
>DOCI01000200.1:0-4631 GCA_003503535.1 Planctomycetaceae bacterium
CCACCAAACCTGGGTAAGTCCAGTTTGATCGAATGAAATTCGTTTGCCGAACAGCCAAACCAGGAAATAGATGAATTGTGCGCCAATCCAGGCAGCGCACGATCGAATTGGGCCCATCCGAATTGCCGTCGGTTCGATTTCCGTCAACTTAGCGGTCATGGGTTGACCAAGAAGTAAATTGCGAGACCAGGCATTGTTTCTCTTAGGCAGGCTAATGTCAGTGATCACCGAGCCGCCGGAGTGATCGTTGCTTAAAAACACGCGCCATGGGCGTGATTTTATCGGGTGCAAGTCCCGTGTACGAGACTGGGAGTCTAAAGGAGATCAGTATACCAAATCAGTGCTCCGATCGACAAAGTACGAGGTTAAGGCAACTGCGGAAGGGTGACCGAGCGTGGGGAGGAAGCCTGCGAATGTGTGCGTGAGTGCAGGCCTGATCTCGCCGCCGGTCGCATTCTCACCAAAGCTGCAAGGCTACGAACAGAAACGTCATACAAGGCCGGTTCGGTTAACCCGATTCGTCGGATTCTGAGGCTTCTTAATCGGACACTGAGAAATGGAAAAACAGCATCCGGTCGTCACCGGCAATAACGATGTCATCGGAATCGCACGCGTAATGGCCTTTGGTCGTTAGTTCTATTTTATACGCAGCACGAACGGCTACCAGCCGCTCGATTGTTTCGAGTATTGGGTTCAGCAGTTGCGAGTGGAAATCAGGGTACGAAAGGGAGAAGTTTTGCCTGGTATCTTGGAGCCGATCTCGAGCAACGGGGTCGTTGAGATAGCAAAGCAACCAGCGGGTCAAGACCTTGGACATGAATTCGCGTGAGTATGCGATCTCTTCAGTGGAGATACTTATGGAGTTCTCTGAAGCAAATTGTTTCGCGACAGCCAATGCGACATCGGAAACACCATCAACACAATTAACTCGGAATGTAAAGCCATTGTCGCACTTGGCGTTGACCCATTCGAAAGCACGAAGAAATCCTGATAGGTCGGCGACCAGAAGATCATCGCGATGATTCATGTCTATTTCCATCGACGAACTACCGCCATCACCGGGTGGCGGTAATTAACTTTGATTTCAGGAAACGCTCGCCACTGCCACTCCGGTGCATGGCATGGTTAGCTGGCTTCGCCCAGTTGGGCGTTGAACAATTGTCTGACGAAGTTGTAGCGGGAGTCTCCGGGACGAACGATGGTTTCAGTGAACGAATCAGCAAGAATCTCGTGAAAGACGTCGTGGTTGCTGACGACGAAATGACGCCCACTGGGCTTCAGTGGTGAGGTTTCGTAAACATATGCCTTATGTGCTTCGAGCGGCCATTGTGATTCGGTTAGTTCAACGATGAAGCTGGCCCCTGCTTGGTCGGGGTAAATGCCGATCGCGGGTGTGCAGTCTGTTCTGGCACTGCGAACACATTTCGTTCGATCAAATCTCAGTTCAACGTAAGTCGGCGAATCGACGGTCGCATCCTGAATGAGGAATACCGAGCATTGTTCACACGAGAACACAAGAATGGAATCCTCGATGTGATCGTGCTGATACTGCAGCGGAATTGCTCGTCCTTTTGGCACGGTTACCTCGACAGTGATTGTCAGCTAACAGGTATTCGACCGCCGAAGTGCGGTAAAGTTTTACCGCACTTATTCGGTCGAGTATGGATAAAAAGCTTAACTATGGAAGAATATATAGGCTCTTTGTCACAGAACACTGATGATCCAATGATACTATGCCGCAGTCTTCACAATACAAATTAGCGTACATGTCTGAGTCATGCACTTCAAGAACGATCCCATGAATTTAAGTTCGTCTCGACAGCTTCAGGTGTGTGAGATTAACACCAAAGTCTCTTCTGCATTTCCCAATCCTCCACCCCAACAACCTCTCGCAGCTCTCTCTCACGTACCGGCCTGGCCCAGTGCGACGTAGGTTCAAGCACCGCATTCGCGAGATCACCGGCCGTATGGTAAGGGTCACCGGCAACGGTGACCCTTACCCGATTATGGCTCATTTGGCTTGTTGATTATCCAATGCCGGACCATTCCTGCAACCAAGGCTTAGGCGTCGGAGACTCAGGAGCAGATCCGTAAGGTGGCCAGCCTTGGCTAAAGGTTCGGATAACCCAGCGGTCATCGAGGCGCCGAAGGCAGTATGACACAACCGTTTCAACCGCCTCGGCAGCATCATCCTCGAATGGCGCCGTGTATTCAACACCTCGCATAATCACGCAGGCTCTGGGGCCTTCTTGCCAATGGTCGTCCAGCTGACGCAGGTAGATCCATCGGCCAAACTCATCTCCAAGGAATCGAGTCTGGCACTCCTGCGCTCGTGATATGAGGTCCATGTCGAGGTTTGGCCAGGCCGTTGCAACCCGATTCCAGTTGCGGGCCAAGATACCCTCATGATAGTCTCGAATCGGTTCAAGCAACGCAACATCGATACCCTCCGCGTTGATTGCGAAGGCGGGCTTGTCGGGAGGACCGATCTGTAGATCGGAAGGTGGGTCTTGACCCACTGGGATGAATGTATCCTCTTCCGTTGGTTCTTCACTCGATTCATCTGATCCACTCGATTCCCAATGTTGCTCCCAATTTTTCCACCATGCATCAAATTGCAAGCCCCATTCGGGAAAAGACAGCGGCAAGCCAGCGGACCAAGCCTCTATGTTTGTACCCTGGAACATCAGCGAGGACCGCACGGCCTCTGGGCGAAAGTGCCCGCTATCTAGAGTCACGAAGAACCAAAGCCCACTTGAAGGTAGTTCGCTATCAAAGGGATCACCACGGAGCCAATCAACGTGTGCAGAACTTCTAAGATTGAACAGTTCGTCAAGCGAATTGACTGCTACCTCGCATTCAATGTTCTCGAAGTTCATCTGACGTAAGTCGTCGAGGGACAACAACTCAGGGGCCGAGAGTTCAGAGAAGCTTTTCTCAAAACTCGCAGCATCGTAATATGCTGCGATGCGTTCGACCATTAGAATCCGAAGCTGTACAGATCGATCAGCAACTTCAAAACCATCAGGTGACCTTCGGAGACAATAAAACGTCAATTGCGCCAGACGCAGAGACGGATCAAACTCGATCGCCGACAGCGTTGCGTCATGAAGGAGCGTCGGTAAGGCAGAAACGCCTGTTTGCTCGTCGGACAATCGGGTAACTCCTAAGCCATAACGTCTGTCATAACCGGGCCGCCGCGGTCGATGTTCCATTTGAAAACGCGTGATCGGCGGCTCCGCGTTCATGGTACGCCCGGCACGGGCGTGAGTTTATGGGGTGCAAGTCCCCTGTGTCGAATTTCGGTATTTCTTTGAAGAGGTCCTAGTGGATACATCATAGAAACAGACACCAGGCGAGGGCAAGGCGCAACACCGTTTGTTCGGATTCAATGGTTCCCGCTTCAACGAGGGTGTCGTAGTGTCCGATGCGTGATTGCAGCTTGGACGATTCAAGGTCAGAAAACTGGTGGCCGATTCGAATCGCAGTGAGAAAGTTGTCGTGGAGGTAAACGCGGACCAACGGGTCAATGCGGATCATCCGTGGCAAGTACGCATTGAATGACGCCAGCGATTCGTCCATCCGTCGTCCGTAGTTGGTGGCTAACGTCGCGGGTGAGCGGAAAGCAAAGTTGTGTACATACCTAGGATACACGATCGCGCTTTTCCGCTCCACCCGCTTTGTTCGTTGGACTCACGAAAAACATTTCGCCGAGGACTCGTAATCGGGGTTGCCCCGACCATCGATACGCCTCCGGGGAGCTCACCCGCAACGTTCGTTGAGTCGAGTCGCAACGAACTAATTGATAGACAGAATTAGTTTCTGTCTAATAAAGTTTAAAATTCTGTATAACGCATTTTATCATTATTCACTGATGGATCGAAGCCTGTCAACAAGCAGTCCGCTTTTAAGAATCTCTTTGACGTCGAGTCCATTGATGAAGCAGCTCACAACCACTTTACCTAAGTTGCTTGATCAGTTACGTTTAAAACTCAGAGCTAACTATTACTCTTACCGTACTGAACAGGCTTGTGCCCCATATGTGGAGCATTTTTAAGGTTCATTGAGACTGCCATCATGGGGCTTGGCGAAAACTCTGCATCATGGGAAAGGCAGATGCCGAACAATATTTGAACTGGCAGGCAGTGGAGAAAACGGCGCTACGTAAAGTCAAAATCAGGGTTTCACCGCTCTTCTGTATTTCTGCAGGGACGTTTTTGGACAAAAAACTGTCCGGGGTCAGGATTGGACGGGCCAAGACCAGGCAGTTTGCCAGTCGGGTTCACAACAGAAGACTGAGGGCGGACCGCTTGCCGAAGACCACTCCGCCCTCAGTCACAATGATGACCTTCAGCCCCAATACCTGGGACGCTTTCCATCGGGCTTCACTCACGACGATAACATTGTTGGTATCGTCCAAAAACGGCTGACGGACCCCAACGTCATCCAGCGATTGCTTGTTCCATTCCACTGTGGATTTATGCGATTGCGATGATTGACGTAAGTTGTTGTTTTGTCAGGAAATACGAGATTGTATTTAATTCGGCCACCCAGCAAGCAAGAGTGTCTAAACTAGTGATACTTCCGCGTGGTATGCCCCCTTTCCCCGGTCTGGGAAGTACCTAAGACCG
>DOCI01000200.1:4829-10245 GCA_003503535.1 Planctomycetaceae bacterium
ACAGGATGTCGCTGGAAGCTGGATTAACTCATGTGGAAGGAAGCATCATTTTCTAATCTCACAGCATAATTGTCCGGGTTTTGGAATTGATTGGCTGAATCCTACTGATGCGGCAAATTCGACGGGCTTTAGGAATTTCCTGCATCATTGCGTACAATGACTATTGTGTAGCAATTTGCGGACGCTGGTTATGATAACTCCAATTAAATACACGCGAATTCCAAATAACCGAATTGAACAATGAAATGCACTCGGGGACGGCTTACGGCATTCCTCAAAATTATAACTCAACTCCCCGTTTTCCCCGAAATGTAATACATTAATCTGACTGGCACGTGGAGAGACTTCGTGGCTCGATAAGAAATAAGACCCCCTGAACTTGCTCAAGGAATTCTGGTCGTTGGCGTAATCGCGCATGCCGTACTTTGCATACCCGCTATCGATTGCAGAGGCTATCGCCACTTGCACCAATTTGGTACGGTGTGACGTATCTCTGGCCTGTTGCCATCCTCGTTTCTGGCTATTTTGACTCGATACGTTTTGAGACTCGCCGCAAAAAATTGATCATTTATGCGTTGGTCACCGCATTCTTTTCAGCTGGCACCATCGTCTTGATTGTGCCTCGTGATATGGGGCCGGGGCTAATGCTGTACGGCTCGATTATCTTTGGACCATTATACTTAATGGTCACGTTCGTTCTCGAATTCGCGATTCAAATTTTCTATTCGATCGGACGAAACCTTGTCGATCGAAATGAGAATATACAGAGATTCAAATTTTCCGCGTTTTCGCTTCTTACTCTGTTCGGATGGATCATACTAATTCTTGGAATACCATTAGGATATAAATCGTTTGTCGAATTTTCTGAGAATAACTTCGCGCTTGAGTGTGCAGATTCTGACTGGAAAACCAAAGCTTACATTTATCTCGACTCTCAATTCGATCAAATCGGAGATTGTTCAATTCACTATGGATTCGATCCAGAAACGGGACTCGAATGCAAACCCCGGATGGCTGATCTAGGATTTGCAGATCGATATAATGAGAGAATCAACGAATTGATCGAACGAGATGGCATTCCCCAATATTCAATTAAAGCGACCATCCCGGATACAGTCGAACTGGTTCAAATGCTTGATTCAATCACCACACGAACTGTTCGAACCCAAAACCCGTGCATTTCAAAATTGAATCCACCCGCGATTACTTGCCATCGTCCAAGAGTATCAACATTATCAATATACATTGCAGATTTATTTTTTATCAGCTGTAAAAAATATTGAGCGGAAGAGTAGTGAGAAAGTCGCTTGCGACCAGGCTCGATAATGGGGGCGAAAGCCAAACAGGTGCACATCTCCTTCGCCATAGGGACAGACGGCCCAGGCCATTTGATCGTGAATGATTTCTTCTTTCGCGATGTACCCCGAGTACAGCACGCGCGTGGGAGCATACTTCAGCAAAGTCGTAACGGTCTCGGGTTTGAGTTCTACATCTTTAAGTTCCTCTTTGTTTTTCACTCGCCATGCTGTCGACTTCGCAAAGTAAACTGCAATATCTGGAGGTAGTCCAGCCGTGAAGGGATGCTCCTCAAAGACACCACGCAGGACACTCCCAGGACATGAGAATTCCTTGGCTGATTTTTCTTCGGTGACATCTACGAGTGGAAGTTGCAGGAGGTCAATCATCCAGTTGCTCGCATCATCAAAGGCGATAACTCGTCCCCCTTGTCGAACGAAACGTTCAAGGGCAATGGCTCCCTCTGGTTCCAGTCCCTCGCTAAACTGAGGTGGAGAAGGTTCCGGTTTGCGGCCATGATTTAATTGAACTTTGGTGACATCAGGGATGATAATGACATCCACGAGATCCTCTAATCTCCCAGCTCGAATGGTTTCATTGCGAAGTGTCTGGAAGGGAATCTCAAATTCATCGAGTACCCACCGCAGCCAGCCCTCATCCATACTTCCTGTCCAAGGGGCATATACACCAATTCGGGGAACGCTGCGAATGGGAAGTGTATCTTCTTCAGATTCTGCACCCGGAAGAATAAGTCCGGCGTTTGCTCCTTTCACAACGAATCTATGTTCAGTTCCAGCTTGCAAACTGTTGACCAGCTTTGTCCAGCTTCCACTATTCTGTGAGGAAAGGGCGTTACTTGCAGAGGGATCGGCCAGACGTTTGTCGCCTGGAAACTCTGTTGTCGACTCCCCTGGATTTACGAGCAGCGACACGTTTGCCTGAAAATCATGATTCACAGTCACGCGATGGACACCCATCAGTAATGGAATCGTCCAGCCGGAAACATCATAGGGAGCCCTTCCCTCGGGGAATTTCTGGAGTTCAAATAGATCTTTAACGTAGTTACCATAAGGCTGATCCCGCCAAATGATGAGTGTCCCAGGAGGGTAAGTTCGCCCATCTGCCACAAACTCCGCATCAGCTTTGCTCACTTCGACACCAGAAGCCATCAGGATATCAGCAAGACGTCGGACGGCATGCAGGTCACGATTTTCAATTGTTATCAGCCAGGCACGCGGGCCACCGGCTTTTCCAGAGGAGATACTCCGCTCGGCTGCCTCCATGGCATTTCTCAACCAGAACTCCGGTTCTCGATTAATACTCGCCAGGAGTGAACGACCAAACGAAAGTTCGTACTTAACAATATCATTTAATCGCCACCAGCCGCCCGGCCAGGGTTGGATGAAATTGTTGGAGGGTTGATATTTTTTTTGCCCCAGGGGATCTCCCAATACAGTTTCTTCCTGAAAAACTGGTGAGGCAATCTTAACCGAAGCCGCTTCGGTCAGAATTCCGATTGTGTTGTGACGCGCGGGCACACTTCGGTTTCCACCGTTCCACCAGTTGTCATAAGAAACTCCGGTTGCGATTCCATTTAATCCTTCCCGTTGCATATCCATTACCGCTCGAGTTCCCAGCACATTGATGCCGGCGACGATACCTGGGTCGAGGTTCGGATTCAACGGGTCTCGATAAGGAGGCACAAAAAAACGTTCTCGCGAATTTCCCTGTTGATGGACATCCCACAGAATTTGAGGAA
The DNA here is from genome assembly GCA_003503535.1 of Planctomycetaceae bacterium. Classification (GTDB taxonomy): domain Bacteria; phylum Planctomycetota; class Planctomycetia; order Planctomycetales; family Planctomycetaceae; genus Rubinisphaera. Next base: position 7,885 of record DOCI01000200.1, read on the forward strand.
ACCACTCCTGATACATGAGCCCGGTTAAATGTCTGGTTTCTGCCTGGGTGAGCATAAACCAGTCCCGGTTATTGTCGTGACCCGTGTAGTATTGATAGAGTTTGGTCATCGACGTTCCCTCAAAGGGAGTGAAAACGTGTTCGCGATACCATTGCACAACATGATCAACACCATCTGGATTTAATGAGGGAGTAATCACGACGACGATATTCTCGCGAGCGGAACGGAACGGTTCATCTTGTGATGTGGCCAGCTGCCAGGCGAACTGCATTCCCATCTCCGTGGCGGCTGCTTCCGTTGCATGCATGGTAGGAGTCACGAAAAGGACCACTTTTCCTTCATTAATAGCCCATTGCTTCTCCTCATCTGATCGGTTTCGGGGATCTGCTACAATGCTGGTTTGCCTCTTGATCTCATCAAGATTCTCCAGATTGGTCTTGCTGGAAATGATAGCGATTAAAAACTCGCGGCCTTCCGTCGTCTTCCCGACTTCTCTCAATAAGACATTTTCACTCTGATCGGCCAGTTGACGATAGTAGTCGCTGACAGTGGGCCAATCTGCGAGTTTAAAATCCGTTCCGACTGGACGTCGCAAATAGTCTTCGGGACTGCTTACCCCATCAGATTGAACCGGTTCCTGTGCATAAATTCGGTTTGCAGACAGCACAAGGCTCGACACCAATGAGACGGTTAAACAAAGCGGGAGCATTAAGCGATTAAACACATTCACATCCAGGCTATTAATTCTGAGTAGATTTCGACCTAATGATTTTGACTGAGGTACAACTGAGATAAAGAGATAACTATCGACAAGAGCAAGTTTTTCTAGAATTCAAATTGGAATTAAACTCATCAGGATACCCAGATCGTTCTCACCGATCCCGCATCACTAAAAAAAAACGCTCCCGGTTGAATTCAATCGAGAGCGTTTCGAATCATAGTCAGAGTCGAATTTCAGTTTCCGGATTATCCCTCGCCACTCATTGAGGAAATCACATCGTCCTCATCAGGACTCTTTTTCAGATCGAATGTGAATCGAGATTCACTCTCATCTGTGACGACTACTTTCGCCACTCCATTTTCCTGATACAGCGTGGAAATTTCCAGAGGCTGAGATGAGTCTTTGACTTTTGTGTCTTCTTTACTAAGGACCTTAACCAGATATTCCCCGGCAGGTGCTCCCTTACCGTAACGATGAGTTTCCAATTGAAACTGCCCCATAGAATCCGTCAGGCCAAAAGCGCGTGCACCGCTCGGAGCATCAAAGACAACACTGGCATTCTGGACCGGCTGCCCCTCAAAGGTAATTATCCCCGTGACCGATTTCATCTCGTAATCTGCTTGCCCAGATCCTGAACATCCTGTCTGAAAACAGATCGCCGTCAGAAGCAACCAGAATTTAGGAAATTCATGCTTCAATTTCATATCAGTATATCCATTCAGGATGTCGTAAATAAATGAATTGTGAAGATCAAGTCGTGGATTGTTCCGGTTACAACTTCGGGTTGTGTGGCACTGGAAAAACCAGTGCAACCCTAATAATTAGTTGGAACAGTGCAGGAGTAAAATTATTCAGATGACCTTAAAACTCACCAAGGACTTCACCGTCATCACGGGCTGCCAACCAGTTGGTGGTTTGTGAATCCAGATTTTCTGATAGGAATCTGACGCTGCCATCAGTCAAGAGAAACTGTACTCCCCCCTTGTGATGTGAGCTGAAAGAATTGCTATTGGTTCCGTTAATCGAGTAGAGCGTTTCTGGGTTTCCACTTCCGTTGAGCGCGCGTAACGTCTGATGAGTCGCAACGTTGCTGGGAGATCCATCAGAATCAACTCCAGCCCAGACTGAACCACGATAATCAATCAATGTTCCCGAGGAATTACGCACTCCGTTAATCCCATAGGCAACTTCACCGATCATCAGAGTATTTGAGGTGCCATCAGTAATGTCACGAAACTTTTCTGAACTATTCGAACTAAACACACCATTTCCACCACTGATACAACTTCCCTGGTAATAGGCACAGTTGTCACCTGAATAATTGAATTGTGTATTCAAATCACCAAATACCCCTTTGTAGGTGGAAAGGGCATGAGGCTCATCTGTCGAACCCCCAATCAACGCTTCATTCAGATTTCCACCAGGGCAACTTGGGCAGCGAAATGTTTCGATCGGTGTTTGAGTTAACGGAACCATCGTTGCCGATCTTGAGAGAATAGCTGTATTTGGGGACAGAGCATCCCACAAAGCAGTTTGTTCGAGTTGTGGCAGAATCATCGTCCCCCAACCCCAACCCGGGCCCGCAAATGTCGACGAAACGCTGTAATAGCGACGATAGAACCCGGATGGAAAACAGGAAT
>DOCI01000200.1:10297-11283 GCA_003503535.1 Planctomycetaceae bacterium
TGACAGGAATGGGCATCGTGATAATTGTGAAGTGCCAAACCGATTTGTTTTAAATTGTTTTTACAGGAAGAACGACGTGCTGCTTCCCGGGCTTGCTGGACAGCCGGAAGCAACAAGGCAACCAGTATGGCTATGATTGCGATAACAACCAGAAGCTCAATGAGTGTGAATGCTTTTCGGTTCTGTACCGGCATCGACAATTTAGAATCTTTCATAATGACCCTCATAATGGTAATAAAAACAGTCGCAGCCGCATGAGAATATTTTCGTCGTGCGGGCTGATTTAACATAATTAGTTATAAACGCTCTTCAAGTAAGTGCGAGCGTCGTTTGCGCAAAGTGATTAACGTTTTTTGCAGTCATAAGTTCAGCCCAATATCGGGCGAAGGCAGGCATGTATGAAACAGGGAGTGTGCGGAGAGTCATGTAAGGGGGTTTACTCGCAGAGAGATTTTTCACTGGAGCGATCAGAAGGCTCACCCATCAATAAGGAGGGATTTATTCGGTCGTAGTGCTGTAGGAGTAGTTACGACGGAATTGACCAGGGGTCTGGCTGGTAAGCCGTTTGAAGAATCGGAGCATCGCATTCTGGCAGCTGAATCCGGTTCGATCACTGATCTCTGATAAAGAAAGAGTGGTCCGTTTTAAATAGGATTTAATGACTTCCAGGCGAGCCGTACGAATTTCATCAGCTGGAGTTCGATTCAGTGAACGTCGGAAGCGCTCCTCAAGAGAACGTCGAGAAACATTCAGTGCACGAGTCAGTTCATCAACACTGATACCACTGGCCGAGTTCCGACGAATAAAAGCAACCGCTTCCTGAACAATATCGTCTTGTGTAAATATCGTATCAGTCGAAGTTTTCTCAACAATTCCCTCAGGCTGAATTAAAAGGGGGGATTCTCGAGGCGTTCCGCCATTCATCAATCGTTGCAGTTCTTTGGCGGCTTCAAATCCAACGGTTTCAGTCGATTGCTGAACATAAG
>DOCI01000050.1 GCA_003503535.1 Planctomycetaceae bacterium
AGGTCTGGAAATACTTCCTGTCTCTCATGAATATGAGATGAACCATGGCATGACGCTGGATGAAATTGAACAGATGGCACTTGCGAATAATCCAGCGATTCAGCAGGCGTCTGCTTCTGCTCACAAGGCGATGGGTTATCGAGATCAAGTTGGTAAAAGACCCAATCCGACGATAGGCTACAATGGTTCTCAATTAGCTGATGTCGGGACAGATCAGCACTCTCTTTATTTCGAACAGGAATTCGTGCGAGCGGATAAACTTTCACGAAATGAGTTTGTGCTCCAGAAAGAAGTTCAATCGCAACTCTGGGAAGTCGAAACGCAGCGTTATCGAGTCATTACCGATGTTCGACTACGTTTCTATGAGGCATTGGCAGCCCAGCGTCGTCTGGAACTGGCCGCGGAGTTTTATAACGTCGCAGAAAAAGGAGTACAAATCGCCAAGGCACGACAAAAGGCAACCGAAGGGACTAGACCCGAAGTTCTTCAGGCCGAAATTCAGTTGAAACAAATCGTCGTCCAGCGACGACAGGCTGAGGTCAAATACAGGGGAGCCTGGAAACAATTAATGGCCATGGCAGGCAATTCTGAGATTCCACCCGGCCAATTGATTGGTGTCTTGCCAGATTCGGCGGACTCTCGATCGTGGGATCTGGTTGAGGCTGAGCTATTGGCGACCAGTCCCGAATTGCAGGCTGCTCGTGCCAGAGTGGCTCGGGCTCGCGCTCACCTCGACCGTCAGCAAGTCCAGGCAGTTCCCAATGTGACATTGATGTTGGGAGCTGGCGTGGACAATGCAACAAACAATGGCTTCATCAACACTCAGATCGGTGTGCCAATTCCAGTTAACAACAAGAATACGGGAAATATCTCGGCTGCCTACGCAGAGGTCTGCCGGGCCTCGCAGGATGTTCGCAGAATTGAATTGGCGATCAAATCGCGGCTGGCAAAAGCGGGGCAAGATTACGATTCAGCTGCGGTTGCAGTCGAGCAATATGAAAAGGAAATTCTACCACGAGCTCAAGAGACGTTGGATCTGACTGAGAGTGCATACTCTGCAGGAGAATTCAGTTTCCTGCAGACTTTGGTGGTTCGCCGAACCTTTTTTGAGACCAAATTGGAGTACGTCGCTGCACAAACCGAACTGGCACAAACCCAAGCTTTGATTGATGGCCTTTTACTCTCTGGAGGGCTCAATGGAACGCAAGATACTGAATTCGACAGCAGCCTGCGTGACCAGTCTTTAGGCGGCCAATAAGCTTGTGGGTGTGATTGTCATTGGGCTATTTAACAGCGTTTACGTAAAGTCTTTTCTAAAATTTCAATTGACCGACGCACTTATCCATCCTAACATCATGAGCAGAGTTTAATTTTCTCAATCAACTAGGTCATTATGCAACGAGTTCTTTCCCTACTTTTGATTTTTCTCCTGCTGGTGAGCCAGAGCTTTATCTCTGTGCCTCATACGCATGCGGAAACTTCTTTGGTGGAACCAGAAGCCCATGCAGCGACTTCTCATGTTCATTTGAATAATTCCGGTCACAGTCATACTCATCACCACCAACAAAGTGATGAGACGGAATCGACTGCGCCTGAGGCTGAACAAAGTCCGGATCATGATTCGGATGCCATCTATTCGACCGAAATTCAACTTCTAAGAGCCAATAAGGTCTCGAAAGTAGTTCCCGTCGAACTTGCTGTATTCCTGTGTGTAATTGATGACGGTTCGACTGAGAATTCAGAATCGCGTATTTCCACAACCTCCCGTATTGCTCCGAAACAGCAGCAGAAGTGCGCGCTGTTTCTGTTGAAGCAATCAATTCGCTGCTAGCGTCAACAGGCAGCTCTGTTTCTCATATCGCTTGAGAATCAAGTCTGGCTGCCTTCTCCTAATGTTCTTCCTGAGTCCCGTTCGTGTTTTCCGTTTCGGACTGCGCATGGCTCCAAGCTCTTGAAGTTCTCTTTTTGACAAACTCCGCGGCTGCCATTTGAATCGGCATGATCGCATCCCATGTCAGTGAATCTGAGGTGATCTCATTATGCGAATTCCAGAAGCTATGCGCCTTGTGGGAGGCTTAATCGTTGTTGCCATTATAGGTGATATTGTATTTCTCACTCGTGAGCAGTGGTTGCCTCTCATTACAACATCAACGGTCGAGGCCTCTTCCGAAGAGGTCGCCCCGCCGGTTGAAGATCCCAAAGTTTTGAAGCTTTCTGCTCAAGCTCGAAAGAATCTCGGATTGATTTCCAGACCTGCCAGTCCACAAACCTACTGGAGGAAGATTCAGGTTCCTGGAGCCATAGTGGATCGGCCCGGTCGTTCGGATCGGGGAGTCACATCTCCGGCTGTCGGTGTCGTGCTCGAGGTCCACGCGTTTCCCGGAGAAACCGTTCGCCCCGGAGACCGCCTGTTTACATTGCGATTATTCAGCGAGTACCTGCAGAATACACAAAAGGAACTGTTCAGTTCCAATAAGGAAATCGAACTCATTCAGGAACAGCTGGATCGATTGAGACCGCTGGCAGAATCTGGTGGGATTCCCAAGACCAAAATAATTGAACTGGAAAACCAACTTCGTCGACAGCAAACGGTGATCCAAGCCTATCGTCAGGATCTGCTTACACGTGGCTTGAGTCCATCGGATATCCAAAAAGTTGCTGAAGGGGAATTTATCTCTACGATCGATGTGGTCGCACCTCCTGCCATCAAGCTTGCCGAGTCAGAAAGTAGGATCCAACTGGCATCATTTCAGCCAGATGACGATGAGACGACAACATTTGCTTATGAAGTTCAGCAACTCAATGCGGGGCTAGGTCAACAAGTCCAGGCTGGGCAATTGCTATCAACGCTTTCGGATCATAGTGCCCTCTACATTGAAGGGCACGCCTTCAAACGCGAAGCTCCGTACCTGGAACGAGCCGCCCAAAATGCATGGCCGATTGAAGTGGAATTTGCGGAAGACATGGAGGACCACTGGCCGACGTTACAGCAGGCGTTTGAGATCCGCTACCTCTCAAATTCCATCGACACGGCAAGTCGGACGTTCGATTTCTTCGTGCCTCTTTCCAATCAAGCGAGAGCTTACGAGAAAAATAATGAGACGTTTGTCGTCTGGCGATTTCGTCCAGGTCAACGTGTTCGGCTGCATGTCCCTGTAGAAGAACTGACCGATGTGATTGTGCTTCCAAGTGCGGGTATTGTTCGTGAGGGGCCGGAAGCGTATGTCTTTCAGCAAAATGGCGATCTGTTCAATCGGCTCTCCGTGCAGATTCTCCATGAAGATCGGTTGAACACCGTCATTGCCAATGATGGCACGATTACGCCGGGACTCTATCTGGCTCAAGGGGCGGCCGCTTCACTGAATCGAGTCCTCAAAGCGCAGGCAGCGAGCGGAATGCGTGCCGACGTGCATGTTCATGCGGATGGGACCGTCCATGCGGCACACTAATTATCGATAGGTCGCATCTCGAAAAAGCTGCAACGGTCTCGCAAAAATTCAATCATCTAAAATCGAAGTTCATCAATGTTAAACGCCATCATCCGATTTTCTCTGCGTTACCGCTTACTGGTTCTTGTGATCAGCATGGCGTTACTTGTCTACGGCTCCTATCTGGCGACGCAAATGCCGATCGATGTCTTTCCAGATCTCGACCGACCTCGCGTAATCATCATTACGGAGTGTCCGGGGCTGGCGACGGAAGAAGTGGAAACGCTGGTCACTCAGCCGATTGAAATAGCCTTGCTGGGAGCGAGTGGCGTTCAAGCGGTTCGGAGTCAGTCGACGGCTGGCCTGAATGTGATTTACATCGAGTTCGACTGGGATACGGAAATCAAGTCTGCAAGACAAACTGTACAGGAACGACTGACGACGCTGGCCGGAATTCTGCCTGAAGGAATTCGTCCGCAAATGACCCCGCCAGCTTCCATCATGGGACAGATTGTCGTGGCTGGTATCTATCGACAACAGGGGCCCAATGATGGTGAGTTGTATCCCATCGGAAAAACCGGGTTACTGGTTGAGGTCGTGCCACAGGACAATGCCGAAGCCATGCTCAAAGTCTGGCGACCCGTTGACCGGCATCGCCATGAAACCTGGGAGGCAGTCTCTTTAGAAAATGTTTCGTGGGAACAGGAAACACAGAGCGATGAGCAATTTGAGACGCCGCAGGATCGAAAAGCGATCCTGACAATAGACGGCACAGATCATACCGTTGAATTCCCCTCCGAAGCCTCCCGCCGGTTAACATTGCGGACAATTTCTGACTGGGTCATCCGCCCCAGAATTCTGAAAGTGACCGGAGTCGCCGAAGCTTTTATTCTGGGAGGAGATCGTAAGCAGTATCAGGTCCGCATCGATCCCGCCGCTTTGCTGGAATACGATGTCACACTACAGGAAGTCGAACAGGCTCTCAAAGAGAGCAACATCAACACCAGTGGAGGGTTCGCAGTAAAAGGCGAAACCGAACGACCGATTCGTATTCTGGGACGATTGGGGCCGGAGCCGGATCGCGTCGTACACGATCTGCAGCAGATCCCAATCAAAGCGAATGAAAAACGCTCCGTCCTGCTCGGGCAGGTTGCTCAGGTGGTCGAAGGGGCAGAGTTCAAGCGGGGTGATGGCAGTGTGAGTGGACGCCCGGGAGTTGTCTTTACAATCGTTAAACAGCCGCATGTCGATACGCGTGGACTGACCGATCGAGTGGAAATCGCATTTGCGGAAGCCGAAGAGTCATTGACCGCAGATATCGTAATCAATCCTGAGTTGTTCCAACTTCGCAATTTCATCGATCGAGGAATTTTCAATGTGGCAGAAGCGTTGGTGATTGGGGCTTTTCTGGTGATCATCATTCTCTTCCTGTTTCTGCTCAACTTCCGCACAACGTTTATTACATTGACTGCGATCCCACTCTCGCTGGTTATTACTACGCTCGTCTTTCGGATGATCGGTTATATTACCGGAACGGAATTATCGATTAACGTAATGACCCTGGGTGGAATTGCGGTCGCGATGGGGGAACTCGTCGATGATGCCATTGTCGATGTGGAAAACATCTTTCGTCGTCTGAAAGAAAACAATTCTCTGGAAACGCCACGCCCTGCGATTCAGGTTGTTTATGAAGCCAGCAAAGAAATCCGCAGTGCGATTGTCTTTGGAACCGCAGTCGTGATTCTGGTCTTCCT
>DOCI01000254.1:0-511 GCA_003503535.1 Planctomycetaceae bacterium
TATTTCAAATTAGAAAGCGTATACCCCCTGAGGATATAAAATGGCTATCTCTCCAAAACGTAAAATTGCAGGCTGGATACTGAGTGGACTTCTGGCTGTCATGCTGATCGGACTGAGTGCCAGCGGAAAGTTTACCGAATGGGAAGGGAAAGCCGAGATGATGGACAAACTTGGCTATCCGATGGATGTCATTAAGGCCATCGGAGTTGTTGAGGTTGTTGTCACGCTATTGTTTTTGATCCCACAAACCAGTTTTGTGGGAGCGATACTGTTAACGGGATATCTTGGTGGAGCGACGGCAACTCATGTTCGCATCGGTGATCCATTTTTCATGCCGATCATTATTGGTATCGCCGTGTGGATCGCATTGGGACTGAGAACGCCCGGTATTTTCGCCTTAGCGATGGGCAATAGTCCTATCGATTCCACGAATTCCAAAGTCCAAATTACAAAGTAGTTCTCACGTGAATCGTATCTATTAACAAAAGAGGTTGTGTGCCACTGGCTTTGC
>DOCI01000254.1:639-2401 GCA_003503535.1 Planctomycetaceae bacterium
GTGCCACTGGCTTTGCCAGTGCATCCCATGATCCATAATACACTGGCAGAACCAGTGCCAAACAAAACATCAATAAGACAACAGCACTTCACGATCAGTTAAACATTAAAAGGACACTGCCGATTCGCCAGCAGTGTCCTTTCTGATGATCATATCAATGTGCAGTTCAATCAGTTATTGAGCAGTGTCTCCATCTGCGGGTTCATCCAGTCGAATCAGTAAGTAGTTCTCGACTTTCTCAGTTCCAAAGTGGACCAGCAGAGGCACTTCGTCCTGAGTCAGATTGTAGAGCCCAGTCTCTGCGACAATGGTTTCGCTCTCTCCGATGCGGAAGGCAACACGCTGGGTTTGCTCATCGACCTGACCCTGAATGGTTTGAGTCTGATCGGTTTGCGTATTGTAAAGCGTGCCACTGATAACCCCGTTACGATCGACCGCTAACTGAACGACCCGAGAAGGATCAGTATCATTTTGCCCTGTTGAAAGAGCGAACGTCCCGAGTGGCATCCAATCCGCGTCCTGATCTGCAGCTTCTTGATTGGCTGGTGGAGCGACCGTAGCCAGCTCAGCAGCCGACATCGCAAAATCATCAGCGGTTGCGACCTGTTGTCCATCGATATAAACATTGTTGTCCTGATAGACAACATTCCCGCCGCTGCCATAGTCATAATAAACGGGCTGCTGCCAGACCTGAGGATATCGATTGGCCCAGACAAACCACGTGCTGTATGCCCCCCATGCAGGTCGCCTCCACCAGTAATTCCAGGGATACCTGTCGTAGTGATTGCAGTAATGCCAACCGGCGACTCCATGATAGTGGTTCGACCACCAGCGATTATTAAAACAGTTATCATAATGACCATGATTCCAATGATGGCGAACATTATTTCCCCAATTATTCCAGTAAGGCCTTGTCGTCGCGGGAAGAGTCGTCGGACGGCCGGGACGATAAATGGAATTCGACCAGCGGTTGTTAATATTCACTTTCGTGCTGTTATTAATATTCACCCAACTCGGCTTGTTATTGATGATATTGTTGTTCGACCCCGGCTTATTCACCCAGTCTGGGCGGTTTCCATTGCCCGGACGATTTCCATTACCTGGTCGGTTCGGCAATTGGGTAATATTTCCAGGACGGTTTTCGCCTCCACCTGGCCGATTCGGAATATTTCCCGGCAATGTTTGTGGCTTGAGTGGTTTATCCATTCCGAGAAAATCACCTAATCCTCCGGGAGTCGGACGAGGTCCACCGCCATTGGGACGATTTCCGGGATTAGGGATATTGCCAGGTAAATTTGGACGATTGCCATTTCCGGGCAAGGTCGGACGATTTCCATTCCCAGGTAAAGCAGGTCTGTTTCCATTTCCGGGCAACGAAGGTCGATTGTTCCCAGCATTCGGAAGATTGCCGGGAAGTGTGCTCGGACGATTTCCAGGCATGGAAGGTAATGTCGAAGGACGGTTCGGAAAATTAGGAATGCTTGTGTTTGGACGTTGAATATTCGGTTTTTGAATATTCGGCATTGAAGGACGACTACTCGGGATGTTGCCGGGCAGCGTCGAAGGTTTCAAACCTCCACTCGGTCGGCTGATGTTTGGTCGTGAACTTGGAGCCGAGGGAATCGAAGGTCGTGAGATTGGCTGGGACGGTCGCGAGATATTCGGCTTGGGAGCACTGATATTCGGCCGGGAGATATTACCACTGGGACGACTGATTCCTCCGCCACCTCCACCGCCTCGAAATCCACCGCCGCCACCACCA
>DOCI01000254.1:2493-3048 GCA_003503535.1 Planctomycetaceae bacterium
CCACCGCCGCCACCACCACCTCGGCCACCAAATCCTGCCTGAGAAATATCTGCTGAGATCAACGAGCAGGACATCAATACTGCACAGTATCTAATGAGTAAGAACTGTTTCATTATTCCTGTCCTCCTTCAACAGTTTTTGTTGTGGCTTCGGGAACACGGCGAACGGTCACAGGCTCACGCGAAGGTTGAAGTTCTCCATCAATCGAGGAACTCTTCAAGGTGACTTGAAGTGAATCCTCTGTGATATCGCTGAGTACGCGAATGCTTTCTGCAAGTTGACCCGATGAAAGTGTATGAACACTTTTTATCACCCAGCTGTCTCCATTTTTCGACCAGAACCCCGAGCCGAACGTGCCATCAGAAAAGAACGACCAGGAGCGAATTTGCTGAAACTGCGGGTCCCATCCAATCACTTCAGTTCCCTGAGAGGTCCCGTCTTCTGTTTCAATAACAAATGTACGCAGCAAAAAAACCTGGGTGGCAGACCACTTGCAGGAAGTCGTCGCAATCACCTGATCGGAATCGTCCTGCCAGGTTCCTACCAGCCAGTCGG
>DOCI01000254.1:3133-3853 GCA_003503535.1 Planctomycetaceae bacterium
CCAGCCAGTCGAGTTGTTTCAAGCTATCTTTGGCTGAAGCAGCTACCTGTGCAGATTCCGTGATCGATGCAATTTTCCAGATCTTGTTTTCTTTCGTAAATAGAACTTCGAAGTTAGTTGATTCCACAGTTCCATCATCGAGTTGCAAACGGGTGTTACCAGTAACTTGAATTACACTTTCACCAAGCTGTTTAAAGCTGGAAGTTTCTGCAGTTAATAATGCATTTTCATTGTCTGCAAAGAATTGTTTCAGATCAGAAATAATTTGCTCGCGACCTTCTGTTTTTTCTCCCGTGGAGAGATTTGTGAAAACACTATTTTCTGACCACAAGCTGGCAATTTTTTTGGAATCTTCATCGTTGAATGCTGTCAGGTACTCACTTAATTGTTGCCGCACGAGATCTTGTGGAGTGGATTTTTCAGGTTCGTCTCCTGAAACTGTGATACCAGAAAGTGTCAGCAGACACGTGAGAGACAGGAGCAGAGATCTCATTGGAGGATTCCTTTTTTTATTTGACCAAGTGCAGAAAGGGTGTCAGTGTGAAGTTGGCCCAGAATTGTTCACGTATTGATTATGTGGTGTCCGGTTAAAATGAAAAGTATGTAACCATTGAGAATTAAAAATACTTTGAATTTTTATGTATTGCGATCAAAAGCGATTCCAATAATTTCCCAATCGAATTCGAAAACTGAATTACTATCGGCTGAAGCCGATAGGTT
>DOCI01000286.1 GCA_003503535.1 Planctomycetaceae bacterium
GCAATCGGTGCGTAAGCCCTGGGTTTGGAAAGAATGCGGGATAAACATTAAGGGACCGAGAAACTGGGGCAATAGTGGTGTCAAGATTTTTTATCTTGGCTCCACTCCAGGAGCGGAAGTGGTTATCTCGGATTTTGTTTGGAATGATAATGAAGAATTTTTCTCGGATCAACCTATAGGCGAAGCAATTCCAGAGGCTGTGCAAGCAAATTGTACTACTGGTGATGGAACTTTAGTTTATGGACAAATTTGTGGAGCAATTTATAACAAAATTTCGCCGCAGAAAAAGCCGATCATCAATCCTGGAGTCGGACGCCCAAATTCTCCTGATGTTAATCAACAATGCTGGCCAGATGGGGCTTGGAATCGAATGGAAATTGGATTCATGTCTCCAAGATATGCCCTTATCAACGAACAGCTCGAACTGAGGCGCAAAGCGACGATCACTGTCAAGGTGAGTCGACTGAATACGGATGGCAGTGTCGCATCCGAAGTGAGTACATTGACACGAGTTGGAATTCCGAATTTTGAATACGACGATCAAATAGTGGAATACATTCCCGATATTTATGCACATGGTGCGAATGAGTCTGTATATAGTGAAGAAGTTCGGACTAATCCAAACACAGGTCAAATTGAAGACTGGGTCCGTTTGCGAGGACCGATTTATCTGCAGGAGCATGACAGTTTGATTCAGTTTCGGCGTGTGAGGATCAACTTGGATTGGTTACCACGTCAGGGAGCGACGGGAACTGATGTCAACCCGGACGATTTTGACGAAGGTTGGCAGGCTTTACCATAACCATTTATTCAACAGGGCGTTGCGAACTCCGCAACGCCTTTTTCATTCATGGAGATAACAATGAAATCCTATTCGAGCTTATTGGTCGTAGTCGCGATGATCACCTTTCATTCCTACTGTTTGACGACACTGGCAGAGGAACAAATCACAGAGTCGCAGAATAAACCACAACGTCTTTTGAGTTTTCAGCCTGAATATGACTTAAGGCGGGATTTTTCTGCTGAGCTCTGGGGGCAGAACCATACGAACAGTCAGGGTGAACCACTCTCCGTAGAAGTCGATACCCCAACCGCTGGGAAAATTAGTAAATTGGTTGAAGCATTTCCAATGATTGAGCTGATCAACTTCAGAAATGCCTCCGATGTGAAAGACGAAGAGTTTAAAGCGATCTGCCAGGAGTTGATGAAATTAAAAAATCTTACTTCGTTCATGCCTTCGGGCGTCATTATTCAGAGTGAAATGCAGGCGAAAGCAATCGGTGAGCTGGAGGGGCTTAAGTACATTGACCTGCAGTTGGGAAATCTGCCGCTTGAGGCACTCAACCAGTTGTCCAAACTGACTAAGGTGACTGCTATCCAACTCAGAGTTCGCAACAAAAATGACGATGCGATAGCTGCTGCGATCATTCGACGGTTTCCTCTACTGACCGAAATGAAATTGTCAGGACTGGGAATCGGACCGCAGACTTTTGATGCGATCGGAAGTGCGAAATCGCTGTCGACGCTTTGGCTGAAGCCTTACATTGACGTCGATGGTGAAGTGTTCGCCCATTTGCTTAAATGTCGACAACTTCAAAAATTATGGATACGGTGTCATGCAATATCAAATTGGTATCCAACCATTGGCCGTCTCGAAACTCTGAAACAACTCAGCATAAGCGGAGAATGTTCGGACCACGACATGAGTCACTTGGATTCTCTGCATCAACTTGAGTTTCTAAACATCGTTGGAGGAAGCTATACGGATCTCGGCCTCGCAAAACTTCATGGACTTACCAAATTGGAATATCTCAGACTTGTCAACAGTAAACTGACAGGCTCGGCATTTCGTGAACTCAGTGAGCTTGATCAACTCAAGGAACTCCACTTAGGACACACGAATTTTGCTCCAGAAAATGGGCCGTACCTAGCCGAGCTGGAGAGTCTGGAATATCTTGACCTCGCCTGGACACCACTCGCCTGGTCGAACGATTGGGAATCACTGGTCCCACTCGCCCGACTCCAACATCTGCGAGAAATCTGGATCGACTTCAAGGACAAACCCGCTTACGAATTGAGCAAACGCCTCTCCGGTGTCACAATCGAATACTATGAATGATTCGCACTTATAAAATTGCGGTTTAGGTGACGCAGTCGTTTGCTGGAATGTTGAATACGTTTGAAAGCACGAATGATCTATTTTCATTCATGGAGCCCACAATGAAATCCTGTTCGAGCTTATTGGTCATCGCATTCGGCATAATTCACACGCTCTCGATCCCTCAAGTGGCGAATGCTCAGTTGTCACCAAAAGATCGAATATTGATCAAGCTGCATCGTTATTCCGCAAGTCTGTGGGACGATTTTTCCATCAATAATGAAGAACAGCCTATTCGAGTTCGAATCGATTCCCCGACACCGGAAAACTTACGCGGTCTTGTCGAGGAGTATCCTATGATCGAGGAAATTTATTTCCTGGGGCCCGAACCGAATTTGACCGAGAAGGAGTTTGTAGAAATCTGCAACGAGCTCGCCAAACTCCAGCATTTGATAGTGTTTGACGCTCAGCTTGCAATCGCGATTGGTGATTCTGCCTGTCGGTCAATCGGCAAGCTGCCCCAAATTGAGAAATTGCATTTGTTTCTAGGGGAAGTCTCCATCGAGGGAATCAATCAGCTGGCCAAACTGAACAACCTGAAGACACTTGAGTTACGCGTACCTGGGCGCAATGACGACGCGGTAGCCGCTGCGATCATTCGCCGGTTTCCTCTGCTGACCGAAATTCACTTGTCAGGCCTGGGGATTGGACCGCAAACTTTTGAAGCAATGGGAAGTGTGGAATCACTGTCGATACTATGGCTGAAGCATCGTATTGAAGTCGATGGCGAAGCATTCGCTCATCTGCTCAAGTGTCATCAGCTTCAAAAACTCTGGTTACGCTGTGAGGTCCAGGAAGATTGGTATGACACGATCGGGCGGCTTAATAGTCTGAAGCTTCTCGATCTCGGGAGAATCTGTGCGGATCGCGATTTGAGTAAGTTGGCATCACTGGACCAACTGGAAGTCCTTCGTATTTATGGAGGAACATATTCAGATCGTTCGCTCGCAAAACTGAATCGGCTTACTCAACTGAAACAGCTCACACTGAGTTCCGAAAATGTGACAGGCTCGGCATTTCGTGAACTCAGTGAGTTTGATCAACTGAAAGAACTTCGGTTGAAACATACGAAATTCGTCCCTGAGAATGGTCCATATCTGGCCGAACTGGAGAGTCTGGAATATCTTGATCTCTCCTGGACCCCGCTCGCCTGGTCGAACGATTGGGAATCGCTGGTCCCTCTCGCCCGGCTCCAACATTTGCGTAAAATCTGGATCGACTTCAAAGACAAACCCGCTCACGAATTGAGGAAACGCCTCCCCGGTGTCACGATCGAATACTATGAATGAATCTCGCTTATAAAGTTGGGGGGCGGTGTCGCAGTCGCTTGTTGCAACGTTAAATACGCGGGTGGTCCGACCGACCTCGTCGGTTGGGTGCTGAAAGCACAAGATGCTCCACCGTTCGCTCTCCATGGATAGAAAACGGCATCTTCCTCTTCCGCAGGTGGATGATATCCAAAAAGGCTTGCCGATTGAGAGTGAGTGGTCCACGAAGAATCTTACGACCGCGCCACGCCGAAAGAATCTTTCAGGGTAGGCGATTGGGAATTGACTGAGGTCTAATAAAGCCAGAAATCGCAGGGTGATTTCATCTTGTCGCTCAGCGACCCAACCGACAAACTCAGTCGGGCCACAGCGATTAATGAATAGAAAAAAGCCTGATGAAAAATCATCAGGCTTTATGGATAGACCTATGGTATATAATGTTGCTCCTTAGGTTTTAGAGATTCATCTTTTTTCTTTATGGCCTCCACAAGCAATTCAACACACTCCAGATATTTATGATGAGATGGACTTCCCCAAGAATAGTG
>DOCI01000285.1:0-4808 GCA_003503535.1 Planctomycetaceae bacterium
GTTTCATCGAGAGCTTTGATGATCTGACGACCTTCATCGATCGTCAGCGTCAGTGGTTTTTCACAGTATACATCCTTGCCGGCTTTCATCGCTTCGATGGCAATTTTCGTATGCCAGTGATCGGGCGTGACAATCGTCACGAGGTCGATGTCATCACGCTCGAGTATTTTTCGATAGTCTTCGTAAACATCAACCTGTTTATCGCTGCCTTGTGCCTTTTGCACGCGTTCTTTGCCTTGACCGGCATGATTGGAGTCGACATCACATACAGCTGCACAATCGCCAAACTTCATAGCTGCTGGTCCCACTGCTCCCCAGCGGGAACCGGTTCCAATACAACCGATGACAGGTCGTTCGTTTGGAGTCTCAAAATTAGCCCGTGCCTGGCTGGTGAAGATGTAGGGCATGGACGCGATGCCGGCAGATGCGGCACTCGCTTTTTTGAGAAAATCACGGCGCGATGTCTGAAAGCTCATTTTGTTTCTCCTGTGAAATTCGATAATTGTTGATAGCTCTGAAATGGTGTCGTTCGGCGAGCGCAGCGAATAAACATCAAGAGGCAATTATATGTATTGGAGATAAGAAGCGAAAGGATGAATTGGAAATGGTTCTCGAATTCTGTACTTCGGCTCATTAATCAGGCAAACTTGATTCTTTAAGCGAGGATTTCTTTGACGATTTTCCCATGCACATCGGTCAGGCGATAATCGCGGCCCTGGAAACGGAAAGTGAGTTGTTTGTGATTGAATCCAAGCAGGTGCAAAATTGTGGCATGGAGATCATGCACGTGCACCGGTTTCTCTCCGACATTGAAACCGAGTTCGTCGGTAGAGCCGTAGGTGATGCCCGGTTTGATTCCGCCACCGGCTAACCACATCGAAAAGGAATTCGGGTGATGATCGCGACCATCGTTCCCACCTTGCACCATTGGCGTACGGCCAAATTCTCCGCCCCAGATGACGAGTGTTTCATCGAGCATGCCCTGTTGTTTCAAGTCGGCAATCAGTGCCGCACAAGCCTGATCGGTTGCTTTGCAGTTGTTAGCGATGCCATTCTTTAAGCCGCCGTGCTGATCCCAGGATTCATGAAACAATTGCACAAAGCGAACGCCACGTTGCACCAGTCGTCGGGCAAGCAGGCAATTGTTGGCAAACGAGGCTTTCCCTGGCTCTGCTCCATACTGTTCGAGAACGTGAGCTGGCTCATTATTAAGTTCCATCGCTTCCGGCGCGCTGGTCTGCATACGGAAAGCCATCTCATAGGAACTGATACGAGTCGCGATTTCGGGATCGCCGACGAGATCGAGTTGGCGGCGATTGATCGCATTGACGGCATCGAGTGTCGAGCGTTGCACCTGTCGATCGATTCCTTCCGGATTGGAAAGATAGAGGACAGGATCTCCACTGGTTCTGAACTCAACTCCCGAATGCACGGTCGGCAGAAATCCGCTGCTCCAGTTGCTGGAGCCTGCACTCGGCCCCTTGTTTCCGCTGTTGAAAACAATGTAGGAAGGGAGATTACGAGACTCACTTCCCAGTCCATAGGTGACCCAGGAGCCCATGCTCGGACGTCCGAACTGTTGAGAACCCGTACTCATCAGCAGTTGGCCAGGAGCATGATTGAAGGCATCGGTTTTCATCGAGCGGATGATGCAAAGATCATCGACGACTTTAGCCAGATGAGGCAATTGATCCGAGAGTTCTGCTCCCGATTCGCCGTGCTTTGCGAATGGATATTTAGGGCCTAACAGTTTCGAGTTCGGATTGATAAAGGCGGCTCGATAACCTTTCAGTAAATCGGCTGGCGGAAGAGTCCCATCGAGTTTTTCGAGCGTCGGTTTGTAATCGAACAATTCAAACTGACTCGGCCCGCCTCCCATAAACAGGAGGATGACATTCTTAGCCCTAGCCGGAAAGTGCGGCTGTTTCGGAGCCAGGGGATCATCACCCATTGAAGCCGCTTGAGTAGTTTGCTGTAACATGCTGGCCATCGCCACACCACCCAGACCGATTCCACATTGCTGTAGAAACCAGCGACGAGCGACATGATTGTGAGGTAGTATCCCGGGTTGATTATTCATATTATGACTTCCGTCTCTATTAATCCGGTGTAGGTCAGGCACTGCCTGACGAGATTACCATTTCTAAACTCTTAACTTTTTTATTATTTACCACTAAGGCACGAAGACACAAAGAGATATGTAACGATACAACACAAATAGAAATCTTCCTTTTGAATTAGATTGACTTCTTCCATAAAACTCTTCGTGCCTTTGTGTCTTCGTGGTGAAAATTAAATTTCTTCTACTGCCGGGTAATTGTTTCATCGAGATTTAAAATTGCTCGGGCAATGATGCTCCACGCTGCCAATTCTTTAGCTTCTGAATGCTGGTCAACTTCTGTGGAGTTTGCGTTAATTTTCTGGCTGACCAACTCGCCCGATTCAATTCGCTGCCGGATCTCGTTTAATAACGTTTCCAGAATCTCAACTTCTTCCTCATCGGCTTCACGATTGACGGCTAATTGAAATGCATATTGAATTCGCGCGGTATTATCGTCATCACATTCTGAGAGAATTCGTTTTGCAAAGGCTTTGGCGAAGTCGACGAATTGGGGTTCATTGAGCATGACCAGAGCCTGCAGTGGTGTGTTACTGCGAGTTCTGCGGACGCAGGCAGCATCGCCCTTAGGAGAATCGAACACCTGTAAAGGAGGGTAGGGGACGGAGCGATACTGATGGATGTAGAGACTTCGTCGATACTGTTGCTCACTCGAAGAAAGTGGCCATTGTTTCGGACCGTAACTGGCGGGTGGTTGAAAGAGAAATTCGGGAGCGGGGGGATAAACACTCGGCCCGCCGATTTGTCGATTGAGCAAGCCACTGGCCGTC
The DNA here is from genome assembly GCA_003503535.1 of Planctomycetaceae bacterium. Taxonomy (GTDB): domain Bacteria; phylum Planctomycetota; class Planctomycetia; order Planctomycetales; family Planctomycetaceae; genus Rubinisphaera. Next base: position 2,890 of record DOCI01000285.1, read on the forward strand.
AGCGCAATGTCGCGGACAACTTCCGAACGAACCCGAAAGCGGGCCCCCCTTGCCAGAAGAATGTTGAAGGGGTCTTTTTCCAGTAACACAGGACTGATAATCGAGCTTTGCTGATAGGTTTTCGAGGTCACGATCAGTTTGTGGATATGTTTCAATTCCCAATTGTGCTCCATCAATTCGACAGCCAGCCAGTCGAGCAGTTCAGGATGGGATGGTGGCGGAGACTGCGAGCCGAGATCTTCGGGAGTGCTGACAATTCCGCGTCCGAAGTAAGCCTGCCAGATGCGATTGACGATGGTTCGAGCCGTCGTCGGAGAATCTTCGGAGACCAGCCAGCGGGCAAAGTCGAGGCGATCCGGAGCAGGAGTATCCTGAAATGGATTCAAAAAATCGGGAGCCCCCGGCTGGACTTCGTTTCCGGGATTGAGAAAATCACCACGCTGCATGAGATGCGTTTTACGAGGAGAATTCATTGTTTTCACTGCCAGTTGACTGACCGGAGTCGGGTGCGATTTCCAGAGAGCTTCGATTTCTGCATTCTCGGCTGAGAATTCGGGATTGATAGACATCCAGTAGGAAAACAGAGTTTCTCGCTGATCATCATTCAATTCTTCTGCGGGTTGAGTTAGCAGTTCTCGAATGGCAAGTGGAACCGGATCAGTCTCTGTCAGTTCGCCGTCGGTGACGGAAAAACGATAGCGTCCGAAAATGTAGGATTGATTGTCGTCGGAATTCCAGCCGCCATGAAGTTGTGCGAGTTTCCAGGTGAGGACGAAATCTTCGTCAAAATTGATGGGTGTTTCCGGTATAAAAACCGCATAGGCATTTTCGTTTCTGCGACTGGGATCAAGATCACTCGTCCAGGCGGTTTTGTGATCGCCATCGATGGCGTAATCGATGGGTCCGGTAACGCGATCATCCTTTTCAGCATCTTTCTGCCGAAATGCGGCTGGTAATTCGGAGTGAACCGCATTGACGTTGGAGCGAGCACGGGTGAATTTGATCTTCGTTTTTTTGCCAGGATCAGATGCCGGTGCAACATGGACTTCAAATTCGGTGAGTGCACCGGTTCCATACAAAGAACGACCGGGGCCATTGTGGGGGAGTTGAGGATGAGTCAGTAAGTCGAGTCGCACTGCTCGAATTTCCTGAGGCGGTATCGTCTGACTCAATTCCACATTCGATTTCGTCGGGGCATAACTTTCACTCAGAACGGAACCATCTTCGAGGATGCGGAACTTCTGTCCTTCGAAGGGAACTTCGGTAGGCGTGACAGTCTTCCACGTCACAAGATTCTCACGGGTTTGATCAGCCCAGGTGTCGAGTTGTTGTTTCCAGTCGGGATGTTGTTGTTTGATGCGGGCTTCGATCTGCGAAATCTGATCGAGTAAAGATTTTCGCTGCTCCTGTTGTTCTGGCGTGTAGACGGTTGTAATTGCTTCGTGAAAATCGTTGAGAGCCGCGTACATGCGGTAGTAATCGGTTTGAGTGATGGGATCGAATTTGTGAGTGTGACACTGGGCGCATTGGGTGGTCAGTCCGAGAATCGCTTTGCCGATGGCATCCATCCGATCGAACATCCCTTCGACACGAAACTGCTCAGGGTCTGCTCCGCCTTCTTCATTAACCATGGAATTTCGGAGAAAACCAGTCGCAACAATTTCATCCTGACCAGCCTGTGGCAGCAGGTCTCCTGCAATTTGTTCGATGATAAATTCATTGTAAGGCTTATTCTCATTCAGAGAATTGATGACCCAGTTCCGATAGAACCAGACTTCGCGTTGCTTGTCTTTTTCGTAGCCATCCGAATCGGCATAACGAGCGGCGTCGAGCCACCAGCGTCCCCAGTGTTCACCGTAGTGAGGGGATTTTAAAAGGCGTTCAATCAATTTCTCTTGTGCATTTTCATCCGTATCATC